>WGNT01000001.1 GCA_016124425.1 Cytophagales bacterium
AAGAATTGAAATAACTATTGCAGAATGGACTGTGGCTATTTTCATGATATTTAGCTTTAAATTCAACGATTGCCAACTTAATGAACACCGACGGATAGGCGGTAACTGTCTGAATAAACATTTGGTAAAGATGCCATAGCGTTTTTCACATCACCACCTCAGCAATCTGTACCACAGCCTTGGCATTAGTAAAGTTGGGGATATCGCCAACCATCTGTTCGAGGTTTGCGTTCACTGACACGTGTAAATCAGCCATTGAATCAAAGAATAAATGGCCGCATACGATGTAGGGGGCCGGGGTATCAGGGGCCCCCAATCCTGCAAGTCCCTTCTCCACTTCAATGCGTTTACAATGATCTCCCAATAAGCTTCTTACTAAGGGAAGATTGTGATCACAGTAGTAATCCATATTGAAGGTTGCGTCATCTACGTTCGGATACAATACGCTGAGTTTAATCATTCCTTTTTTCATGCTTTTGATGATTGTCGGTTACAAGTTGAGTTTCTGAAAACTGTTGTATATACTCGGTGGGTGTCACCCCATAGTGTTTTTTAAAGATTCTTGTAAAATAGCTTAGACTGTTAAACCCTAAACTATAGGCTACCTCGCTGATATTTCCGGAGCGGCATTTAAAAAGCATAACGGCCTTTTTAAGCCTAAAAGACTGGATAAATTCGGTAGGATGTTGGTTAGTGATGGCTTTTAATTTACGGTAGAGGTTTGTTCGGCTCATGCCGATTACCTTACATAACTTTTCCAAATCGAAAGCCGGATCCGTGTGATGCTCCTCCATAATATCGAAAAGTCTTTGCATAAACTTTTCCTCCACAGAGGTTGCTGTGATTTCTATGGGGTTTAAAGAGAATCCATTTTGGAACTTTTCTCTTAATTTTCTTCTGGATTCGAGAAGATTTTTTATCCTCGCCGAGAGTTCTTCGATTTTGAATGGTTTCGTCAGGTAATCATCCGCCCCCATATCAAGCCCTTCGAGCCTGCTTTCCATATCTGCCCTTGCCGTCAGTACAATTATCGGAATATGGCTTGTAAGGTCGTCGCTCTTTAGTTTTTCACATAACCGGATCCCGTCCATTTCAGGCATCATCAAATCCGTGATGATGAGGTCAGGCAATGAATCCAAGGCTTGCTGTACTCCTAAGTGACCATTTTCCGCTTCCAAAATAAAATAGGCACCCTGAAGTTGTTCGCGCATAAAATTCCTAAGATCTACATTATCTTCCACCAGCAATAGCTTCGGTCTACCAGCGTCAGTTGGTAAGTTTACCCCTTCCGTAGTTAGCTCCCCAGTGGGCTTTACTTCGACCGCCGGGGAGAAAATATGATGATGCCCCGCGGAAATCGGGTCAACAGCAAGCGGATCTACACGCTTTAGGGGGAGTTCCACAAAAAATACAGACCCTCTTCCAACAGTGCTTCGTACAGAAACCTGCCCGTCCATCAGGTCGGAAAGCTCCTTCACCAGAGATAGGCCAATACCGGTGCCCTCGTAGCTTCTAGTATTGGTAGATTCTTCTTGATAAAACCGTTCGAAAATATGATCTAACTTGTCCGACGGAATACCAATTCCGGTATCCTTTACCGCTATACTTAACCTGAGCCGATCTACACCTTCCGTCCTTACCTCGGCCGAGAAGCTTACTTCTCCTCCGCTAGCGGTAAATTTGTAGGCATTGGATAAAAGGTTCGAAAAAATCATTTCAAGCTTGGGCGCATCAAAAGAAGCGATGATTTCCTCTTCAGGCAGGTCCGTGTTGAAATAGATGTCCCGACTTTCAAAGAGTGAAATAAAGGAACCTGTCACTGTCTCCAAAAAAGAGGTGATACTACCCGGTTTATGATCTACCTTAAGTTTCCCCGACTCTAACTTAGATAGGTCCAGCAGTTTATGAATCAATTGAAGCAGCTTAGAAGCATTTCTTTCAATGAGTTCAAAGTCCTCCGCCCATCTCCCTTCTTTCTTTTTCAGCGACTCCACCGTGCCGGATATTAACGTCAGCGGGGTCCGAAACTCATGGGAAATATTTGCAAAAAATGCCGATTTCGCCCGATCCAACTCGTGCATTTTTTCGGCTTCAAGTCGTTGAAACCTCAGGTCGGAATTGATCCGTTCCCAAAAGATAATGCTTCTTCTCATCCAATATAAGGCTAAAATCGCTACTAGCAGAAAAAGCAGATAAGCCCACCAAGTGCTCCACCAAGGTGGTAGTATGGTAAGGTTCAAATTGATTCCCGGATCGCTCCAGACACCATCATAGTTGGAGGATTTTACCCTGAAAACATAGTTGCCTGGACTCAAATTTGTATAGCTTACAAATCGTCGGTCCTCTGAGTAAATCCAGTCCTGATCGAAATTTTCTAAGAAATACGCATACTTGTTGTTTTGGGCATTTACAAAATTCAACGCCGCAAATTCCAGCGAAATGAAGTTTTGGTCGTGGGGCAGGACGATATCCATGGATTCATTCCATTCCGGCACAGCCGTATCGAATACAGAGAACCGGGTTAGCACTACCGGAGCGGGATTTGGGGCGGGCGCAATTTTCTCAGGATGAAAGTAAACCACCCCATCACTCCCCCCGAAATACAAGGTGCCGTCCTTCCCGGTTGTGCTGGACCCTCCATTGAAATATCCCGTCGTAAAGTGATGCTTTAACGATCCATAGCCAAGGTCAAAGCTTTGCACTTCTTTTGTTTCAGGATCAAAACGACATATGCCTTTGTTCGTACTCATCCAGAACTTCCCTTGTTCGTCTATTTCGATACGGTTAATGGTATTACTAGGGAGCCCATCCTTTTTTGTAAAAGGGGTAAAAGTCCCTGTTTGCGGATCATATTGACATATTCCTCCTCCACTCGTAGCAAACCACAAAAAGCCGTGCTTGTCTTCTACGATATGTCTGATCGAATGACTGCTCAAACTAGTCGGATCCTTGGGGTTAGTGGTAAAATGTTGAAACCTACCTTTTCTTTGCCTATCCATTTTATTCAGCGCGATACCACCGGTTCCGATCCATAACTCCTCCCTGCTGTCTTCAAAAATCGTGTAACACCAAGAATCACTGATTCCCTCCGGATTCGATGCGTCGCGTAAAAAATGATCCCAGGCATCCGTCTCTTCTAAATATCTTTTTAGACCATTTTGTGTGATAAGCCAAATGGTACCTCGTGTATCTTCAAAAATAGCCACCACTTCCCTGTCTCCTCCGGAATTCGCTGAGGCTTGAATGTCATAATGAGTAACCTTGTTAGAAGAGCTATCAACTTTACTCACACCACCCAATTCGAGAAGAAAATTATTACCCCCGTAGCCTATCCAAAAGTTACCCTTACTGTCTTCCAAAACGGAACTAACCAAGTCATTAAAAAGACTTTTCGGGTTATCTGGCTCGTGTTTGAAATGAGTGAAGGTTCCGTTTTTCCGATCATATTTATTCAAGCCTCCACCCTCGGTTCCAATCCACAAGATTTCATTCGTGTCTTCATAAATCGACCGCACCAGGTTACTGCTCAACGAATTGGGATTATCCGGTAGATGTTGAATCAGGTAAAATTCCCGTGGTTGCAAATTGGATAAGCTTATACCTCCATTCACTGTTCCAACCCATAGGTTACCCATCTTGTCCAGCAGGACAGCATGGATGTCGTCACTACCTATCGAATGTACATTATTGGGCTCTGAATGATAGCGCGTAAAAACACTTCTTTCCGAATCCAGCCTATTCAGCCCTTTGGTGGTTCCAATCCACAGATTTCCCCATTGATCTTCGGTGATGGCCTTTGCATTTAGGATATCGGTACTCAACGAATTAGGATCGTGTGGATCATGCCGATAATGAATAAATTCATTGGTCTTTCGGTCCAAACTATCCAGTCCACCGATGTATCCAATCCATAATGTTCCTCGATGATCTTCAAAAACGGCCCTTACTTCGTCACTGGCGATACTTTCCACTACTTCCGGATCGTGCTTCCAGTGAATAAAGGATGTAGGATCATCGAAAGGAATTTTGAATAAGCCTTTAAAGGTCCCCACCCATATATTCCCGGATCTGTCCCGTGTAATGCTGTTGATGATCAGCTTCGATGAACCCAAGGGAAAGTGAACAGACGCTTTTTTGTCCGATTCTAGTTTAAACAACCCATAGATGGTGCCTACCCACATATTGCCATGTAAATCCTCTTGAATAGAACTTATCGTTGGTACTTCTTCATAGGCCCCATTTCCTTCGACTACAAGGGGAAACCGGGTAAACTTTTCGGATTGAGGATCAAAGTAACACAAGCCCCCCCCGGCGGTACCCACCCAAATAAACCCCTTACTATCCTCATACAACGCCATGGTTAGGTTTGTGGAAATCGTTGTGGAATCCTGATAATCGTGATTGTATTCCTTGAACTGATAGCCATCGAAACGGTTCAGGCCATCGTAGGTTCCGATCCAAAGGAATCCCCGACTATCCTGAATCATGCATAAAACGCTGTTGTGGCTCAACCCTTCCTGAATTGAAAAACGCTGGAATATCGGGTCATTATCTTGAGCCATCACCACAGGGTTTATGATGGATGTCAATAATGTCAAAAGCGATATTCTAATTACGTTGCCCATCTAGCGAAAAGGAATATTATGGTCCACGATCTAGCCGTTTAGAATCGGGAGACTGTTAACATTGAACTTCATCAACATCTATCAACGCTCTCTCTACCCTAAAGCTACCAAAATCATAGAGCGCCTACTAGAACATATGTTTCAAAAATTAGCACAATTGTTCCCTTCAGGTGGATATGGAATAGCCGTGAACTTTTCCATATGCAAATACCAAAAGAAATTCTTGAATCAAACGGCCTATCGCCAATTAGGTCCGGGAGCCTTGCGCAAGCGATTCTCTTGCATTTTCTGATAGAAAATTTACCACCTTTCACATTGTCAAGCAGGCTATTATTTAACATGCAAAAGGATTGATGTAACTTCTTTTAGCGGTGCAACAATACGTCGGTTATAGGGGTCTCGGCCTTTTGCCGTTTATCTTTGCTTCTTAGCTGAAAAAAATAATCCACCACCATTAATTGAGGTACCCAACATAACCAAGCCATAACAGCTGTTTCCGGCCAACTAAAGCCATGGTCAATCATCCACTCAGCGCCAATCCGATAGGTTACGAATCCAAAGGTAACCACATAGTTGCGAACCATCCACTCCTTATGCTTTTCCACCAGACCTTTCCTAATATAACTATATGCGACAATAGCAGTAGTAAGCCATGCCAAAGCAAGCCCCATTGTTCCTGTACCAAAAACAACTTGATCGAGGAAGAATGTCCGGTAGGTTCCCATTAAAAGGCCGAAAATACCGCTCAAGAGGACCGCTACCAAGTAGATTTTGCCGACCGAGCGATGGGCTTTTAGGTAGCGTTTCCTCAGTACGCTTGAAAACTGCAAAGGTCCTATTACAAGAGCTATGAAACCAGTTCCAATATGTGCCAAAAGAATAACAGGATTTGTTACTGTATTGGAATTATTCTGAAAATAAGCCAATCCCTTTATACCGTGGTACAAGGCCATGTAGGCCATATAAATCAAGAAGAGTACAAAGGCTATTTGAAGCGGTTTTTGTAACACGTTGGTCTTTAGCGATAGCGAATTCATCTTAGTGCGTTTAAAGTTGACTGTATGTTTATACTCTTTCAATTATAACGACCTTACAAAGATTAATAACCTGCCCCAACTACGTGACAACCATTGGCAAACAAAATAACTCCTGCCGCTGCCGGCGAAAGATCCCTTGCACTGTCTCGGCTCGCATTTGCAACGGGCAGAAGCTATAGCTGTTTAGAAAATGTAAATTACCACTAACTCAGGTTGAAGCGGATGCTCAACAAGGTCATTATTTCCAGTAGTTGTGTTCATGTTGGTCGTCGTTTAAAATTTCTTCGAAGTTGTTTACTCAAAGCTAGGGCAAAACAACCTGTTATTGTTAGCACAGATGTTTCAAAAACTAAGACTTTTGTTACATCTTGCATCCATGCCTTAATTAATATCTCACTTGCTTGGGTAACAAACACCTCAAAAAGAAAATAATACGCCAACAAACACCCTTTAGAAGGGTAGACTGATCCGTGAAAGATTCCTCGGATTCCGTCATGCTAGCGCTACGCATCAGGAAGTAATCACTACCGGTAAAACAGCCTTGACTCAAGTTGCGCCGCAATATTGTACGCCAATAATCGCCTATCGGCCATCTCCTCAAAGAAGAGCGCATCCATTTCGTCTCCGACGCCAGGAACTCCCATAGCTCCGGCACATTTTCTGCATTCCCAGCACCATAATGAGCTGGAAGGATGAAACACAAAATCTACTTAACCGTCACAGAACGGGACCTCAAAAAACTAGAAAAAATTGTCAATGATAGCGCTTCGGATGAACTAAGCGATTTGATCAAACTGCTGATCGAAAAGGATGATACGGACAAATATATCCGACATCATGTTTATTTGTCCTTGTCCGACATCAGTGGATTTGAACCTGAAAAATTCAACGAAGATAGTGACCTAAAGCTGGACCTAGGTCTCGGAATTTACCATAAACGGGCACTAAAAAGCTACTTTCAACATATCGTGTTGGATTTAGGGTCCACGAAACCCATTACAGTGGCGGAATGTGAGCGCCTAAAAAAGGTGCAGGATTGTCTGAAACTTGTAAAGTCAAAACTATGAGGAGCGTTGTTTTTTGGTTGGTATGGATGGGCATTGCATTTACCGCACAAAGCCAGGATGGTCTGTGGGAGCGATTCACGCTACGACAATCATTTCAAAGTAGGAATGCCAAGGCCGAACCTGCCCTGTTTACTTTTACAAAACCTACAGAAAAGCAAGCTTCTTGGCTAGTTAATGCTGCCATCGGGGTTAATCTACTAAAGCCCAATAAAGCAATGCTGTCCCTTGACCCCTATTTCGAATACCACAAAAACACCCTGATTGATAAGGAACAGGATAACTGGCAGCTGGGTCTTTCCTCGGAATGGCAAAGCAGGAACCTGAAAGAAAAACAATGGTCTCCAATTTTTATCACCGCTATCAAATACAACGAAGACAACATACATAAGAACACTTCCTTTCAAGGTAACCTTTACATTACTCCCCTTTTCAAAGGGAAAGCCATGGATCCTGCCTATTTTTGGATCCCAAACAATACGTCTAATTTTGGAAGGATCCTTCAGTTTTCTTACACACCCTATCTGGGGCTGGAAAATGAAAACCGCATAAACACGGTAGAACAAGCCTCAGCTGGAAGCGTCTACAGGGCGGTAGCTCGGGTGACGGCGGAGGTATCCCTTTTTCCAAAAGATAGGCAGCTGAGGGACAAGTTTGGGTTTTATGTAGACTGGCAATACCGCAACAATTTTCATGAGACTGTGCCCAATTTGACAAAATCCGAGCATCAGTATTTTACCAGTAGCTTTAACTACACCTTTTTCAGCGCGGATGATGGGACGAAGTCCGCCAAAATTGGACTGGATTATGTCAGCGGTGAAAATCCCACGCGAAACTTTGAACAACAGTCTTTTTACGCTGTGAGCCTTAAGGTGAAATTATGATACGTTTATTTTGAACGTCGGGATGTCGATGGGGTACGGCTGTAACGATATGTGGCATAACGTGCGGAGGAAATAAGCGAGATACCCTACTCCATAATGAAACGCTTTACGGGAAGAAGCACCATAAGACATCAAAGCGCCTGTTCTTCAGTTTATGCAAAGACCGAACAGGATCTTGCTGCAGTCGGAAACTTCCATCAAGACCAAATTTTCGCCCTGCGGGCACCGATTCAGCCAAAGACGATATTCGAATCCGTTCTGTATGGTGTTTATGGGCGGCTTTTTCTTACATAGATCATCAAATCGTCCTCTTGATGTCTCCGATCGTTGAGGCATAGAAACCCTCCCATTCATCATTTCCGCAGGTTTTGCGTAAAATGATTTTTTACTTGAGTTTATCTAATCCAGTCTACTCCCTAACATACCCGCATACGGATTGATCCTGTATAAGGCATCAATTTTGCACAAACCCAAACCTAAATAACTAAATGATAACATAGAAGATGGAAACCGATCATAACCAACAGCATAATAATGAACAGCTTGGGCCGTATTCAAATTTTGCCCTAATGCTTTCTGGATCTTTTATCGCCATGTATATGACGATGTATTTGAATACCTATGCATTAGACCATGTGTACTTCAGCCTGACCCGCTTTTATATGGCTTGTTTGGGAATTTCGGCAATGGCCGTAATCATGCTTTCTCTGATGTTAAAAATGTACAAAAACAAGTTAAAAAACCTTGTAGTATACGTCGGTAGCCTGGTACTTTTTATAAGTGCCTTAATGTTAGTGAGGACGCAGACTCCAATCGGCGAGGTGTTGTACATGAAGGCAATGATTCCTCACCATTCTATCGCTATCCTGACAAGTAAGCGGGCAGCGATCACTGACCCGGAGGTACGTAAACTAGCCGATGAAATCATTACTGCGCAGGAGGAGGAAATCGCGGAAATGAAGCGCCTTATAGAGAAACTCCAAGCGGATTAAAACATTGTCTAGCATTATCGGACAATTAGCCACTCTTTCGCAGGCCTCTGTAAGTCTTACATAGGTTTATTCCCTGTCAAAATGCTTCATTGTGAACGCTTACCCGGGCAGTTTCTGAGAATTTAGAAGCTCTGTGGCCCAGTTTTGGCGGGAGTAGCATATAGCTGACACAGCGGTAATCACTAGCAGCAAGTCTACCACACCTTCTTTATAGTACCAGACCTATGGAGCATGTAGAAGTTTACATACATTATGCGGCGCTATTTACTGAAATTGTAGGCGTAGCGACCATTATTATCGGGATTTTTTTTGCCTTTGCCCGTTACGCTTTTTTCAGAAAAAATTCGCGAAAAAAATACACGGTTCTCAGGCAAGAACTGGGAAAAGGGATATTGTTGGGACTTGAAATCTTGGTCGCCGCGGATATTATTGCTACTGTGGTGACTGAACCCACCATGGACAGGGTACTTACGCTAGCCATGATTGTGCTTATTCGGACCTTTTTAAGTCTATCATTAGAGGTAGAGATTACCGGTAGTTTTCCATGGCAGACGCGGCCTAATAACTAGTTGCCATGGCGTTTTTTTTCATTAGCTGACATGCCCCGGGACATGTAAGGTCAACGTATCTATCGTCCTTTGCCAATCAACATTCCGAATCACATAGATTCCTTTTGCTACCCAATCACTCAGCCTTTATGCGAAATGGTTTCATCCCAAAACGCTTCTTAGTCAGCCTTTCTGGAATTTATTTCCGCAACAATGCGGCTGATTTGAACGGAGGTGAGGGAAATGAAAACTACAAGCATCCCAATAATCACTGTAGAAAGCATACTATTCGCTCTCCAGGTTCCTGAAGAAAGCTTTAGGATAAAGTATACCCCATAAAGTACTATGAGGCCGGCCAAAACGACCGAGAATACGGTAAGCTTTTTTTTCTGCTCTAAAAGCTTTTGTAGGGGATAGTTGTGTAGATCGTTGTTTTTCATGTGTCTATAATTGTTTTTCAAAGGTCATCCCGACTAGTCGGGACAGGCTATGGAATCCCTGCCTGTCCGGCAGGCAGGTCGCTTTCATAATCATCCCTCCGTGTGACGTTTTCGTAATACTCGATTTCATATTAACATCAATTAGCTTGTGGTTAAGATTTTTTCGGCAAAAGCTAGGTTTAGGTTTATGAATTACATGCTAACTAGGAGGTAACATACTGCTCATTAGGATGATGGCGTGTAAATATAGCTGACTTTGTTGAATTTGCAACCCGTAGAACTGGGATATATTGGGTTCGGATATGGAACAATTCTTGGATTATAAGCTGAACAACTAAACCAGTTTACCATGGTAACAAGCATAAATAACAGTATGAATAGCGCACCTTCAGCGGCTTTAGCCGAAAAGAAAGGTGATGTAGACAAAGGTACTACCCGGAAGACGCCAGGAGACCCTAGAGGTGCACGTCCTCCAAGAGAGGAAGAATACGAAGAGGTAAAAAAGAACAAAAAGGAAACGAAGGCAGATCCAAAAACCGAAAAAGTGGACAACGAGAAAAAAGATATAAACAAGAAAAGATAAGTTCCAACCCATACTAGGGGAGAGGATTCCCCAGAGCGTGGCGATTTGATAAAATCGAACGCGATTTCAACTTGCCGCTTGCGTATCGCAAGCGGCTATTTTTTTAATTTCAGATGCCCTAGCTGAAGCGAAGTTTGTTCACGCCGCTGCCTGTCCTATTTAAGCGCTATCCCCTTGTTTTCGTGTACCCAGAATTCAAAAAAGCCCAAACCTCCTTCTATATTGTTTATGGCTGAATTATAGTAGATTAATTTCGAAATTGAGTTGTTCATCTTTTTATTTATATTGCCTATGCATTTAGTAAGAACCAAAATTTGCTGCTAGGTGTTTATCAGCTTATTAGTCAAAAACTAAATTCAATTATTCCATCCTCTTCGTATATCTACATATGAAAACACTACCTACCAGCCAAACTGGGTCACTCACCGATGAAAGAAGGGAATTCCTCAAGAAATCTGGCGCTATGGCTGCCATGTCACTATTTGGAGTGGCCTTTTTCACGGGATGCTCTTCAGATGACAACGATCCAGCCCCTGCACCACCTGCCTCTGGTGACGGCATTACAACGACCGCGACTGCGGTAACAGTTGACCTTAACGTAGCTACTACCCTTGCTGCTGCGGGCGGTTGGGTGCTAGTAACAGCCTCAAAGGTTTTAATAGTGAATATGGGCAATAATACCTACAATGCGTTGACATCTGTTTGTACACACGCTCAATGTGATAAAGACTGGACGTTTGCCAGCAATATATTCACTTGCACATGTCATGGGTCCCGCTTTGACCGTACCGGGGCAGTAGTGACAGGACCGGCGACCCAACCGCTGCGAACATATCCCACTTCCGTGAGCAACAATAGGCTCACCGTAACCTTAAGCTGATGAAACCGGTCTTACTGCTTGCCGCGATGATGCTGATAGTGTGCTTTCGCGGTGTCGGCCAGCAATTTCTCACGGAAAACGGTCGTGTAGAATTTCTCTCACAAGCGCCACTTAACGAATTTACTGGAAAATCAGCCAATCTGAATGGATTGATAGATTTGGAAAAGAACGTGCTGGATTTTTACGTGGATCTCAATACGCTCGAGACCGGCATAGGTTTACGAGATAGACATATGCGGGAAAATTACCTGGAAACCAAAAAATACCCGTACGCCGAATTTACCGGAAAGATTAATGCCCCTCCTTCTCTGTCTACCGGGCAGACAGCGTCTGTGATTGCGAAAGGAAAATTTAAAATTCACGGAATAGAAAAAGAAATTGAGGTACCCGGAAAACTCACCCAACTAAAAGATGGGGAAATGCAGCTCGACGCGTCTTTTACTGTATTATTGGGAGATTACAAAATAGACATCCCTAAAGTGGTATTTTACGAGTTAGCGGAAGAACAAGTCGTTACCATACAAGCCATCCTCAAAGCGAAGAAATGAAAAAAAAATTACTACTGATTTTAATTTGTTGCCTGCCGTTGATATCCCATGCGCAGTTAGAGCGAAAGCCCGCCGTTGAGGAGAGAGAGGTGGACTTGATATTTCACGCTCCCAGGCATATCAACCTGCTCACCGTAGAGCCTCTAGATAAAAAAACGCTCCATTTTGCAATCATGCATACCTTTGGAACAATAGACGGAGGCATACAAAACCTCTATGGACTTGACAACGGCGCCACTATACAGTTCAGCTTTGAGTATGCGCTAAACAGTAATTTTTCCCTTGGTGCTGCCCGACAAAGCAGGGATAAGATGTATACGCTTTACGGAAGGTACCATCTTTTGAAGCAGACCGAAGATAATAGCATGCCGGTGTCCGTGTCTTTGATGGGGGCTGCGGGAATTAATACATCCGACTACGGGTTTTTGCAGGAGGCCAACCCAAGTGCGGCAGACCGAAGTTCTTTTGTGGGGCAGCTCATGATCGCCCGTAAGTTTACGGATAAAATAAGCCTACAGGCTTCTCCTATGCTTGCTTACTTCGTTAACCCCAACCCAGTTTTCCTGATTGAAGGACGCGAAAACCTTTATTTGGCGGTAGGCTTCAGTGGAAAGTACAAACTCTCCGGAAAATCCTCTTTGACGCTCCAGTGGATTCCCAATCTGAATAACGATCTTAAAAACAATGTCGGTGTCGGTATTGATTTGGAAGCGGGGGGACATGTTTTCCAGCTGTACTTTGTAACATCGCAAGCGCTTAATGAGCAATACCTTCTTGCCGGAGGCAATGGCGTACCAGGTGAGGGCTTTCGATTAGGCTTCAATGTAAACCGTGTCTTCGCCACAGGCCGATAAAGTATGTTGGTCTTTACCGGAAAATTATCAGGACTGCTGTATCCGCTGTTCCTTAATTTCCGTACCTTTTGGTTCCTCTTTATAATCCCGATCAATCGTTGGGAGATGATTTTTGGCTGTCTACCTGCTACGGAGAATAAAGGCAGCAGAAATCTGCCTATGTTGATATCGGGGATCCCTTAATGATGCGTAACCATATCGTTTCCATTAGTTGTTACTTCTAAACAGCATTTATACAAAAAAAGAAGAAGCTTATCACGTTGCTTTGGTGTATGTTCATGTTGGTTGCTGCATTTGGACAAGAATTTGAAGGTACCATTCACTATGCGAATACTTACAAAAGCAACGACCCCCAAGTAACGGATCAGCAATTGGGCGAGTTATTGGGGACTGTACAGGTGTATTATTATAAATCAGGAAAATACAAATCCGAATCAACTGGCTAACTATTCTGCCAGTTGATGCTTTAGAAGGGGTGATCCAAATCACCGGCAACTTCTCCTATTAACTCCCTACTTTGGAGTTACCGGCTGTACCCAAGCCATTTGGAACTTCATGTTTTCCACGGGATTTTCCTGAGGCTTTGTAGAGGTAATCTTTGCACGCACAAACAACATATCTGGAGTTACTTTAAAGGATGCAGTATTGCCCGTTACTGTTTTAAGCACCGTCGTTTCTTTTTCCCCTTTCTTACATCCGATAAATTCAATGGTATAGTCTATCCCGGCCTCTGCCGCTACCGCTATATTGAGTCGGTTGTTGTCGAAAGAAAAATCCTCCAGCGTCACACCTGTAGTGGCATAAAACTCTCCTGCCTCTAGCGCATCTATTAACGAACCAGGTTCAAGTGAGTCGGCACGCACCATGACCCAGCCCCGGCCCGAGTTGCTGAAGGTGGCGCCCATGTGATGGTAATTGTGACTATCATCCGTTGCAAGTCCAAAAAGCAGTGGCTGCTCTTTTTGCATATAGGCAATATTTACAAAATCCCACATGCGTTCATACCCCATACGGATTGAATCCCCAAGGTTGTTTACCTGAGGATGTCCATTATATACTTCGAAAAAACGCTCTCCTTTCAACTTGACGATATCCTGCAAGGTGATGGCCCATCGAAAATTCGGGTGATTGATATGCACAATCATCGGCTGACCTGTTTCCTTTCTACGCTCCAGAACAGCGTTGATATTATTTTGAAGCACTTCAGCAACACTTTCTCCACCCTGCGGAAGAAAAATCTTATCCAGATTGGTTACGTTAAGGTGTAGGGGCCTCCCCTTGTAGCCATCAGAGATCTCTTCTGCAGGGATCATAAGAAAACGCTCATCCTCCTGAAAAAGAGGGCCATACTCCGCAAAGGTTTTAAGCTTTACCTGAGTTGCATCATCTTCAACCTTGTACTCTACCCAATCCTCCCCATATTTTTTCAAATAGTCCTGAAAGGCAGTCTGATAGATGCTGTCCTCCCGAAGCGTAATCCACTTCTCCCCTTCCGCAAAAATATTGTGGTCTGTCAACGCGACAAAGTGGTAGCCATGGCTTTTGTACCAGTCCATGATGACTTCAGGGAATTCGTCTCCATCGCTCCAATAGGAATGGGTGTGCAGGTTGCCCTTATACCAGTTTTTTGTGGAGGGTGGCGTATTTTTGCAAGAAATAATACCAAGTGAAAGGATCACTAGAGGCAAAAGAAAGCGGAAAGAAGACAATTTCATAAGGCTGTGGATTGACTAGACGCAACAATATACCACGAAAAAGAAAAAAAGCCTATGAAATAGATGTTATCGATTGGTTAATTTACTCGTACGGGATTTGTTCTCACCTATCTAGAAAAAAAACGTCTTCTTCAACAAATAATTTCAAGCAATAATTGCTCATTCAGATCATGGGCACCATTAAATGTCCGCTCATGAAGGCTTTTGAACGGAAAATTCTTTAGCCTTTGTAGCTGTTCTTCGATCAGTTCCTTTGGAATAAACGGATCATTATCACCAGCCACCAGAGTGATGTCAATTCCTTTAGCAACCTCCCGCATCACATGCCCATCCAGATCATGCGCCAATCCACCTCCCCAAAGAACCATTTTTGCCACAGGTAAGTGCGTGTGTGCTACCCACCTGCTTACAGTAGCTGCCCCCTGCGAAAACCCGAACACATTGACAACCGGCAGCGCATTATAGTATTTCAATACCGAATCAACTACCGCATCCAAGTAGCGCATCCCGTTCCCGATATCCGTTTCCCGTCTGTACTTGGTCATCCAATTAGCTCCAACCCTTCCAGAAAACCCCTCTCTATAACTTCTATGAATTCCCTCGGCCGCTATTATGAGGCGTGAAGCATCAAACACAGGCCTAAACTTCCGGATAAAAAATTCGGAAAGTTGCCCATAACCATGTAATACAAGCCATATTTCCGTTTCCAATCCAGTTGGCGCATGGGAAGTAACGAAATGACTCTGTTGGGTATAAGCCACGGGGTGTTCGTGCATAACTACCTATTGGTTAAGATCTTCAAATTTTAAGGGAAGTAACTGTTCGATGCCATGGGCATGCAATACATCTCCTGATGGCATGTACATATATATGTCTATTGGCAATCTGAACTTTAGTTCATACTCACTAATTGACTGCCGACAAAGTCCACAGGGAGTGACCGTGGCATAATCATTTTCCCCCGCCGCCCGTCTAGCTACTATGGCCATTTTGACCGGAGGAACATTCGGGAAATTCGCGTGGGTATATCCCAATAAAATCCGCTCTGCACATACCCCCACCGGAAAGCACACGTTTTCTTGGTTATTGGCGCTGTAAAACTGTCCGTCCTGTAGCATTACTGCCGCACCTACCAAAAACCCGGAATAGGGGGCATAGGCATTTTCGGCAGCAGCTTTTGCTCGGCGTACCAGTTCCTGAACATCTTCCGCTAACGACGCCCATTCATATAGCGTCATTGTACTGGTGGTTTCAATTTTTCTTTCTGCCATAGCATTTGAGGGATAGTTTCAGAAGTGAAAAGCATTGCACCGTCCAATATGTTTATTTTTTTTCTCATATAAAAAAACATCCATAATATCGTTCCCCATGCCCGGCCAAAGCGGTGGATAGAAGATTTGCATACTGGAGGTGCTGCCAAGATTAGTGCCAAGAGCAGAAATAATATCAACGCAAAGAAAAATCGGGCTAATATACATGTTGCCGGGAAACGGTAGGCAAAAACCGATCAAAGGCCGAGGAAAACCAACCTAGTTCGCATCCAATATGTCTTGGGACATCAACCGATAGATTTCCGCCAATTGTTCGTTGTAGGTTAGGAACTGGTGATGGGCTTCCAACGTAGGGTAATCCTCCCGTATCGCTGGGCCTGTTTGTGCCGCTTTCGCACCGACCTGTAAGCATTTACTGATCTGTTCAATAATCAGCGGCTTGAGCATTTCCATTTCCAATCCCTGCCGGTGCATGATTTCTTCCGCTATACCTATAAGGTGATTGGTAAAATTACTTGCAAAAACAGCGGCAACATGTACGGCTTTCCGGTCCTTTGATTTGACCGTATAATGTGGGGATGAGAGGCTAGCAGCCAGTTTTTTCAATATCCTAAGTGTCTCGGCATCCTCGGACTCCAGCAGTAAAGAAACATCCACAAAATCCAGTGCGCTATTCCTGGTAAATGTCTGCAAGGGATAAAAAATACCGGTATAACTCGCAGAACTGTATTCCAAAATCTCAAGGGGCATGCTTCCGCTAGTGTGTAGAAGGATGCTGTTTTCCGGCAAAATTACTGCATCTGCTACTTCTGCGATTGCCTGATCGGATACGGCAATAATGAATATGCGCGCTTTACTTTCAGAAAAGTCCAAGTCATCAGTAGCTTCAGTCGCATATAGCCGGCCTGTGATTCTTCTGGCATGATCGAGATTACGGCTATATACCTCCGTGATTTCGTGCCCGGCGTTTTCTAGAGCTGCGCTAAGGTGCCAAGCAACATTTCCGGATCCCAAGATAGCAATGTCAAACTTCATGAAAAACAAACATAGCGGTCAAAATAAAACCCCTTAGCAGGGGTTTTAGTAAAGTGATAGAAAACGCCTACTCTAAACCCTTGTTTCGCATCTTGGTAAACTCATCATACCGGCGGAAAATGGCGGTTCCAAAACCGAACAGCATAATGATAGTACCCAGCCACAGCACATTAATAAAGGGCTTGACAGAAGCTTTCATGACGACGTAGTCCTTTTGGTAGGTGTTGTACTTGAAAACAAACTTTCCTTCTTCGGGAAGAATGTTATCAATTTCTACTTTAATACCCAAATCGGAATCGATAGCAGCAACTTTTCCGACCTGATTGTCCCTAATAAGGAACATCGGTTCAATGAGACGCTTCACATCATTGTCCATGATAGAAAGCTTTGCCCGGATCGCGACATCGCCCTCCTTGAGGCTTAGGTCTTTAAGTTCCTGTGGATCGCTGATAAGCTCTGTCCCTTCAAAGTAGGTGACAAAATCGTTCATGAAAAACTGCCCTCCGGGTTCGGCATTTTCGAATTGGTCCTCTTTCCACTCCGGATCCTCATAATCGTTGATGGCTGATACGTGGGTATAAAGATCTTTCGAAAGGTACCTTTTGGAATCCGGTGATGAAATTAACCCCATAGTCGGATTCGGTTGGGACATCGGAAATAACGTAAATTTCAATTCGTCTTCTTGGTAATATTCAACCTTGAAATAACTGTTTTCTTCCAGTACAATGCTTACGGTATCCCCTTTGGAAGCATACGTTTTTCCTTTAGCTTCTATATCATTCAGCGCTACTGCCGCATTGACTTCGTCCAAGGACTGCAGCAAGTCTGCCTTAACGTAGTCAGGTACGCCTTTTACTTTCTTGTACCTGCCCCGGTAAATTACCGTATAGTCTTTCATCTGCAAGGGCTTGTTGATCCAGAGCAGAACATTTTGCTTATTCAGGTCGTCTTCCCAATCCTTCTTGTAGGTCATCCCTGACATATTGATGGAAATCGTATCTGAATACCCAGAAGAGAACATTACGCCGATAAGCACCATTCCCAAGCCAATATGGGCAAGGGAACCCCCGGAAAGTTTAAAGGTCTTTGCCTTGATTAATTTGATCAGTATAGAACCGTTTGCAACTATGGTAAACGCCCCGGCAAGTACGACTACGATGTAGCTGATGTCGTACACTTTCCCGAGCGTGATGATGATAGCAGCAACTATCATAGAGATGATATAGGGCGTAACCAACGTATCCTTCAGTTCCTGCTTATCCATCTTATTCCACCAGAAATATTGCCCTACACCGGTCAGCAATGCCAGTGCCACCGCAAACCAAAGCTGAAATTTTGTGTAAAAACCTACCTGATCGGCGGGAGGTGCCATGTTAGATATACCTCCTAACCCTTCTACGATCGCATTATATACGGGAATAGAGGTAGGTAATATGACCTGAAATGCCATTAATCCCAGCGTAGTAGCACCTATAAATATCCAAAACTCCCTCGAGTATACCGAAGCTTCCTTCTCAGAAGTGGGAATATGCTTCCATTCTTTAATTGATAAGAATATGGCAATGGCCAAAAAGAACAACATGTATATCAGCAGTTGGCCGGATAGTCCTAGATCGGTAAAGGAATGCACGGACGAATCCCCGAGAACCCCGCTTCTAACCAAAAACGTCGCATAAAGCACCAGGATAAAGGAGGCGATGACCAATACAATAGACGTCTTCAACGCAGTACTGCTTTTCTTGTAGGTGATCATGGTGTGGATTGCCGCGACCATTATCAGCCATGGTACATACACCGCATTCTCTACAGGGTCCCAGTTCCAATATCCGCCAAAATTCAGCGTCACATAAGCCCAATAAGCACCCATAATGATGCCCATTCCGAGAATCATGGCTGAGAATATTGCCCAAGGCAATGCGGGTCTCACCCATTCCGAATACCTTTTCATCGCCAATCCGCCCATCAAAAAGGCAAAAGGTACGAGGGTGGACGCATAGCCAAGAAACAAGGTCGGCGGGTGAATCACCATCCAAATGTTTTGCAACAACGGATTGAGTCCGGTGCCGTCTTTAGGGATAAAATCCGGGTTAATCTGAAATATGGGAGCCTCTGAAATATCCCGTAGCAGTATGAAAGGTGAACTTCCGATCTTAAGATCCCCAATGACTACACCTAGGATCATCGAAACCAAGAAAGCCTGTACCAAGGCAAATACTACCATTACAGGCCCCTCCCAGAATTTGTTCGTATGTATAAGGATAAGTCCCAGTACAACATTCCAAAAGATCCATAGGATAAACGCACCCTCTTGTCCCTCCCAAAAGCTCGATATCATGTAATGAACCGGTAGTGCTTTTGAGGAATGGGAATAGGCGTAGAAATATTCAAAGCGGTGATTATAGATAATTTCAAAAAGCGCGATAGCGATTCCAACACTTGCGATGGAATGAATGTAAAAGATAACCCTGCTAAACCGTCTCCAAGACGCTTTCTCAAGCTCGGAAGCTTTGATGTAATTATAATAGGAAAAGGCAGTTATGATGGCAGTAACGAAGGCAATGATTGCCATGAAATGCCCCAGATTACCAACAAAGGTATTCATCATTATTCGGGAGAGTTTATTATGGGGTAAGCAACTAGGGTGTTACAATGAAGCTTCTTTGACATCCGTCTCTTGATATTTAGACGGACATTTCATAAGGATTTTGTCTGCGACGAACATTTTTTCATTTTTGAAAGAACCGATGACTACTACCTGCTCCGATCTTGAGAAATCGGCCGGCACTGGTTCATTGTAATATACTTGTTGTTCTTCGCCGTCGTTGTCCACCATCAAAAAGGTAAATGATGTTTTATCTTCATGAACCTCAAGGCCTATTACTTCACCGAGATCGTTTTTTTTCAATTGACCTACGACATGTATGGCCTTTTCGTCACCATTGGAAGCAAGCATTCGGGCTGTTGAGAAACTTTCATAGGTACTTGCGTCGCCTATGGAGGTGATGATGATCATGATGGCTACGCCGATGATGCCTAGTCCTATAATATGTCCTTTTTTCATGTGTCTATAATTGTTTTTCAAAGGTCACAACTTGCCCCGAGCAGAATCGGGGTGGAATCTCGCACGATTCTAATCGTCCCACTGTGAGTCAAGTGCGTCGTGCTTGATTTCATGATAGCTCGTTGTATTGTTTTTCCAGGTTTGTTATCTTCCTGTCAGTCTGTACCACATAAACCAAAATTCCACCCAAAACAATTCCAATTATCCCAGTCAAAACGTATATTTTTCCGTTCGAACGCATCACGTCGGCCATTTCTACCCCCTTGTTTTGGTAGTCCTCACCGGTGATTTCGATTTTATCCTGCGCATATAGCGAAAGAGACAGCATTAGTAATGAAATGAACAATAATTTCTTCATATACCTATTGGTTAATCATTTTTTCCTCCATTTTTCGGGCTAGTCTTCTGTACCGAACCCTCAGGGTAGACACCCAAGTTCCCAAAAGCGCCCATCCGATTACCGCAGGATAAAAGACCATTCGAAGTTGACTGTCCATATCGTACGCATTGAACCCGGGATTCCCTCCATTTCCGGGATGTAGGCTATCGGTCAGTCTAGGCAAGATAAAGATAAGCGGTATAAAGGCCGCATAGGCAAATATACTGTAGACTGCACTGATTTTTGCCCGTTGGAAAATGTCTGTGAGCGAATTGCGAAGAATAAGGTATGCAAAGTACATTAGGAGCCCAATTGCTGCTGCGTTTAGCTTTGGATCATTGGTCCAGTAAGCGCCCCAGGTAAACTTTGCCCAGAGACTTCCTGTAGCGATGCCTATCACACCGAAGAGTATGGCACCGTTTGTAAATTCCAACGCCATGTCATCATCCTCAAGTCTACCGTTTCTGAGGTATTTTATGCTATATACCACGCCAACGGTAAGCATGATGACCATACTAAACCACATGGAAACATGAAAATACAGTGCGCGAACGGTTTCGTTTAGAATCGGGAGTCTAGGAACATCAGCCAGTAATCCGGCGATCAGGGTATAAGCCAGGAGTGCAACGGCCAATACTTTCCACCAAGTTGCTTTCATAGAATTCTACAGGTAATCCTACCACAAAAGTAACGCATAAATCCCTATTTCCTTGAATTTGCGGGTTTTATTTGACCAAGGACTTAAACCTGTGATTAGCTTGATGTAAGCTATTTGATTGGTTCGGTATCAGCTCTTCCAGAGGAAGGGAAATAGAAGGTATGACGTGGCCCCCACTATGCCATTGATAGCCAGTAACGTCACAATTTTATCTAGGCTTACGCCGCGGTCAAGCCCGTCGATGGCATTCTTGGAAATTTGTATTGCCAGCAGGAGCATGGGAATCAAAATCGGAAAGCTCAATATAGCCATCAGCGTGCCGTTATTTCCGGCCTTACCTGCGATGGAAGAGACCATGGTCAGACAAGCCGAAAACCCGACCGCGCTGAGTACGAGGTTCAACATAAACATGGGTTGATCCTGCACCGGATTCCCCAACACAACCGAAAAGACAATGTATCCAAGAAGTGACAGCAATAGAGTAAGCCCGGTGTTATAAACGATTTTTGAAATGATAATGGCTTCCGGCGAGGCGATCATATAATAATACAACTGCCTACCCTGATTTTCTTGGATAAAACTTTTGGCAACCGCATTTACAGCCGAGAAAAGGATAATGATCCAATACAACGCGTTCCATGTAGGCACCTGAACAGTCCCTCCTTTAACACCTATACTAAGATAGGTAATATATACAGCACTTACAACGTAAAGTAAAATCCCATTGAGTGCGTATTTTTGTCTCCACTCCAGGGTGGCTTCCTTTCTTATCAAGGCAATGATCTCATCCAGCATGATGCGGCAAAGATACAAAGTATTGCATAAGTAGTGGCTACTGGCAAGTCTTTTGAACCGATCTCAAAAAAAGCAGGGGTACATTGGTCTCTTTTGGAACATAAAAAGTATATGTAAGAAATCCACAAATAATCCCTCTTTAACCTAGCCATGGCAAACGTTAACTTGAAACCGGAAAAACCCAGCTCGAGAAGAAGCTTTCTGGAAAAAATCAGCTTAGGCGTTGCCGCCGCTGCCCTGCCCTTACCGATAAGTACTAACGCATTATCCATCCCCGATCCCCACACCCCTAGCATGAATACAGGTACTAAAATTTTCATCCCCGTGATGCTCACTGCCTACCATGAAAACGGATCCATCGACTACGATGGCATGAGCCGATTAATGGATTTTTATCTGGCCTCAGGAGCCAAAGGATTCTTTGCAAATTGCCTTAGTAGTGAAATGTATCAGTTGACCGATGAGGAAAAAGTAACCCTGACCAGGTTTGTGGTGGAGTATGTGCGCGGAAAAGACCCCGTGGTCTCGTCCGGATCATTTGGGGAGACGGTTCAGGCAAAGGCCGATTTCAGCAAGCGCATTCGCGATACCGGGGTTGATTCGGTAATTTTGATTTCCTCTCACTTTGCGGAGAAGCAGGAATCGGACAGCGTCCTTTTGGGTCGTTTAGATGATTTTCTTGGGCAAACTGCCGGGATACCACTTGGCACC
>WGNT01000151.1 GCA_016124425.1 Cytophagales bacterium
CTTCACCCACTCGGTCAGCGCATCGATCTGCTTCCTAGTATATTCTGCTGCTCCAGAAGCCGAAAAACCAACTACAAGTTCTGCGGTATCAAAGATGGCAAACCCTTTTCCGCGGGCAAGTTCCGTAAGTTCAGCGAACTTCATCCCAAATCTCAAATCGGGCTTATCATTGCCGTAATAAGTCATTGCATCCGCATAGGTCATTCTTTCGACATGCCCTAATTCCACTTTCTTTACGGTGATAAAAAGATGGCGAATCAAGCCTTCAAAAGTATTCAGAATATCCTCCTGTTCCACAAAGGCCATCTCGCAATCTATCTGAGTGAATTCAGGCTGCCTATCGGCCCTTAGGTCTTCGTCCCGGAAACACTTTACAATCTGGAAATATCGGTCAAAACCGCTGACCATCAACAACTGTTTGAAGGTTTGCGGGGATTGGGGAAGGGCATAAAACTCTCCTGGATTGATCCTGCTTGGCACTACAAAGTCCCTTGCCCCTTCGGGAGTCGATTTGATCAGGACTGGAGTCTCGACTTCAATAAAGTCCTCTCCATCCATGAACTTACGGGTTTCCTGCATCATTCGGTGTCTAAGTTGCAGCTTTTCCCGGATGACATTGCGTCTAAGATCCAAATACCGGTATTTCATGCGAAGTTCTTCTCCTCCGTCCGTCTCATCTTCAATGATGAACGGAGGAACTTTTGACGGATTAAGTACATTCAGCTCCGTTGCTTTGACCTCAATGTCACCAGTAGCGATCTTATCATTTTTCGAAGTACGTTCGATCACTTTTCCCTTTGCCTGCACGACGAACTCCCTACCCAATGCTGCTGCTTTTTCCAGCAAACCATGAGAACTGTCGCCTTCTTCAAAGATCAATTGGGTGATCCCATACCTATCCCTCAAGTCCACCCAAAGGAGTCCTCCTTTGTTTCTTACCCGCTGAACCCAGCCGGATAAAATGACTTCCTTGTTGATATCCGTCAGACGTAATTCCCCACAAGTATGAGTTCTCAGCATATTATATTAGGTTTTGGATCAAAATTAGGGGACAAAGATAATGACTTGAATCTAGAGTTTACTAATTCAGTTTACAAAGTTTGACAAACCAAATGCATAAAATTATGCCTTTAGTTTATAGATTTATTGAAAAAAAAGGCTTTTTTTGTATTTGCGAATCACCGAACCCTAAAGCAATTCGAATGAAGTTAAAATGGATTATTCTCTCTGCACTCTTTCTAACAGCCTCAAGCTTACTATTTTACCACTACAGAAAAGTTGCCCACCAAAAAGAGGAATTGGTTACCATTACGGAAGAAATAATCGAAAGGGAAGAGAACCTGCTTTTTGGTATTAATATTGACAACTTTGAGGTCATAGAGGGGGTTGTAGAGCGAAATCAGACACTTTCGGGTATTCTCAGCCCGTTCAACGTCTCGTATCAGATCATCGATCAAATCGCAAAAAAATCAAAAGATATTTTTGATGTAAAGCGGATTGCTTTCAACAAAAAATTCACTGTGTTGACCGCTAAGGATACCCTACTGGCGCAATACTTTATCTACGAGCCCAATCCGATGGAATTTGTCGTATTCAAATTGAACGAGGGTGAAATTTACAGAGAAAGCCGACCTATCGTCATCCGCAAAAGGGAGATTGGAGGAACTATCACCCGCTCTCTCTATGTCAATATGGTGGAACTAGGCCTTACACCAGACCTTATTGACCAGTTTGCTGATTTATATGGATGGGTGGTTGACTTTCAACGGCTACAGGAAGGCGATAAATTCAAGGTAATTTTCAATGAAAAACTAATCGACGATAACGTTGTGGGAATTGAGGAAATTCAGGCAGCTTATTTTGAGCATATGGGAGAACCATACCATGCGATTCCCTTTGTTCAAAATGGTGAATTATCTTATTTTGATCAACATGGAGAAAGCCTGAAAAAGGCCTTTTTAAGGGACCCCCTCAAGTTTACGAGGATCAGTTCAAGATATAACCTAAGCAGGTTTCACCCGGTCCAAAAAAGATATAAGCCACACTTGGGTACCGATTATGCTGCTCCGCGAGGAACTGAAATTCGATCTGTAGGAGAAGGTACCGTATTAGAAGCTGGTTATTCGGGTGGTAATGGCAACTATGTAAAAATAAAGCACAACGCCACGTATACCACCCAATACCTCCACATGTCAAAAATCGGCAGCGGCATCAAGGCTGGAACCCGCGTAAATCAAGGGCAGGTAATCGGCTATGTGGGCAGCACCGGGTTAGCTACGGGTCCCCATCTTTGTTTTAGATTCTGGAAGCATGGCAAACAGGTTGACTGGCTTAAAGAAAAAATCCCACCTGCCGAACCCATCTCCGAAGCAAACAAACTGGCTTTCGAAAACACAAAAATGGAAATCGTGAAAACGCTCGCGGGTATACCGTATACAGATTCCGTTCAGTTATTGACGGCCGTTGAGTAGACGGCCATCGCGGCTTTATATGGTACTAGCGTTCGCAGACCTGCTGTTCAACTAACAGCCTTGCTCAAAATCGATTATATTTAAAAAATCCATAATAAACGCAGCCAATACTCCTCCCTACTGGAAAAAATGAGATATACCTAAAGCTGAATAAATAGGGTCCGTATCAAAATAAAACCGAGCATCAGGAAACATAACTAGTCGGGGGATGGTCATAATCCGAACAATATTCTCCCGATTCTGATCGGAACGGATTATTTCGAAGACTACTGAGAAATGAGCATCACTAAAAAGCAGATTACTTACAAACGAAAAAGGCACCAACGAAATTGGTGCCTTTTTTATAAATTCTATTCTATTTGATCCGTAAAAACGGTCAGAAGTTATTTTTTATCCTTCATCCAATTGGCGTTTAATTCCGGCAATGAAAGCTCCGTTCTCCTATTGATGCGGTGCATTTCCGCACTGCACGGAATGGCATTACAATCGTGAATCGGCTTTGATTTCCCAAAAAACTCGTACACCATTCGGTCAGAAGCTATTCCACGCCCTTCAAGGTATTCCTTTACAATCAACGCCCTTTTTTCAGAAAGCTTCTCATTGTATTCTACACTTCCTCTGCTATCTGTATGTCCCGTAATGGATAGACGTTGGTTAAGCATATTTTCAAGCATTAACGCTACGCGCTGTAACGCCTGTTTATCGGTAGCTTTAAGGTCCGAGCGGTCGAATCCAAAATTGACAGTTGGCAGGTCAATGGGAACTTGTATTGATGAAATGTCACATAGGTCTAAGCCTTCCAGTTCAGGTGGCATATCGTAAGCCATGTCCTTTTCCGGAAACGCCAGTAGAATCAATTCCGACCGTCTGTTTAGTTGATGCTCTATATCTGGACAGGGAACACCGTCACCGCAGTCATTGACAAGTTGCTCTTCGCCAAACCATTCTGAACGTACTCTGGACCGGGCAACACCAAATTGCCCCAAATAATCTCTAACAGCATTGGCCCGGCGCTCGCTTAGGGCTTCATTATACGCATTTGTAGCCCTCGCGTCTGTGTGGGACCGAATGGAAATGTCCAAAAAGGAATACGACTTCAACAACTCGGCAACTTTAGACAACACGCCTTCTGCGTCCTCCCGAATCGCTGACTCATCTAAGTTGTAATACACCAAATCCACATAGACAGCAGTTTGGTAGGGAATCCGCACCATTTGATAAGATTTTGACAAATCTTCCACTTGAAGGTTTCTGGTGGTCAATTGACTGTCTTTCGTCGTGAAAAATCCTTGCTTACGAAGTACCAATTCAAAATCCGCGTCTGGGGCAAGTTCAGCCGAAAAGCTGCCTTTCCCATCTTGGGAAGTCTCTATGTTTAACCTATCCTTACCCTGCATTAGCCGTATTTCCAGCGGACCGTCGATACGTTCTCCATCACAATCCAGTACTGTAGCTTGAAATTTCTTAAATAACTCGGCTAATAAGAAAATGTCGTCTAGACCCTTACTGTCGGGTCTGTTTGAGGCAATGTACACACCTCCTATATCTGAAAAATACAACCCGAAATCATCCTGCGGGGAGTTGTATGGCATCCCTAGGTTCTTTACTCCTTGAATGGCTCCATTGTTCATATGAGAGACAAACAAATCAAGTCCCCCAAGACCAATGTGTCCATCAGAGGCAAAATACAATTTGTTGTCACTCACATACGGATCGCGTTCATCTCCGGAGGAATTAACTATCGGACCCAGATTAACCGGCTCGCTGAATTTCATATCGTCATCATAGGTAACGTAGTATATATCATATCCACCTTGTCCGCCATTCATATTCGAAGCAAAATATACCCGCCGGGACTGTTCGTCCACATACGGAGAAAGCACACCATACTCGGTGGGTGAATTTGCAGGAAAGGAGGTGAAATCAACTATTTTCCCTTCCTCGTCCAAGCGACTATAAAATACTTCCGGATAAACCGTATAACTTTTAGGCTTTTGTATAGATCGAGTTACCGTATAAAAGACGATGGGCTTCGTCTCCATGAAGTTCGGGTCTGACATATGATACACATCCGGAACGGGTGTTTCAAATGCCTCAACAGCACCCTCTACATTCATTCGGTACACCCCCAAAAAATCCCTGCCTGTAAAATCGGCCTTTCTCGTGTAGTAGGTATAGCTTTTATCGAAACGGATGGAACGTTTCTTCGGAAGCGATGCAGCTCCTCGATCGGAGGAAAAATAGCTATTTCCCTTACCATCCATAGTGATTCCAAATTCGGAACTAGCTGTATTTACCTCTGCCGCTACTTCCATTGCCGCATTTGAAGGATTGCCATACCAATGTGTCAGGGAATCCAGATGGAGCTGTTGGATGGGTCCAGATTTCATTCCTTTTAAAGAGTCCAGAGCGATTTTTACATCGTCCAAATTACCGACTTGATTGGTACTGGCAATGTAATGTAAGATATCCTCTACCCCAGCTTCGTCAAATCTTGCTGCATTTTTTCGCCATTGATATGCCTTTTGGTAATTTCTCAGCTGACTGTAAGCCTCAGCCGCTCCTAGGGCGGCATGATAGGTGGGCTTTTTTTGATAGGCTTTTTCAAATCCCAGGCCAGCCTCTAGGTAGCTTCCCTGCTCCATCTTCCGATCAGCATACCGAAGCAAGGCACTTTGGGCAAAAGAATCTAAAGAAAAGGTGGCGGAAAAAGCCAGTACGGCTACAAGTGTAAAAATCTTTTTCATAGCTAGAACCATCTTGGGTTTTTCATAGTGACTTTTCGGGGCGCAATGTAATATCCGATTGAAAACTCATGGGAATTGTTTCGAAGACCGCTAAGGACATTAGTCTGCAAATCATAGGCATAACCCAGCCGTAGGTTTTCCAAGGCAAAAAGCTCCATAATAAACGCGACGGCATTTCTGTTGCTTAGATTAGCCTGCAGTGATTCCTGACCCACTTTGACATTTGTCCGGTAAGAAGCCCCAACCCACAGGCGCTCCATGAACAAGAGCATGGCATTTAAATCTACGTTACTTGGGCCGGTTTGTGCGTGTCTTATCAGAAAAGAAGGTTTAAATGTCACCGCATCAGAAAGGGGAACCAATCCACCGGCAGTTAAGTAATAATGTACGTCGTGATAAGCGAGCGAAATAGCCTCATCTTGCAAATTACCTCTACCAACCAGGTTATAGGCACTAAATCCAGCATAAAATGAAGGCATGTGGAAAAATACACCCATATTGAGATTGGGGGTAAATATATTCAAGACGCCTTGGGGTACATCAACATCGTCAGGATTTGCTGGATTAAACATGGTCCCATCTATGGCATATTCCACGACCCCGCCACTAGCTCCAAATCCCAAAAAAGAAGCCGCCCCGGTCTGAATACGGTACGCGTACGAAAGCATTGCCCCATTCGTTTTCGCTGGTCCCATTTGATCTGATAGAAAAGATGCTCCAAATCCCATCAAGCCTTCATTGGCACTGAAGTCAGCGGTTACCGTAAATGTAGTGGGTGCGCCCGGAAAATCCACCCACTGACTTCTATAGGTTGATTGTAGATAATGTTCCCCCTTATAGCCTGCATACCCCGGATTTATATGGAGCCCATTGAACATGTATTGACTGAACTGTGGGAGCTGTTGCCCCTGCGCATAATCCGCTGCGAAAACTGCCGTCAGCCACACAATACTTAAAATTCTAAAAGTGCGTCTCATCCATTCTTATTTTTTCGTTCGCTATCTCAAAGCAATACTATCTGGCGGGCCTACCGTGATTATCAAGATATTCCAACATGATGCCTTTAATTGTTATTTAATTACCTGAATCCAGCCTTTAAATACCTGCTCAACACCGGCAGAATCGACTGTGTTTAAAACATAATAATAGGAACCTCCAGTAAGGCCTTCTGCCCGCCAAGTGTTAGCATAATTTTCCTGCTCAAACACATGATCACCATATCTGTTGAAAATTGTTAGCTTGTTACTGGCAAACCTGCCAATTCCATTGATTACGAACTGATCATTTTTACCGTCAAGTCTTCCTGGGGTAATCACGTTGGGGACGAAAAATGCCCGAATTTGATTTGTATCCGTAGCTTGGATTCCCGGAGTGGTGAGTACCTGATCGTCCGGTACAGTGATGCCCACAGTATTGGTTATCGTTCCCACTTGCTGGGCGCGTACCCGAATCGTAAATGTCTGCGAACTTCCCGGAGCCAACGTCGGAATGGTCCAGGTGATGGTATTGCCGTTAACTGTCGGGCTTCCCTGGAAACCGGTAGATGAAAACGAAACAAATACAACACCGCTTGGCAAGTTATCGGTAACAAGAACCTGAGTTGCCTCAGTTGTACCCCCATTGGATACCACAATCTGATAGTCAAATTCATTTCCCTCATAGACCTCAACGCCGGCAGATGTCTTGGAAATGGACAAGTTGACCTCCTTGCGACCAATCGTCACCGGTGGTGCAGTCACTTCATCTGAATATACATTGACGGCGACTTGTGCGGAGTTGACAACTTCACCGGCCGCTGAAGCCATGGCCTCAATAACTATCGTCAAGGAAGATCCCGCCGGAATCCTTGAAATGGTCCATGTATTTGCAGAAGCCGGCTGCGGCATAGCAGAAAGAAAGGTTAATCCCGAAGGCAATTCGTCCGTGACGATGACTTCTGTCAGATCAAACTCCGAGTTATTTGTTAGTGTAATCGTATAAGATAACATGCCTCCGATTTGAGTCGTTGACACATCAGCTGTTTTTGCCAAATCCAATAAAATCGGCCTTACTGTAATGGTAACAACGGCCGTGTCACAAACAAGCCCGTCGGTACCGTCACAAATCTGGTACGTAAACTGGTCATTTCCAGTATAATTTTCGGAAGGTGTATAGGTTATAGTTCCATCCGCATTTACAACTACGCTGCCGTTCGTGGGAGATTCTGACACCGTCAGAGTAGCTGGGTCTAGTGACCCAACTTCAATATCGTCGTTAACCAATACCGCTATATTCACCGCGCGATTCTGGTTGGTAGTCACTTGATCGTCCTCAGCCGAAATCTCAGGGTTCACAAGTTCTAGGGTAATGGTTCCCTGATCCCGGTTTGTCGGATTAATGGTTTCGATCAAATCATATTGAAAGGTGTAAGCCCCTGCCGGAAGTCCGGCAGGAAGCGAGAAAACCCCATCCGCAGATAGCGTGACCCCAGTTATTCCTGCATTGTCCGTCAAGACAACTTCAACCCTAGCCCTGTCTACAGGAGTATTGTTCAGGAGGTCATTGTCTAATACGTTTCCGACCTGACCTGGCCTGAGGGTATTAATAACACCAAAATTATCATCAACAGCCGTAATCACGGTCTCACCTACAAAAACGGTCACTGTTGCTTGATCGCATCTCCCCGGATTTGCTCTGTCGCAAATCTGATACACCAACGTATATGTCCCACTAGGCACGCCGGCCGATACGTCGACAGAACCATCTGCATTCAACGTAAGGATACCATTCGTATCGTTGGTAACCTCTGTCAGGATCAATTCGGCCAAGGTTGTAGGCAGCAGATTTAACTGGTCATTATCGATAACATTGACAGCATTTACTTTACCAAAACTATCGTCAAGCGTTACATTATCATCAAAGGCATAGGGTCTGTACTCGATAACCTCTACCGTGACCGTTGCTCTCGCAACCTCTCCTTCTCCTGTCCTAACTTGGTATACTAGAGTATAGGTACCCGGGGCTGTATTTGGTGGCACGTCCACATCTCCATTCGGATTAAGTACCAACGTATTCGCTGGAAAAGGTTCGATTACGGTCAATTGGGCATCAATCGGATTTAGCGCAAATCCATTAAGCTCATCGTTCTCGAAAATATTTACGACTGCGTTTTCGCCAGTGTCAGAGTTAACTCGGAAGGCAAAATCAGACGCAGCAAACAATGAATTAACAAAAAACACCAGTTTGCCGTCTGGCTCATTGATACTCAAAACCCGTATCCCGTGAATAGGTTCTGTTGACCCAAACATCATTGGCGAAAAAAGGACCAAAAACTGGGTTTGATCCGGAATATTGGTCGCATGATGTATCCCTGTATTCCATTGGAAGCCCCTCACCTCGACAATATTTGTACCGGGAATAGGGTCACCATTCTCCCTAAGCGCCACAAAGGCCGTTGGAGAGTTTCCATTACGCTCTGTATACAGCAAAAATCCCGAGGTGATTACCTGGTCTGCCCACATAAAATCAGCTAATTTATCGCCCGAAGGTATAGACGGTTGTGAGTTTATATCCCAGTAGGACCGTAAATCAGGTGCGGAAACAATCTCTTCAAGATTAGCTAAAAAATCCGGATTTCTGTGGCTAATAATCTGACCATCTGATCTGACGATTTGAACTGCACCTGGCCCTATGGTCTGAGATCCCAATAACGGATTAAGCCTAGTTACCGTAGGCCGTCTTGTAGTCGCGAAAATTCTTCTTCCATCGGCCAAGTCTACCGATTTTAACGTCACTGCAACATCAACCGGATCCGGATTCACGTTATCTGTAGGAGATGACTGAATAACCTCTACACCGTTTACATCAAATGAGAGTCTTTCTATCAATATATTATTTTGATTGCCTGTGACTATTACCCTCTGCGCATATACATTCATACTCAGCGATAACGACCATACAATAAAAAAAACCACTACTCGCTTTAAATAGTTGATCATAGTATCTTTGGGAGCATCGTGTTCGTTGTTCATACCTTTATTCTTTCTAAAAACATCTGTCTTATAGCGTCTAAAAAATACCTATAAAACCTACTTATTTGCATTAACCACCACTAGTTGCCTTTAACATTGTCAGCTGCGCATTTTTTACCAAAACTCAGTAAATATACGCATTTTTTAAAATCAAAAACTATTAAATGGGGACAAAATAGTTTAAGCTATTTTATCCCCAAAGTTGGATTATATCCTCATCTTTTTCTCTTGGGATTTGTTACGAGGTATAAAATAACTACATCCCAGAAAATATCATATAATAGAAACAACTTCGCGTCCGAATACCCTTATCTGATATTCAGTAATGCCTCTCCATTTCGATAGCCCGGTCGTTCTAGGTACCAATCGATAAACTCATTACCGTCCGTTTTTACCCAGTCTTTAAATTTCATAAACCCCCTTGTAAAGTGTTGCCCTTCTTTTAGGTAGGGGATGTTTTCAGCAATATCCATAGCCCAAGGAAGATTGCCTTGTTTACTTCTGTAGGTTTGCCTAGAACCTCTTACAGAATTGTCGTCTGAACTTCCAAACAAACTATGGTCGGCTAATGCTGTGGATTGCTTTCCGGGAAGGTGTACTTCATAACCTCTTCGTTGATTCGCAATCAAAAAAGGATTGAAATTTTCATGGCTGATCTCCCTGAGCAACACTTCACCACCCGTCGCGGTCACTCCGTCGACTTTAAATCTAATAATAACCCTTAGCGTACTCACCTCCTGAAATGGGCCTTCCGCAGTAGTGTTTACCCCCGTGGATCCTTGGCCCGCATGTGGTAATACATTATAAACATCATCGAAAGCTATGACGGTGAGGTACCTCGTATCCGCCTCTAATCCCCGTTCGTCAAATCTATGTATGGTCTCTCCCTTAATCCTAGTGCCTTCTACAGAAATTACTTTTGAAGGATCTATACCAGTAAATTCAATTCCAAACCCGTTTCTGTATCCCGCACCAGCGGCCCTAGTTCTTAGGTCCGCAATCACTTCTACTATTTCACCACTTGCATCCGTCACACGGTTGATTTTGTAATCTACGACTAAGTCGTTGAAATCGTAATCTCCAAGAGACGGCCATAGATCCTCAAACATTAGCGTACTGTAATCTTTTGCCGGAAAATAGTTATTGAAAGCCCGATACTGATCATCCGGATAATCATCCTCTTCATCAACAACTCCGTCTCCGTCGCTATCGGCTTGCATTTCTGCTAAAGACCTGCATCCGTTTGATGGATCTGCATAGTAGGTTCCAGGAATACTTATATTGTCGACCCCTGCCCTGGCTGTACCACCTGTACCTATAAAGCTGATAAAGATTTTGTGCGGCTTACCGATAATTTCCTCCGGAATTCGAGCAGTCACCTCATGCACCGTAGTCTGCCTAATCGGATCTGGAAAACTGAAGGTATGAAACGTCACGCTTTCTCCGTGTCCATGGACAACATCTGTGGGGTCAAAGGGAATGTACTGAATCAAGATCGCCCTCGTAGTCCCCGGAAATCCATCAAGTCTAGTTAAGAAAGATATCGACCCCTCTTCAAGCAACATCCATGGGGATGTAATCCAAGAAGCACGATTACTCTCGCTGGTCAATTGGTTACTTCGAAAACTAAAGCTTCCCTCAATTCTTGTGTTAACACCGTTGCTTACAGTAAACGCGCCCATGGACCAGCATTGGGAAAAATAGAAATTCCGTGATCCTTCTTCCGCGTACGCAGTAACTACATTTTGGGAATACCCTACAGCAATTGATAAAAATGATACAAGTAATAGTATAATTAGCCTTTTCATTGCAGTGTATTTTAAAGAGTTAGTCAACATCACTATTATCCATTTGAACGATATAATTAAAAGCCACCTTTTGATCTTTGATTTCCTCAATTTTTTCTAAGGTGCCATATATCATTTTCACCTCCTCTATATGATTGGGAAGAGAAAAGCTCAGTGTTAAATCTTCTGTCATCGGGTGCGAATTGGCATAAATGATATTTCCATCTCCCGTCTTGAGTGTAAGTCTCCTACTAATTGTTATAGGAAGTGTAAGACCTTCTATTTTTACCTCAACTAACCTGCTCGTTGCCCATTCAAATGTGGGACTCGCCGCAAGCGTTATTACCTCATTATCGATCGTTGGCTGGTCTTCGATCGCCTCCGGTAAACAAGACGGAAACATCGCGACAAGTAGTAGTCCCAACATTCCTTTCCAAAAATTATCCATGACCTTTTTCATTTTTTATAAGTTAATTAAGTACGTTCATTTAGAATCTGCTTTAAATAACGCTAAGGACAAAAAGCATTTTAAAATAAATCGACGAAGTACCCTGTAAACTGGTTCAACATTACTTATTCAGGGTTTAAATTTCTTGTCGTTTTGCTTTTAGATCAAAGATGAATAGTTTTTTCTCCAGCTTTCTTTTATACCCTAAACAATACGTACTAGATGACAGCACATTACTCCAAAATTCGGTTGGCGGGATGAAATTAGGTAATGGATTTTAGTATATGAAATAATATTTTGGTTTTTTATATATAAATGTATTATATTTTATTTAATTACAATTTTTAAATTATGAAATACATTAATAATAAAATAGAAATTTTTAAACTATATATAGATACGTTCTTATAAAGATTTAGGTATTTCATAAAACGATTAGAATTTAAATGCTGTTTTAATCGTCCAGATTTTCAGAGATGCAAAATGAAAAAAATCAGAACAAAACTCATTATTCTTTCTTACATTTGCCCCCGATAAAACATAAATCTATGAAATTGCAAAATACGTTAAAGATTCTTCTGAGTATCACGATACTTTGGGCATCCTGTCAGGAAAAAGCTCCCGGCGGCGGAGAGGAGGTAGAGATCGTTGAGATAGATTCCTTCGCTGTTAACACCGAAAAACACATCATCAAGGTAGACACCCTCTATACCGAGCTGGAAAACCCCTGGGGGATGACCTGGCTCCCAGATGGACGTATGTTGATTACCGAACGAAAAGGAGAAATCCTTATATTCGAAAATGATGCCTATACCGGCCAGAAACTAGAAGGAGTACCAGCCGTGCATGAGGTAGGGCAAGCAGGACTACTGGACATACAGCTTCATCCAAACTATTCCGAAAACGGCTGGATCTACATCGCCTATGCTAAACCAGTCGAAGGAGGCGGTGCCACTGCCATTATGCGCGCAAAGATAGAAGGCAATAGCTTAGTTCAACAAGAGGACCTAATTATTACCACCCCGGCAGTTGAGGGAGGAAGACACTTTGGGAGTCGGATTATTTTCGACAAAGACAATTACCTTTACTTCAGCAACGGAGAGCGGGGAGCAAATCCAGAAAATGCACAGACGCTTAAAAATTCCCATGGGAAAATACACAGAATACACGATGATGGCCGCATACCCACGGACAATCCCTTTGTAAACGAGCCTAATGCAATACCCTCTATCTGGACCTACGGCAACAGAAACCCACAAGGGTTGGTATACGACAAAGCGAACGACCTCATATGGGGAATCGAACATGGTCCAAAAGGCGGCGATGAAATCAATCTGATTCAAAAAGGAAAAAATTACGGCTGGCCTGAGATTACCTATGGGATAAATTATGACGATACAATCATCACGGAAGATACCGTGAACGCTGCCATGGAACAGCCAATCCATTTTTGGCGACCTTCCATTGCCCCATGCGGCGCCACGATTGTGACTTCGGATCGTTATCCCAATTGGAAAGGTAACCTACTGGTAGGAGCGCTGGCCAAACAGCATATTGCCCGAGTTGAGCTCAACGGAAAAAGCTATGTAACCGACGAAAAAATGTTTCAAGACATTGGTAGGGTGAGGTATATCGCCCAGAGCCCTGATGGGTATTTGTATGCTGTAACGGAAGCAACAGGACTATTAGTTAAACTGATACCGCAGGGTTAACATACCAACTTATCAAAAATTGAAAAGCTCCCCACAATATACTATTTGCGGGGAGCTTTTATTTTTACCTGCTTATGCAAAACGTATACTGAACCGTATTCTACTCGACGTCAAGCATGCTGTGCTAATTTGATTTAATACTAACAGGCTGAAGGTATCAGCCCGACAATCCAATTTGATAGCCTTTTGATCAAAACGCGTAACGAATCGAAAGAGCTACTTCATCACCCCAGAATCCCGCATTGTTGGTGAAATTTAAGGCAGGTTTATAGTCCAATGATAAATTGATCGGAGCATTCCGAAAAATATAATCTAACCCAATAATGCCGTCAATCCCAAAAACCGTCGCACCGTTAAAATTGGAATCCGCCCATCTCGGATCTCTGTTTCCATTCCAAGATCCAACATGGGCGCCACCCCCATAAAACCAACGCAGGCCCCGTACTTCATTTATATCCTGGTGCACCTCATACAAGCCGGTAATGACTAATCCCTGCCACCTTGTATGTAAAATACCTTCCAATGCTGCGTTGTCCGCGATAAAATGCTTTACCGTAAGCCCATTGCTCACTCCGGAGCGAAGACCAATTCCAGTGCCATAAGACTGCGACTGTGCTTCCGCACTAAACAACATGGCAAAAATCGCCATTGCGATAATGATTCCTTTCTTTTCCATAAACTGCGGTTTGATTAATTATCCTTTTTCTTTGAAATAAATGCTTCCGTTCGGAAATATACATCCGTCCAACAAGACATCGTGGCTTTCTCTTGGCAGTAGTTCTGTTTCCTCAAAATAAGACAAGCCAATTTTCATCACATCCTTACTGCTTGTTGCAAAAAATCGGTCATAAAACCCCTTACCATATCCCACCCGTACCCCTCTCAAATCAAATGCCAGAAGCGGAACAAAGATAACGTCCATTTGCTGGTCATCTGCTATCCTGACAGGATTTATGGGGGTTGGCAGTCCATAAATGCCAGTTGTAAAGACGGAATCTTTATGAATAAGCACCGTATGCATCTCGTGCATATCAAAATCGGAAACAGAAGAGTAAACCTGCTTTTCCGCGGCAAAGAGCTTTTCCAGTAGTACCCAAGTATTTACCTCGTAGAGCCTTTCTATGGGTAAAAACAGGTGTATATGCTTTAGGGCACTATTCTCCGCCAAAAAACGCATCGCTTCCTCGGCTATCCGTTCTGAACGACGCTGCCGTTCCGTTTCTCCAAGATCTTTTCTCTTTTGTAAAAAGAGAGCCCTTACTTCCGACTTAGTGCGCATCTGGAGTAAGAATGATAACCTTGAAATCTAATGGATCTAATTCCATAAGCAGTTGTCCGATAAAATGGGGGTCATCCAGATAAAAATTCAGGAAATTCACTTTTCTCTCTTGCGGGACTCCGCCTGGGAAAAGCGCTTCTTTAATTTCCTTTAGTTGTCTGATCGCCAAGTGTTGTTTTACTTCTTCTGCTTTTCGAAACTTCGTCGCCAACTGTTCAAGAATTTTGAGTCCCCGTACTTTTGCGGCGTTTGTGGCATAGACGAGCGAAGGCTCATAGCGTTCGGCCTTGGTGGCAATCAGACCCATCAATTCCTCCAGACGCTCTCTTTCGCTCCCGAGACTGATGTCTTGCGCGGCATTTGACGTGGCATAGCTTATACGTAAATCGTCGAATGGCTTAAAAAGATCTTCTTCAGACAATCCTAGCTTGGTTACCTTCCTTGCTACGGCTTTTGGAAGTATTAGACTAAAATTACGAGGCATCACCGCGGGATAGTCTACCTGATAAAACGCAAATACCGGAGTGAGTTGAAACCAATAAACC
>WGNT01000194.1 GCA_016124425.1 Cytophagales bacterium
AAATTTTTTAATATTTTTTTTTAAACAAAATTATCATATCCCATTCCACGGAAAAACTCTATTTTATTTTACTGTCCGGTATTATGCAAGTTGAACGGTCATACAAAATTTTATTCTGATCTTCTGACCTAATTGCTTCAAAAACTATGAATTCCGTTTTCTTTTGTCGGTTTTTACAACTAAAGATATATTTATTGGTCGCTGCCCTTAAGCTAACTTCAGGGCAAATTGTTACTCAAATTTAGAAAATCTTACGGTTTTTTGAACAAAACTGGTTTGTAGAATACGCCCATTTCCTGTTTTTTTTGCCATTTGTAAAAATTTAGGTTCTTTTTATTACGGATAATTTACTTAGATTTAGCAAAAATTAAAATTTTCGCAATTATCTATGAACGATTTAAAACCTTAAACGAACTCTAATGAATGGAATCCCTACCCTACTAAATGCGCTCGGCTTTGAGAGCGTAACACAAGAAGTTGATCTTTCTCTGCAGATCACACACAACTTACTGACCACCAACAATGTCTGGATGATGCTCTCGACTGCACTGGTATTTATCATGCATTTAGGATTTGCTGGAGTTGAAGCCGGATTTGGACAAGCAAAGAACACCGTGAATATTCTTTTTAAGAATACCATTACCCCGATAATTGGAATTATTTCATACGCATTAATAGGATTTTTCCTGATGTATCCGGGGTTCGATGTACCGGGCTGGTTAGGTTTTGATGTAGAAGGTTGGTACACCTTCTGGTTTAACCCAAGTGAAGTAGACAATTCGGCCGACTATGCAGATGCCGGTTATACCTATTGGACTGATTTTCTATTTCAGGCCATGTTCGCCGCTACCGCTGCCACGATCGTATCTGGAGCAATTGCGGAACGGGTAAAACTGGGGGCCTACTTGATTTTTACCTGCATCTTTGTCGCGCTTGTTTACCCGCTAATAGGTAGCTGGAAATGGGGCGGCGGATTTCTGGACGCAATGGGGTTTTATGATTTTGCCGGTTCCACTTTAGTTCATTCTGTAGGCGGATGGGGTGCTTTGGCCGGTGTAATTTTGGTAGGTCCAAGGATCGGCAAGTATGTAAATGGCAAAACGATGGAGAAGCCAGGGGCAAGTGTTCCTTTGGCCGTTATAGGCGTATTTCTTTTATGGTTAGGCTGGTTTGGCTTTAACGGAGGATCGGTACTCTCCGCTGACCCTGCTCTTGTATCCTTTGTTTTGGTTACCACCTGCATTTCTGCTTGCGCCGGCGGGCTGGGTGGATTTCTCGCAGCTTACTTCGCTTTTAAGCGACTTGACCTAGGGATGGTACTTAACGGAATCCTTGCTGGATTGGTGGGTATTACTGCTGGTGCTGACGTAATTAACCCCATTTTTGCACTGTTAGTGGGCTTCATTGCAGGCATACTTGTAGTTTTCTCGGCAGTACTGCTGGACCGTGCAAAGTTGGATGATGTAGTGGGTGCCGTATCCGTGCATCTCACCTGCGGCATCTGGGGTACCCTTGCCGTCGGCTTGTTTTCCACCAATCCGGACCATTCGTTTTTAACACAACTAATCGGAGTACTCGTCTGTGGAGCAACAGCGTTTGCAGCGGCCTACCTTATCTTTTTCTTATTGAAGAAGACCACTGGGATTAGGGTATCAGAAGAACATGAGAAATCCGGCTTAGACAGCCACGAACATGGAATTAGAGGGTATACCATCGTCTACGATGAATAGCATATTCGACTCGTTTTTATCATAATAAAAGCCCCGACTTACCGAAAAAAATACCACTCTCTTTCACGTAAGCCAGGGCCTATCAGTCAATCAAATTTAACCGATAAATAAAAATAATATGAAAGCTTTAAGATTTCTAATCTTTTCATTTCTTTTCATGCAAATGACAGTGAGTTTTTCGCAAGAAGCAGAAGTTGAGGAAAAACCGGCAGCCGTAACCTTTGCCGGATCAGTTGATACCTATTTTAGAACAAACTTAAACGCCCCCAACAAAGGAGAAGGGTTTCAAGCCCCTGCGACATCGTTCGGCAACCTGCCTGGGTTTTCATTGGGTATGGCCAATATCATTGCGACGTATGAAGGTGAAAAGGTCGGTTTCGTCGCAGATTTGGTGTTTGGTCCCAGAGGTGAGGACGCAGTGTTCGGATCACCGCTCTATGGCGGAGGATTTGCGGGTAGTTCCCAAGTTGTGAATCAGTTGTATGTCTATTGGGCATTAAATGACGTAGTAATCATCACGGCGGGTAATTTTAATACGTACTTGGGGTATGAGGTGATTTCTCCTACTGGAAATTTTAATTACTCGACCTCTTACATGTTCTCATACGGACCGTTTTCGCATACAGGCGTCAAAGCCGATTTTGCACTTTCGGAAAACTGGGGATTAATGGCTTCGGTAATGAATCCCACAGATATGACGGAATTCAATCTTTTTGGCAGTTACACGTACGGTGCGCAGCTGTCACATAGCACGGACAATGGCGGAACCTACCTGAATTTCCTTTATGGCGATCAAGACGGGAAGTTAACCATGGAAAATGGGCCTGGGTTTGGAAACTTCTCGTTGGGAAGAACATTTCAAGTAGACCTAACTACTGGCTATAACGTGACTGATGCGGTTTTCTTAGGATTTAATGGAACATATAATACCTCAAGTGCGGGACAAATCAGAAACGGCACTTCTATCGTAGACGCTACAGGAGACGGCGCTGGATTTTATGGCGCAGCGGGATACCTCCAAGCTACTACTTCTGATGTCTTTGCTATAGGAGCAAGAGCGGAATACTTCAACGTGTTCAATGGAGGCCTTGAAGGTGTTGTCGGTATTGATAACACTACTGGTGATGGTAGTGTTTTTGCAGTAACGTTGTCCGGCAACGCAAAGATTGCCAAAAATCTGACACTTATTCCCGAAGTCAGGCTGGACTCGATGTCCGAAAACTTCTTTACGAATAATGATATGGATCCCTCCCAAAGCTTGGCTTCTTTTCTAGTAGCAGCTGTATTTTCATTTTAAACGCATACTTTTTTTTAAAAAAACCACTGTGTTACACTAACACAGTGGTTTTTAATTTTCCCACGATTTCCGGAAAATTTGGTCATTTCACGTACCGATTATCCACTTTTTTTCAACTTCATACGAAAACCCGGACTATGTATCAACGAGTTATTTACACGATACCTGAATTTTTCAGTACAAAATTTCATATATCTTGGTTTTACCTATTTAAAAACGCGGATTTACCAAACTTTTTCCACAGTTTACGTAAAAGATGTTATTAACTGTTAAACACCTATTAACTTAATAATAACAAGATGAAACGATTTACCTATTTGTTAGTGGCTGGTTTTTTTGCCTTTGCTACAAGCTTTGCCAATGCACAATCTTCTCAAGACGTTACCGGACCAAAAGCAAAAAATTATAAACCCTGGAAGCAACAGGAGAAAAACGCAATGGCCACCGTAGGTTCTTTACCGACCGTAAAAGGACCGCAATACAAAAATCAAAAGCCTAATAAATCTGAAGAGGTAATACTAGTGAAAATTGATACAAGTCTTGCTGAACAAGCAAAGGTTACTGGCCCTAAAGCGAAAAATAAAAAATATTTCCGAAAGGAGTAAATGTAACACCGCACAGCTGTGGATACAAAAAAAAAGGCGGCTCTAAGAGCCGCCTTTTTTTATTAGAAGTTAAACCCAGTCGTAAGTTTAAAGAACGAATCATTTCCTTCAACTAAGTCGCCTCCTCCTGCAAATCTGGCAAACGCTTTACCATTAGGATCAGAAAACTGAATGTATGGCCCTAGCCATTGGTATAAGGTAACTGATTCAGGTACATTTGAACCAGCAGAATTGTTTAGTTGCTCGTAATGAACTCCCAAAGAGAAAAAGCTTGATGCCTTTACCCCAAAGTTAGCCCAATAATGAAGATATGCCCTAGTAGAACCTCCGGTAGGTGCTTCGTCTCTAACAGGTGCGTAATATCCTAAATAGAACTCACCTTCTACCGATGTTTTATCCAAGCCAACAACGATGTTAGGCACAACACCTTCTCCAAAAACCGCAGGGCCCGCAGCAGTGGAAGATAGCAAGCTACCATTTAATATCCCAATAGAGGGGTTGATATTAAGTCCATCGGCTACCGTAAAATCCATCCCAACACCAAACTCCGTCCAGTTACCCCAACCACCGCCGGTTCCACCGGACCATAGGATACCGTAAAAGGTAAACGCAGAACTTTCAGAAAGGCTGTAAGATCCCGCAAAATAAGGGTAAAATCCAAAGAACTGGTCTGAATTCAGCGTTACCGTGAAATCAAATTTGTCATCCGTTTGGGAAAATGCTGGCGCTACCGCAAGCATGCAAACCATGGCCACTGCCACCATTGCCTTCGTTACTACTGAATTGTCGATTTTTGTCATTTGAAATAGATTTAGGTTGTTTTTAAAAGATTACGTGATTCAAAATTTTATTCTTAATTAACTACAACTTATTTAATAGCTCAATATTAAATCAATTTTATCGTTTTTACAAAAAATTCTCATTTTTTAGCATTTTTTTTTACCTAATTGACCTATTTAAGTTGTTTTTCAAAAAAATCCGGCTGTTTTTTGAACCACTAAAATTCATATTTACGGTTCTTTATACCTTTAATGAATATTTACTAGCATTATTATCAGAATTTTATTTTGAATAATTTGAACTATTTAGAATTTTCTAAATCTTATCTGTTAGTTTGTCATTTACCCATTTTAAGAGCAAAAATATACTTTCGCTGAAAGTAGGGAATAAAAAAAGCCATTCAGTAAAACACTGAATGGCTCATTTCGTCCAAGGGAAATCAGAAATAGTTTTGCTATAAATCCTCCTCCCGTTCGAGCATAAGAATAGCATTTTGAGGAACGATGTAATATTTTTCACCTTCAAAGATGACCTCAAAGGCTCCATTAAGTAGGAATACAGCTAGATCACCTTCTTTGGCTTGCAAAGGAATGTACTTAATGCTCTCGCTACGCTCTTTCCAAGGCTCATCATCTTCTACAGGTAAAGGTATCGGATACCCCGGGCCCGCTTTAATCACATAGCCTTGCTGTACTTTCTCTTTTTCCTGCACTCCGGGTGGAAGGTATAGGCCACTGGAAGTTTTTTGGTTTGGTTTTTTGAGTTTTATAAGTAGCCTATCCCCTACGATGATTAATTTTCGCAGTTTATTATCTGAAGTAATTTGCATGTGTCAGAAATCTTTTTTGTTTGTAAAGTGACGATAATTTGTTTAGCGAATCCAGCTTCGAAGCCGCTTCAAACTTGGAAAAAAGAAAGGCATCCCTTTGCAGAGACGCCACTTCTTACTTCTTCTTTACGCGTTATGGTTACTTCTTGTCTTCCTCATTTACTTCCTCGTAGTCTACATCAGAAACTCCGTCTCCGGCTGCAGCAGCTCCGTCTGTCGAAGCTTGTGCTCCCGGTCCTCCAGCTTGAGGCCCCGCCTCACCTTGAGAAGCGCTGTATATCTCTTGGGACGCCGCCGCCCAAGCTGTATTCACACCCTCAATGGCTTTATCAATAGCAGCCAAGTCTTGCGCTTGGTGGGCTGCCTTCAACGAATCCAGCGCAGCATTGATTGCCGTTTTATTGCCTTCAGACAGCTTGTCTCCATATTCCCTTAATTGCTTCTCGGTCTGGAAGATCTGCCCGTCCGCCTGATTCAACTTGTCGATTTTCTCCTTCTCAGCCTTGTCACTGGCAGCATTGGCCTCAGCCTCCTTTTTCATTCGTTCAATTTCATCTTGGGAAAGTCCGGATGAGGCCTCTATCTTGATTTTTTGCTCCTTGCCTGTTCCTTTGTCCTTCGCCGATACGCTCAAGATTCCATTGGCATCAATATCAAAGGTAACCTCTATCTGTGGCACCCCTCTAGGTGCTGGCGGTATATCGGTCAATTGGAACCTTCCGATACTTCGATTGTCTTTTGCCATGGAACGTTCTCCCTGCAACACATGGATATCAACGGCAGGCTGACTATCAGCAGCGGTGGAAAATACTTCTGATTTTTTTGTTGGAATCGTCGTATTTGACTCTATTAACTTGGTCATCACCCCACCCATGGTCTCGATACCTAATGAAAGCGGTGTCACGTCAAGAAGAAGTACATCCTTCACCTCTCCAGTTAACACACCACCTTGAATAGCCGCGCCTATAGCTACTACCTCATCCGGATTGACGCCCTTTGAAGGTTTCTTGCCGAAAAATTTCTCTACTTCTTCCTGAATCTTAGGGATACGTGTAGATCCACCTACAAGGATTACCTCATCTATGTCTGAAGGAGAAAGACCCGCATCACTCATCGCTTTCTTTACCGGCTCTAATGAACGTCTCACGAGAGACTCTGCAAGTTGTTCAAATTTCGATCTCGACAACGTCCTTACTAGATGTTTTGGTCCTGACTGCGTCGCAGTAATATAAGGCAAATTTATTTCGGTGCTATTAGAACTAGAAAGTTCAATTTTTGCTTTCTCAGCTGCTTCTTTCAAGCGCTGTAGTGCCATTGGATCGTTTCTGAGGTCTATTTGCTCCTCCGATCTGAATTCATCTGCTAGCCAGTTAATGATCACCTGGTCGAAGTCATCACCGCCCAAGTGCACATCACCGTTAGTGGATTTCACTTCAAAGACGCCGTCTCCCAGTTCGAGTACGGAAATGTCAAACGTCCCCCCGCCCAAGTCATACACCGCTATTTTCATATCCCGGTTTTTCTTATCCAAACCATACGCCAAGGCCGCTGCTGTTGGCTCATTGATGATTCGCTTCACGTCCAATCCGGCTATTTGTCCGGCTTCTTTTGTAGCTTGACGTTCTGCGTCATTGAAGTATGCAGGTACAGTAATCACTGCTTCAGTCACCTCTTGTCCCAGAAAATCTTCTGCGGTAGATTTCATCTTTTGCAAGATCATCGCAGAGATTTCTTGAGGAGTATAGGTCCTGTCTCCAATCTTTACCACTACAGTGTCATTAGACCCCTTATCAACCTTATAAGATATGTGCTTCTTTTCCGCGGTCACTTCCGAGAAATTTTTCCCCATAAAGCGCTTAACGGAAGAAACAGTATTCGTTGGATTGGTAATCGCCTGTCGCTTTGCCGGGTCGCCAACTTTTCGTTCTCCATTACCATTGTCCAAAAACGCTACGATAGAGGGCGTAGTCCTTCTACCTTCGCTATTTTGAATTACTACGGGTTCACTCCCTTCCATTACGGCAACGCAAGAGTTGGTTGTACCCAAGTCAATACCAATAATTTTTCCCATGATTATATGAATTTAAATTTTCGTTACGTTTTCTTGTCGCTACTTCCTGTTATCAACCAATGTGCCAAGTAAACCTACATCTCATATCGTGTCAGAATGTCAGAAAATTTGTCACTAAGTTCAGGAAAATGACAGGTTGAAATGGTATTTTTGCCAAATCTGTATCTTTATAGTCTTTTTGATGAGACAGGATGCGACGTTTTTCAAATGTAGAAATAAGTCGCATCCTACTAAAACAGTTACCTTTTACCGAAGAAAACTATGATTACACTACAGGACATTTATCACTACCCGGTAAAATCCATGGGAGGCATCCGATTGGACTGCGCAACTGTGCTTATTCCAGGATTGGAACACGATCGTCGCTGGATGGTTGTAGACGGGGAAGGAAATTTTGTAAGTCAACGAAGCGTCCCTGAGATGGCGTTGATGGGCCTGGAGAAACGTGAAGGCCGATTTTGGATTAAAGACAAACAGCATCCTGAAGATGCAATTGCAATCCCTGCGCGTGGAAATACTGCACCGACTAAAGAAGTTCGTATTTGGGACGACAGGGTAACAGCCCTTCTGGTTGACCCCGTTGTCGATGCATGGATCCAATCCAAATTAAAAATATTCTGTCAGTTAGTATATATGCCAGACTTCGTTCACCGTCCCGTAGACACACGGTACGCTGTGTCAAACGAATCGGTCAGCTTTGCGGATGCCATGCCCTACCTGCTTATTTCCCAAGCCTCACTAGACTTCTTAAACGCCAAGTTGAAGGTTCCAGTACCGATGGACCGTTTCCGACCCAATCTGGTAATTCGTGGAACGGAACCTTTCGAGGAGGATCAGTGGGATTGTATTGAAATTGGGCCAGTCCGTTTTAAAGTCACGAAGCCTTGTGCCCGCTGTGTGATGGTTTCGGTAGACCAAGAAACCGGTGCAAGTGGAAAAGAGCCCTTGGCCACGCTGGCAAGTTTCAGAAAGGCTGGAAATAAAATACTGTTTGGACAAAATTTAATAGCCCTAAACGAAGGCAAGATTTCTACGAAAGACTTAGTGAAATCGACTTAAAAAAAAATTCTAATTCATAAAAATTTTACTTCTATAGATTTTTTGTTTATCGTGCAACAACCTATACACTTACTATATATATAAAAAATTAATCTTATTTTTATTATATATTAACACAAAATCTATAAATTCAGTTACCATACGTAACTATTTGAAGGCGACGGGATTAGTTTATGAAATACTTTTTATTTAATATTACGAACGGAAAAATGGGTTCGAAAATAATGGGACAAAAAAATTGCTTAATGTTCTAGAGATTTTTGTCCGCTGTTTTCTCAACATTAATTACCCAAAACACAGTTTGCGTTTAGCTTGCTACTAGGAAACTCGCCCGGTCCTATCGCGCAGCTAATAAAATAATAGACTACTCTTTTACAACAGGTGATTACAATACTGAGTAGCTAAGTTACTAAAAGAAAAAACCAACCAAATCATTGAATTCTAACTTACTAAATTCATGAAACCATTTATTAAATTAACGTTACTTTCCTACCTAATTATCTGCTTTTCATCCATTACCCACGCTGCATCCTACTATTTTTCAAACTCCAATGGGAATGATTCTAGGTCTTCAACTCAGGCACAGAATCCGGATACGCCTTGGAAAACAATCAGTAAGTTAAATTCTTTTTTTCCCAATCTTAAACCGGGTGATATCGTTTATTTCCAAAGAGGTGAAACTTTTGTCGGAACAATCCGACTAAGCGCATCAGGTACCTCATCCAATCCTATCCGAATCAGTGCCTACGGTTCAGGAGCAAATCCAGTCATTACCTCTCTTGTGGAAGTCGATGGTTGGAAGTCACTTGGAAATGGCCGGTTTGAAAGTACCAGTACGTTTTCTCCATCAGAGGTTAGCATAGTAGTCCTAAATGACCAAGTTCAGGAACGGGGCCGTTTTCCAAATGCTTCAGATGTAAACGGCGGCTACCTAACTATAAACAGTGTCAGTGGGACTCGGACTATATCGAGCAACAACTTACCTTCCTCACCCAACTTTACCGGAGGTGAAGCAGTCATTCGCAAAGTGCAATGGATTGTTGACCGGCATCCTATCGTATCCCATAGCGGTAGCACAATCGAATATGGCGGTACCAGCAATTTTCCGCCTGTTGTAAATTGGGGTTTTTTTATTCAGGATCACATCAATACGCTTGACCAGTATGGGGAATGGTTTTATAACCGTTCGAACAAACGGTTGAACGTGTTCTTTGGTTCCAGTAATCCGTCTTCCCAGAAAACGTTCTTGGCGACACTGGATCACTTACTTACAAAAACCTCAGGGTCGAGTAACATCGTAATAGAAAACCTCCATTTTAGAGGGGCAAACAAAGACGCTATCAACATATCTGGCGGATCTGGAATTCGGTTTTCAAATAATGAAATCGAATTTTCCGGCGAAAATGGATTCTATGTAACAAGTATTCCAGGCATAGAACTTAACAATAATAAGGTCTCCTATTCCATGAATACCGGAATCTATCTCCGGTTCGGAAATCAAGGTGCCAAGGTAACGAACAATCGCGTTGAAAACAGCTTTGTGTTTCAAGGAGGGGGCCAAAGTGGCGATAATAATGGTGTTGGCATATTCGCCGCTTCAGATGGAACAATCGTTGAAAACAACGAGGTAATAAATACGGGGTACAATGGCATCCACTTCAACGGAAACGGAACAAAAATAAAAAACAATTTAGTGGATCACTATTGCTTAGTAAAGAACGACGGTGGTGGCATTTACTCTTTTGGCGGGCAAAGCGGTACGGTGTATAGAGACAGAGAGATCAATGGTAATGTGATTCTCAATGGAGATGCAACAAACTTCGGAACTCCTCTAGCTACCTCTTGGAGTTCGAAGCCCCATGCCAGTGGAATCTTTTTGGATGATAATGTATCTGGGGTTAACGTTTTCAACAATACCGTCGCACACACCAAGTATACGGGTATCAAAATTGCAAATGCCAGGGACCTAATTGTCAACAACAATACCTTCTACGACACAGACATCCACGTTTTGTTGGGCAACAGCGGAAACGGCGGAGACACCCGTAATGTCATAATAACCAATAACATTCTATTTTCTAAAGAGTCCGACCAATCCGCGTACGCGGTTCGATCCAGCAAGGATGATATTGCACAGTTTGGTACATTTGACAGAAATTTCTTTGTGAGGCCTCTAGGCGACAACCATAGCATAACGACTACTTACACCCGAGATGGTAAAAGAATAAATGAAACGCTTAATCTTGAGCGTTGGCAAAAACTCTACAACGAAGACCCTAATTCCTCCTTGTTTGCAGGAAATGTTATTCCCTTCGAAGTTATACAAACGAAAGGAACTTCAAAGTATCCCAATGGCACCTTTGAAAGTAACTTTAACGGCATAAATTGTAGCGATTGCCAGCTTTCTCGGGTAACAGGAGTTCTCACTGGTAATGCCTTACAGGTAAACAGCCCGGGTAGCTCTTCCGCTAGAGTCGCCGTGGGTTCCATTAAGGCCAATCAAAATTACATCCTATCTTTTAAAGCAAAAGCATCAAAAAAAGGCTACCTCCGTGCCTTCCTACGGTTTGCAGGTACGCCATGGCAACAAATTTCTTCCAGCACCGCTGTAGAACTGGGTACTAGCATCTCGGAACATAAAATTCTATTGAAATCCCCAATCAACGTCTCTGACGCGGTTGTGATGCTCGTTTCAGATGAAGGAAATTGGACATATTGGCTGGATGATTTGGAACTCAAAGAGGCGGATGTCAACGTAACAAAACCCGAAGAAGTGTTTCTTTTTGAATATAATGCTTCCAAATCAACGAAAACTATCCCCTTAAATGGAACTTATCTGGATGGGAAAAATAGGACCCTCTCCTCAAAGGTGGATTTGGCTCCCTATTCATCAATAGTGCTGGTAAAAATTGACGGGAAAATTGATCCTGTCGTAAATACCCCACCTTCTGTTCGTTTAACTTCTCCGTCGGATAAATCATTTTTTAATGTGGGTTCGAATATTACGCTAACGGCAGAAGCATCTTCAGAAACCAGTACGATTGCCCGGGTTAACTTCTTCCACGAAAGTAAGTTAATTGGTGCTGCTACAAGTGCTCCCTACACCATCAATTGGCAACCAACCGCGGGAACCTATCTGGTAAGGGCGGAAGCAATAGATGCCAACGGAAGCAGTAGTCTGACTCCGCAGGTGACTGTTACAGTAAGTGAAATCACTTCGGATCCAGTCGAAGTGACACCAACTCCACCCCCCGGTACCGAACCTGTTAATCCATCAGCTATTGCGGTGAAGATCGGCTCAACAAGTGAAATTTCCTATAACGGAATAACTTTTATTCCAATAAGCAGGTCTAACTTTACATCAAGTGGATTCAAGCAAAGCGTGAGAACGGCAGCTAGCAATGAACCTCTATTCCAGTCAGGAGGATTTGACACTAAAATGACGTTCAACCTCCCCGTTGCAAACGGATCGTATACGGTGATTACCTACCATCATGAATTATACTTTGGTGTGTCTGGACCAACCGCCACCGAAGGTCAGCGTGTTTTTGACATCGCTGTTGAAGGAGAAATTGTTAAAAAAGATCTTGACATGTTTAAGGAGTTTGGAAACAAGGAAAGCTTCCTAACTTTCCCGGATATATCAGTGACAGATGGAGTCCTTTCAATCGAATTGACTGCGAGCGAAAACAACGCACTTATTTCTGCCATTCAGGTAATCCCCAATCTACCTGAAATAGCAGATCCTGCATTTTCTCTTTTTATAAATACAGGTAGTAGGGTGGCTTTGACTCACGAAGGGAATTCGTTCGTATCGGATTATAACCCTTCCTACTTCTCGAGCTCCAATTTTAACGAGAATACGGAATCAAGCAGTATTCCATTGTTTCAGACACATAGATTTGCGAAAACGCTGCATTATACCATCCCTGTCCCCAATGGAGAATACCGCGTTGTCACCTTTCATAAGGAAAATTATTTCGGTACAGTAGTGCCTGCACAAAAAGGACAACGTATATTTGATATAATCTTGGAGGGGCAAATTGTCAAGGAAGACTTGGATATGTTCGTAGAAACAAATAACCGAGAGACAACGCTGTCGTTTGAAAATATTTTAGTCACCGATGGGTTCTTAAACATTACCCTTGCGGCCTCAGCTAATAATGGTATAATTTCGGGAATCGGCATTGTCTCAATGGAAGAGGCTATCATAAATGAACCTACCGGAATATCCCAATTTATCAAAACGGGAAGCAAGGAAACAATGAGCTTCGACGGCTATGAATTTATTACGGAGTTTGTCGGAGACTATTATTCTGATCGGTCCAATTTCAGCGAGTTCGAAGGGGCAAGTACAGAAAAGCTATTCCAATCACACAGGTTTGCTCCAACATTGACCTATACCATCCCAATTCCTAATGGAGAATATACCGTACTTACTTTCCACAATGAAATTTATTTTGGAAAACAGGTAAGTACAACTGGGCCAGGTAGAAGAGTATTTGACATTTTCATCGAAGGCGAATTAAAGAAGGATAACCTTGATTTATTCGTAGAGTCTAATAATAATCCATTGAGGCTATCCTTTACAGACATTAGGGTTAGCGACGGAGTCCTCAATATCGATATGATCGCTTCTAGGAATAGCGCAACGATATCAGCGATCGCGATAATATCCCAGTCGGATGTGAAATTCTACAGCATGAGTAATCTACGGCAGTTGACTGATTCTACAAGTGGTGTGATACTTTCCGAACCCGAGATAGGGCATGTTTCCCCGTCAGAGATTAAGATTTATCCGAATCCAGCCAGTAATCAGGTGACGCTAGAAATCCCAACAGAAATAGGAAACTTCGATATACAACTTCTTAACACGAGCGGTCAGTTGATACAAAGTTTCCCATCTGAAAGCGTGAGTTCAGGTTCTGGCAGGTACGAAATTCCAGTGTACCAGCTCAAAAAGGGTCTTTACATTATCTCAATCATGACGGATAATCAAGCCTTAATCAGGCACAAGCTTTTAGTAAATCCGTGATAGAATCCGAAACGAAAAACCTGCCTATTACTAGGCAGGTTTTTTTTTGCCATGTCTCAAAAAATTCCATTACATTTATAGCTAAGATGATGTGCATTCTAACACACTACCCATGAACTTTTATCGATTTTTTATTGCGCTACTTTGTCTTGGGATGTCGATGCTTCCTATTAAGCAAGCCAACGCAGTCACCTTCTATTTTTCCGCTGCTGAGGGTGACGACAAGAGACCCTTTATAGTGGCAAAAAACTCAGCTACACCGTGGAAAACCCTAAAGAAATTCAATGAAATCGCGGCGAATTTGGCTCCAGGAGATACCGTCTCTTTTAAGCGCGGCGAGAAATTCTTCGGACAACTCCTTTTAAGAAAGTCGGGGACCAAGCAAAAACCGATTGTAATTACTTCATATGGCGAAGGAAATGAACCTGAAATTCACGGATGGGAACAATTAGAGACACCTGAAAACAGTGGTCAACAGCAGTACATCTACGATTTATCCGGTATTAATTTCACATCCGACCAAACAGTACAAACCGTTTCTGTCGGGGGTGTTTTGATGGCAAAAGGAAGATACCCAAATGATGATTTCCTACGGTATCAAGCTACTGAAAACGAAAAGCTAATCCTGTCCAAAAATACGGAGCCTCTTTCCCGCTATGCCAACGCGGAGATTGTACTCCGGAAAAACGAATGGATTTTTGACAAAGGTAAAATTCTTCAGGTCGATCAACAAGGGATTTTGTTTGAGAATCAAACATCTTACAAACCCACAAATGACTATGGATTCTTCATTCAAGATCATTCAGCAACCTTAGATCGTCATGGTGAATGGTTTCACGACAAAATCGCAAATAAACTTATCGTCTTCATCGACAAAAATATCCTACCTGATCCCAGTGTAAAAATCAGCACCGTTGATCACCTTGTAACGAATAAAACAAACGTCAAATTCGTGACCATACAGGGCCTGAAGTTTACAGGATCGCGAAAATCGATCATTTACCTTACCGAAGGAGCACATATCTCTATAATTGATTGTACGATTGAAGCGGCGGGGGAAGATGGAATTTATATAACCAATGTTCCCTACATAACCATTTCCGGTAGTACCATTAACAGTACCTTCGGAAACGGAATTTTCCTTAGGTATGGGACACCCCACGCAGTGCTTGTAAACAATGCTATCTCGAACATCAACCTGTTTGCCGGAATGGGTAACCCAGGCGATCAAGTTGGCATAGGGATTTATTGTAGGTCTGATAGTTCATACATTGCTGGGAATACACTTAAGGATATAGGATATAGTGGGATTTTTTTTGGCGGTAACCACACAACCGTTGAAAAAAACCTTATTGACGGATTTTGCTTGACCAAAAACGACGGGGGCGGTATTTATACTTATGAAGGCAAGCGGAATTTAAATTATACAAACAGAGTCGTCCAGTCAAACACAATCCTAAATGGCAAAGGTACACGAAAAGGAAACAGGTATACAAATTCGATCGACCACCCTCAGGTAGAGGGTATTTATATTGACGATAATGCGTCTGGAATAGCAATTAGGGAAAATGTCGTAGCTACTGTATCTAGAAACGGCATCAATCTCCACAATGCCCGACAAATATCGGTAATACAGAATACCGTAATTGATTGTGCTAACCTTCTCTCCTTTTCAGACGATAACCTAGGTGATCCAATTAAGGGCGTGCTTGTTCAAAAAAACAACCTCATAACTACCTCAAGTTCCCAACAAGCCATTAAAATCAGCGGTAAATCGGCAGATTTGATGGGAGAAATCACCTTCAGTGGCAACATTTTAAACTTCCCGGAATCGAGTGAACTTATGCTGCAAGTGAACAATGGATTTGTAAGTTTGAAGGATTGGCCAAATTATGACCCCCATTATGTCGCTATTCCCTTCACGCCTATTGACATAAAGCGTGCCCGTTCGGTGGCTACTACTTCTAAAGGTACGAATCATGTTATGCAAAAGAAGGATATTTCACCATTGAATAAAGACTGCGAAATCGGGGCCGGCACGGACGGATTATTTTTCACCACAAGAGAACCACTATCCGGGGTGAAAATAGCTGTGGGCAGCATAAAGGATGACCATGGATATTCCCTCAAAATAAAAGGAAGCGCGGAAAGCGAAGTACTTGTACGCGTTTACCTGAGAAACGCAGGATCCCCATGGTCCTCAGTCTCAGAAACCCAAGTTTTTACACTTTCTCCTCGAATTCAGGAAAAAACAGTCACCTTTTTATCTACGGCATCTTCCGATAATACGGTAGTAATGCTAAAAGTAGAAAAGCCCAATGGCAAAATTCATATTAATGAATTAGCCTGGATTGAAGAGGAAGCTAACTATTCCAAACCCCAAGTTTCCTTCAAACTTAATACGTTGAACCGCCTAGATCAAGTTTACGTAGGCGATCACATTTTTCACCTACAATAAATACAACAAGATTTATGAGTTTACAAAAAACCAACCTTGCGGTTGGTTTTTTTTTGCTTCGTTCAAAAGTAAGGAATTCACCTTATCATACAGAATCACCGTCCAAATCCTGTCCTTTCTAGAAACGGCTCAAACTTTATTGATTTTTTTTTAAAATTTTTTTTTCTCTACGAAAAAATGAAGTCCCACAGTTTTGAAGATACAAAACACAAAAAAGAAATTTTGTATCAGAAGAATCAGAATTTTTTTCCGCCCATCAGAATTTTCTACAATCGTAAGATTTTGTTTTTTAAAATTTTTTATTGTTGATTATTGAAATCACAAGGTTATTTAGAATTTCATATTGGATTATACGAATTGCAAAAAATTTAATTCCAAAGATTGAAATCCCAATTTTGAAATATGAAAGTCGAAAAACCAGCGATAAAAAATAAATCAAACATCCGGTATAAAAAATTACAATAAAAATTAATTCATAAGGCGATGAAAACTCAAACTTCAACACTCTCGATCATTATTTTGTTGATGCTTTTTGCACAACCAATATTTGCCACGGACTACTACTTTTCGGACCTAAGTGGGGATGACAGTAGATCCGCTTCTATGGCCCAAAACCCATCGACACCATGGAAAAGTATTGCCAAGCTGAATCAGATATTTTCTACCTTAAACCCCGGAGACGCAGTATATTTCAAAAGGGGCGAAAAATTTTATGGAACAATACACATCAACAAATCGGGAAGTTCTACGAATCCAATAAAAATTGGGGCATACGGTTCTGGAGCGAAGCCAGTCATTACCTCCTTTTTGCAAGCAAAAAGCTGGAGCCAGCTAAGTAGCACCCAATACGAATCCGGCGCATTAAATACCTCCGAGGTACAAGTCGTTTTGTTAAACGGAAAGCGAATCGAGATGGGAAGATTTCCGAACGGTGACCAAGACAATGAAGGTTATATTACAATTTCTTCTGTTCCATCATCCAATTCTATCTCAGGTACATTCCCCAGTGGTTCCTCTAACTGGACGGGAGGGGAAGTCGTAATTAAAAAATTACAGTGGGTAATTGATGCCCACAAAATCACAAACCATTCCGGCAGCACGTTAACATTCAATATAGGAAGAACCGATTATCCAGCAAAACCTGGATTTGGGTTTTTTATTCAGAATCATCCCAATACATTGGATCAATTTGGCGAGTGGTTCTTTAACGCCTCAACCAAAAAATTACGCCTACACTTTGCAAGCCAAGTACCAAGTACCAGCGTCGTTGAATATGCCAGTCAACCATATTTGATTACCAAGAGTAGCAATACAAGCCATATTATTATAGAAAATTTACATCTTAAAGGAGCAAACAAAGACGGGATATATTTTGCTGCTGGTGACAATGTAAAGATTTCGAAGGTGGATATTGATTATGCCGGAGAAGAAGGAATGCATATCCTTAGCCACTCGAATCTAATTATTGACGATTGCGCGGTCAATTATGCCTACAATAACGGTATGTTTCTACGATTTGGCAATGCAGGCGCGGTGGTCAAAAACAACAAATTATCGAAGATTGCCACTCAACCTGGTCGAACCAGAAATGGCGACGGATGCGGAGTGGGAATCTTCGCTGTTTCCGACAACATCTTGATAGAGCGTAATAGAGTCGACTCCGTCGGATACAATGGAATTCAATTCAACGGGAACAATACCATCGTACAACATAACCTCATTGACACATACTGCCTAATCAAAGGTGATGGTGGAGGGATTTACACCTTTGGAGGTCATAACAATCCGGATGTATATAACCGAAAAGTGCTAGAGAATATCATTCTTAATGGGATCGGTAGTAAAGGTGGACTTGCCTACACTACCAACAGTGGCTTTAATCCCCAGGCGGAAGGGATATTCTTAGACGATAACAGTAACGGTATTGAAATCCGAGGGAATAGCATTGCAGACGCCAACAGTGGAATAAAGATGTCGAATTCATACAACGTGCAAGTCATCAACAACACCATTTACAACTCCAACATGCTTTTGAATTTGGGCAACAGCAGTATTGGAAAGGACACAAGAAACATTACGGTAGAGGGTAATATATTTTTCTCAAAGTTCGCTAATCAAAATGCCTATACCATACGAAGCCATAAAAACGATATCCTTCAAATGGCTACCTTTAAAAAGAACCACTTGTTCAGGCCATTTGGAGATACCTATAGCATCTACACACGAAATCCCAATAGTTCCGGGACGATGGTTGAGAATATTTACAACCTTGAGAAATGGACAAATGCTAGTGGAAACGATGTAGGTTCTACAAGTCACACAGTGGACTTTGAAAAATTCGTAGTTCAGGAACGCACAACGCAAAACCTGTTTTCAAACATGGGATTTAATAGCAACGTATCAGGCCTGAGCGCAAACAACGCAACATTAACTTGGATTAAAGAACTTATAAATGGAGGCACTTTACAAATCAGTCCAAATTCTGGCGCTAGTTTAAAAATTGACATCGGAAAAGTGGTCCAAAAGAAAGCCTACTTAATAAAATTTAAGGCAAAAGCTGAAAAAAGAGTTCCAATCCGGGTCAATTTACGCCATACAGGCTCTCCATGGGCGATTATCTCAGACCGGATTACATTCGACATCGAGACAAGCGTCAAAGAATACCAAACCATTTTGACGTCAGATATTGATTTGGACAAGGCCTCCCTAATAATGGCCATCCCTGAGGCTGGCTCCAAAATATGGATTGATGATCTAGAGATTGTGGGCGTAAACGTAAAACACATACTTCCAGAAGATAAACTAATTTTTGCCTATAACAACAGTAGTACTGCTAAAACGCTTTCGCTAAACGGTGATTACATAGACGCGAAAAATGTAGCCTATACGAATTCCGTAAATATTGCTCCTTTTAGGTCTGTAGCCTTGTTTAGAATTGGTAATAGTATTATTGAGGCACCAGCAGAACCGGAACCTGTACCAACTACTAGCGATTTGGATGCCTTGGCAATGAACTTCGGCAGCCCATCCACCGTAACACTTGGAACCGAGACGTTCGCAGGAGAAAATGAATCCTATTTTACTTCTGCTACCAGTGTAAGCATCAACGAAATGGCAAGTACAGAACTCCTATTCCAAACGGGCCGCTTCGCTTCTTCAATGAACATATCAATCCCGATGGAAAACGGGAAGTATTCAGTCAGTACCCTCCATAACGAAACATACTTCGGATTGGGCGGAAGGCCAGGAGGACCTGGGAAACGCGTATTTGATATTTCAGTACAAGGAAAGCTTGTAAAAAAAGATTTCGATTTATTTCTTGAAAATGCTAACCAAGAGACGGTGCTTACCTTCAACGATATTGAGGTTGTTAACAATGTGCTGACGATAAATCTTTCCTCATCTGTTAACAACGCCATCATATCCGGAGTGCTAATTAAGAAATCGGATGGAACAATCGAAACAGAATTGACGAAACTAGTTACTGAAACAACATCTAAACCAGCTACTTCAGATACTGCACCTATTGTGTCGTTTAATACATTCAACAGTAAATCGATAACCTACAACGGCCAGCAATTCGTAGGGGAAGGCGCAAAATACCTCAAATCTTCTTCTACCAGAGTTTCAAATAATTCACTCGCAAGTCAAGAGGAGCTATTTCAGTCTGGTCGATTTTCTACAGATATTGCCTATGAAATTCCCGTTCCCAATGGAAAATATCGGGTAAAAACCTTTCATAATGAAACCCATTTCGGTGTTTCCGGTCCAGATGCAAGAGCAAATCAACGGGTATTTGATATCAGTATTGAAGGGAAGGTTGTAAAAGAAAAACTGGACATGTTTGTTGAGTTTGGTAATAAAGAAACCGAATTAACCTTTGACGGGATAGAAGTATCCGATGGGATACTTCATATCTATCTGAAGTCCTCTGTAAACAACGCGATTATATCGGCCATTTCCGTGACAACGGTCTTAGAAGCTGAGCCTTTAGTAGTGGAAACAACGCCGAGCGGCCTGTACTTCAGCACGGGAAATCAGGGAAGTGTAACCTATCTAGGTGCATCATTCAGTAGAATCCCATCCAGTTATTTGGTATCAGGCAGTAGCAACAATAGCACAAACAGCAGTGCAAGCGTAGAACCACTCTTCCAAAGCGGAAGATTTGGCAAGATTTTGAGTTATTCCATTCCTGTACCGGACGGCATCTACACGATAGAGACCTATCATAAAGAAACATTCTTCGGCTATAATGGTAGAACAGCATCAATAGGACAGCGTGTGTTTGATATAGCCTTAGAAGGAAATATCGTCAAATCCAAATTGGATATGTTTGCCGAATATAACAATAAAGAAGTCAGGCTAGTATTCAAATCAGTGAAAGTAACAGGGGGACAACTTAATATCGACCTGACTGCAATCGCAAATAATGCCATTATCTCCGGAATAGGAATAATCGATGAATCAGGCAAGGCGATCCTTACTACTGAAAATCTCAGAGGCTATAGGGAAATGGATGTTCAAGAAGAGAGAACTCCAGAGGCAGAAAAATCAGACCTGCAAATGACTCCAATACTGTACCCGAATCCGGCACAGGATTATACCCACCTGTCCATACATACTGTTGTCGAACAGCAGGTAGTTTACATTCACAATATGGCAGGTCAGCTAATTAAGGCGCTAGATGCCTCCAAATTCGCCACTGCCCCAGGTACAATTACGATCCCGACCAGCGATATCAAAGATGGGTTGTATCTCGTGAGTTTAGTTGATGGAAAGGGCCTCTCCGTTAAACTTAGGCTGATCGTAAAACATTAATATCAAAACAAAGAGCTCTGACCAGGTGATCAGAGCTCTTTGTTTTCCTTTCATTCAGAACATCTATTTAAGATGTGACCGTTTTTATTTTCTCCAGCATATAAGATGCAGTAGCCTTTTCTGAAAAGACAGTATTCCACCATTCAATTGTCTTTTCCTGCAACATACTCAGCTGTTCGGAGTCCTTAAGTAATTCATTGGCAGTCTTTAATCCAACTTTCCAATTAGCTACTTGAATGATAGGAGAATCCTTATAGAAAACCACATCAGGTAGCTTTTCGGCTATCACAACGCAACCCGCCCGCATCGCCTCATATAGCCGGAAACATTCAGGACTGGTAAACCCATTAGGAGAAAGCACGATTTTGCTTTCAGCCAATACCTGCCCGTATTTGTAGACCGAAAAACCTTCTTTGAATTTACTATTGAAAATAATGATTGAATCAGGATATAACCTGCTAAAATCACTTCGGATCCAAAGCAGAAATCTACGGTATAGCGGATGTGATATTAACCGCTTCGATGGCAATATGAAAGACAAACGAGAAACCGCCCGATAAAAATCCAGTCGGTTTACATTCAAATTTCCCCTGAAAAAGAGGTTATATTTTCTTTGGTTTGTTGGTTTGACATTAAAGCTAGGTACCTTATTGACGCATCCTAGCGGAAATGGAAAAACCTTTGATGCAAAATTTCCATGTCCAATGTATGATTTAAATATTATGAAATAGTGTGGTGCATATTTGCTAGGATCTGAACCCCTCTCGTCCGAAAGGTAAATTAATACCTTCTTTTTGTTCGTTTTGTGGTCAATACTGCTTGGAATCCTTCCACTATCGTTATTACTGAAAATAAAAAAAAGATAGTTCTGAAAATCATCCCCCATTAACTCCCAAAGTTGGAGAAGTGTAGACCTGACGTAATCTGATTCGTTTAATTTTTCCCAAGAAAATTGGGAGTTTTCATCAAGCTTTACATTTTCATAGGTAAAGATTTTCATTCTACTAAAGACATTAATAAGAGTGGGCAATCAAATTTTAGGTAAACTTTCTACGTCGTTCTTGTAAATCGGCAAATGTTAATCCGCTTCATGCTGCAACAAAATCTTCTCCAAACTCGCCGCAAAAATCTCAGTATTAAATTTTGTTCGATAAACCTCGGCCGCTGCATTTTGCATGGCATTTAAATTCTCAAAATCTCGAACTAGTCCATTTATTGCATTAACCCAACCGGAAATATCCATCTTTTCGACGTACACACCAAACCCTTCCTCCTCAACGTCGATATTAAGAAACGGATTTCGAGTCATTACTACAGGCTTTCCAAAAGCAATAACATCCTGAATCCCGGTCATTCCCTGACAACCCTCCTTTTCCCTAGGGTAAATTAACGGAATGAGTATCATTCTCGCATTTACATAGTGTTCTAGAAGCTGAATATATGGGATAAATTTAGTATGTATCTCTACGTTGGCAGGTATATTTTTTGTTTTTGGGATTGAATGTTCTGTGCAAAAGATCTTCAATTTGAAATCAATATGCGTAAAGGCTTCGATAAGCGTGTCATAATCTCGGTCTGTATGACCGGCACTAATCACATAGGAGCATTCTTCCAAAGGGATATCGATATTGAATTTGGAATAAAAATTTACATCGGGACCCCATTGTGCGGTACTAAACTTCTCGGTCACGGTCTCCTTGGGGATTTCTAACGCTTCTATGGTATCATCCATGAGTGGTTTACTAAGGAAAATGCTTGATTCATACTGCAGCAAAATTGTCTTTGTGAAGAGTCGTTTCCATCGATTTGACGACCTAGAAAACAAAAAGGGCTGATGTATAGTAACCACAATCGGCTTGCTAAACAGACCTATCAGTTTTAACAATACCAAAAGTTTGGTATTTGACAATGAATATGGCGCGTACAGGACGTCAAATTGCTTTAGGTATCCAAGAATCCGCACCTGCTGATCCAAATGGGTAACTCCAAAAAAGTTGCCAATCTTATTGAGAAACTTGTATTTTTCATGCTTGAATAAAATCATCTCAACCTTCCCCCTTCTATCAAGCTCTACTTTTCCCCACACATGATGACTTCCACTTGTTCCGTTTTCCCATAACGCGTACGCATTCTCCATGGAATAACTATTTACGAGTAATACCTTCATCGAAAAGAGATATAAATTGTAAGCGCTAATTTCTTAAATAAGAGAAATCTGAACAATATAAGACTAACTTTAACCAGCTGACAGGGAGAAGGAATCGATCAATCCTTTTGATTGTTTGATATTTGCTCTTGAAGAGGCTCCAAACAAGATAGATTCAACCCCATCTAGTGTGGAAACATATTCAAAAGCCTCCTTAGGAGGTAATGCACCGGCAGCTAAAACTTGCATGGCTACAAGCCTACATCTTTTTTCGGCGATGACTTTTTCGTAGACTTCTTTACCTCCCGACATCCTAAAACCTATTTTATTTATAGATGCACATATGGTAGGATTCGATATTCCCGCTGCTTCTAGTGTGTCAAGGAGTAGGGGAAGGTTCATGGTGATAAATCCAGGCTCCGCATTATGTTTTTCTTTGACATGGTTGTAGAAGGTAACTAAAAAATCGACCATGCCAAGACCGAGCAATAAATCGGTAATAACATTTTGCATCCATATTACCGGAGTATTGACCCCCTTAAACATTTTAAGTTCGGCATCAATCATAAGGCCTGCCAAACTAGCAAAATCTTTTTTCATAAAGGCTAGACCTCCTTTGGCAAAGGTGCTAAATACGTTACCGGGAACAAACTGCTTTACTGTTCCCAAAATACCCAGTTCGGTAACCGCGTTTGCATATTTATGTGCATAGGGCATGCATGGATAGATTTTAAAATCCTGATATTTTGGATTGTCCCTTACCACATTACACACATATTCAATACGATCATGCGTCGTACACATAAAGGTATTGATGCCTTCATCCATGGCAATATCCAACACATCCATAATGGCTTTGTTGTTTTGAAAACGTATCGTTTGTGCCCTGGCCTTCTCATCGGAGCTGTGATTAACTCCAAAAAACTGATTATCTCCAAATAATACTCTATCCATGACTTATAAGGTTGAATCTGAAATTAATAGCCCAATTACATTGTCTGTATACGAGGCTGTTTTAAACGTACTTTTATTTTTCTTTTTCTTATCCTGAATACATTCGATAAAGTGATCAATTTGAGAACTGTATTCTTCACCTCTCAAGTAGAAATTCACATTTTCAGTTAGATCAGTGAGGTATTTTACGGTCCATCCTTTAGGAAGACTCAACTTCTCGTTACCTTCTTTCAAATATATTTTAACTTCGGTCGCATCGGCAATGATCTTTCCCTTCTTCCCGATTAGGGTGATTTGTGTATTCATTTTCCGGTGGGTTTCATCGCTCCAGTTGACAGAGAGCTGTCCCGACAATCCGCTTTCCAAGTAAACAGTGCTGTAAACAGCATCTTCCACATTCTTTGAGAAAATACTCTTTAACTCAGTCCCCCTCACTTTTACTCCTTTTCCACAAAGAAAATGGATCAGGTCAATCGTATGCGAAGCATAATCATACAAACAGCCGCCACCTTGACCCTTTTCAGACCTCCACGTACTGCCTTTTTCCTTCAGCACAACCGGTCCGTAGGATTCACCAAGAAAATGATATAGCTGCCCGATTACATCACTTTCAAGCAATCGCTTTACTTCTTGAAAAGTACCTAGAAACCTATTGTGGTAACCAACCTGATTTACAAGCCCAAGCCTTTCCGCTTTATCTGCCAATTGTACACCTTCAGCATGATTTAACGCAAATGGCTTTTCGCAGAAAACATGCAGATTACGGTCCAATGCATAATTCACCATCTCTGCATGGTATTTCGTCGGCGACGCGATGACCACGCAATCCAACGACGCCGTATCAATCATTTTCTTATAGTCGCTGAAGCATTCCTTCGCAGTATGACGCTTAAACCCGTCCATAACCAAGGTAGAGGTATCACAAACCCCCACTAAATCAACCTCTGGGTGGGCTCCCAAAATAGCACAATGGGAAATTCCCATTTTTCCTAATCCGATAATGCCTGCTCGTATCATTTCTTAAGATTAATTAATTCTGACTTTAATAATTCGTAGGCTTCCTTGCCTTTTTCAATAAGCTCTGTGCGGTTTTTTTTCATCTCCGAGGAATCCCTAAGCATTTGCTTCACAAATTGTAAATCCAAATCCGGCTGATGAACCAAGTATTTTTCCTGAATCAAAAAATTGTCTACATCCAACAACTCTCCCTGATATACAGAAATGGTAGGGATACCTATCATACTCATTTCTCTAGTCATTGATCCTCCTGCACCAATAAACATTAAACAATTAAGTGCAACTTTTTCAAAAGGAATAGGCTCTTTGGGCACCTGTATCTTTTCAAATTTCATCTGCGAGTAGTGCTCAAACTGCGCCTTATCCCGCACTAAAATTACGACGTTGTAGGTTTGGGCCAAAGCTAACAAAATATCATCTAAAAAATTAAGCTTTCCAGAATAATACTGTGCGGTCTGTGGTTCAGGTCTGACATACACCGCCTGTGATGCCATGTCGGCGCCCTTTCTCTCATTGATGATCCGAAGGCCTTTTACCCAGAGGTAGACTCCTTCTTTAATGCCGGGATACTGATAAGTTTTGGTAGGTTTGGCACCCTGCTTCTTTACTTTTTGCAATGAAAGATTTTCCGGTACAAATATCTTTGTCGCGAAGAGAAAGCTGGGAATGTTTCCCATGGCATGCTCATTATCATTGGTATAAATGGAAGGTACACCCAATAATTTCGCTGTAAGCGGCAAGTAACAACTGCTCTGGCAAATCGCCACATCGATTGCTTTATCCTGCAAATATTTTTTCAAATTCCATATTCGGGATGGGAACGCCATTAGCTTTTTTAAAAAGGACTTTGCAACCCCTTCTCCAATGACCTGATGGGGCCAGTTTCTCTGTTTTATTAACTGCACG
>WGNT01000180.1 GCA_016124425.1 Cytophagales bacterium
TAGCTAGTCCTATGTGAACTATGTTTCTGTGTGGTCAAACACCCCCTTCTCCATACTCTCGCGTCCATACGCTCCTCCGAGCTAGAAAAAGAACCACGGAGGACACGGAGGATTCACGGAGCGCACAGAGTTTTTTTGAAAACAAATTTTGGTGTTAGTACCGTTTTTTGTCCCCAAGGTTTTCTTTTTTAAATGGCAACAAGGGAGATATAGATTTCGTCTTTTAGAGAGGTTGCTTCTACCTTTCCACCGATAAATCATCCAGCATGGCTTGAACTTTTTCGGGTACATCGTGTCGGTTGATAAATCCCACAGTCACATACGTCAATGTAGATATGGTGACAGGCAAGCTGACAGATAGGGCCAAGCTTCCCAGATCATAGGATTTGGTGAAAATAAACGCCAATAATCCCATAACGATCGATGAAATAGCGGCTTTAGGTCCGCAAGACTTAAACCATGGGATCACACCAAATAGCATAGGCACCGCAATTGGTCCGACCAATGCTCCGAACCAACTGATAATCAGTCCCAATACCCCACCGAACTTTTCAAATTGCAGGGCGACGACTATTGTCGAAAGGGTAAATAAGAACGTTGTCACGCGGGCGACGGTAAGGGCGTTTTTCCCGGATTTTAGCCGGTCCGAGACTACAGGGAGAATATCTCGGGTAATCACGGCAGAAATGGTATTAATATCGGAGGAGGTCATAGACATGGTGTTGGCAAAAAGAGAGGCCACAACCAATCCTATCAACCCGACGGGGAGCAATTCCTTGGTCAAGATTCCATACGATTGGGTTGGATCTTCCAGTCCGGGCAGGATCACGGGTGCCGCCCACATTGGAAAGAAAAGAATCAGAGGCCAAATGAGGTACAATATGCCCGAAAGTCTTGCGGCTTTTGTTGCTTGCTGTTCATTGGGGGAGGAAATGTACCTCGTAGCAAGATTCCACTGTCCCCCATTGTAGGAGAGGAAATTGATAAATAGAAAGGCTAAGGCAAAGCCGACGGTATAGGGGTCACTGAAGGCCTGACTGTTTTGTTCCGGAAGTTGATCCCAAAGCGTGAACACCGAAGAAATGCCTCCCAGCTTGTTCAACACGACGACAAACATAACGATGCCGGCAACGATCTGTACTATAAACTGGGCAAAGTCTGTGATGATGACGGCCCACAAACCACCGAAGGTAATATAAATCAAGGAGATACCCCCTGAAATCAAGATGCCCATCGGCAGGGATACACCTGTAAACACGTTCAATAAAATGGCGATAGCGGCCCATTTCGCCCCTATGTCAAACAATTTGAGAATCACTCCGCTCCACGCCATGATCTGCTGTGTAAGCAGGTCGTACCGTGTGATAAGAAATTCAAGCGGGGATTGGATCTGAAACCTTTTCCTGAGTCTTACCCAAAATACGGGAAAAACCTTTGCGCTAACCACTATTGTAAGGCCGATCGTGAGTGCCCACCAGATGTAAAGCGAAAATCCGTGTGTGTAGGCCAATCCCGCATAAGCTACAAATACCGCTCCGCTGTATCCCGACACATGATGGGATATACCGGATAGCCACCAAGGCAGGGCACCTCCCGCAACGAAGTAGTCCTCTGAACTGCTGTTTTTAAAATAAGACCAAATGCCGATGGCGAGCATTAGCACAAAAAACAGGATGATGACGATGAGGTCAATCGTACTTAATTCCATAAGGTTGGCTTTGAGCGGTTTTTCAATTACAAGTAGCCCTGTTTGCTAGCAGGCAAACAGGGCTATGGGGAGAGACGAACGTAAGAGGATGTGGGTTATACCTTCGGTTCCCATCCTTTGGCATACTCACGTGACCAAAGGGCCATGGCTTTTTTGTCGTTTTTGATTCGTCCGTTGGAGGGATCAATTTGTAGGGATCTTCCCACCCGCTGGGAGATATTGCCCAATTGGACCAACAGGGTGCTTTGATGGGCTCCTACGACCTCAGACCTTACTTCGATGCCGTCTTTGATGCCGTCAAAGAAGTTTTGGATGTGAATGGCATCAAGGACTTGAGCTGGGCTGACCCTGTTTTGGGGATCGATGGGCATATCGTTTTTTACCTCCTTGATTACTTCGTTCTTGAGATTAAAGACTTTGTAGGCATTGCCTCCCCCTATCAGTAAGGAACCCTCTTCTCCATAAAACAATACACCTACTGCTTCGTCTTCAATACGTTTTCCATTGCAACTTCTACCTTCCCAGGTGAGCACACTTTTGTTACCAAATTCCATGCTTATAACCTGCGTGTCCGGTGTTTCCCAGTCATCCTGAAAGTGGTATCTCCCTCCGGCTGAATTGACCATGGTCGGATAATCCACCTGTAAGCCCCAGCGTGCTAAATCGACCATGTGGGTGCCGTTATTCAGTGCTTCACCTGTGCCCCAATTCCAAAACCAATGCCAGTTGTAATGAATCAAATTGTCTCTATATTCTTCCCTCGGTGCGGGACCTTGCCATAGATCAAAATCAAGCCAATCCGGAACGGCAGTTTTTTTACCTACTCCGATAGATCCCCTGGTATTGGCATACCAGGTTTTGGCCATGTAGGGTCTACCAATGGCACCATCGTGGACTTCCATGATTCCTGCTACTACATTTGGCCAGGATCTACGCTGATTTCCTACTTGGATGACTTTGTTATATTTCTTTTGCGCTTCTATGAGCATTTCCCCTTCTTTTGGGTTGTGGCTACATGGTTTTTCTAAGTAGACATGCTTTCCTGCCTGTACGCCAAGGATCGCTGCGGGAGCATGCCAGTGATCCGGTGCTGTTACAACCAACGCATCTACATCCTTATCCTCCAATACCTTGCGCAGGTCTTTTTCTTCTTTTGGTCGGCTGTTTTGGATTTTGTTGATCGCATCGGCGAATTTAGCGGATGCGTTGCGGTCCACATCACAGCTATAGATTACGTTACAGTTGGCTTGGCCGGCAAAGTTACTACCAACAGCCATGCCTCGACTCACCACGCCCATACAGGCTACATTGATTCGCTCATTTGCGCCGTAAATACCGGCATAGCTTTTTGCGGAGAAGGCGGGAAGTATGCCTCCAATGGTGGCCAAGGCAGCTCCCGATGCGGTATTTTTTATAAATTTTCTTCTGGAATTTTCCATCGGTGTCTTAGTTATTTGGTTCGGTTAAATAGTAATTTTATTCGCTTCCTTTCTAGCCTTATCCATCACGTCAGCGATTGCTATGGCTTGGCCTTTTTTCCTCCGGCTTTCACTTGCTGCCTCCATGAAGGCAAAGAGTTCAATTGTTTCCTGAGGATCGATGGGTAGCTTGCCGGATTCAAAGAAATTGACAATTTCTACCAATAGTGGCCTGTAGCCACCGTAAGGTCCCAAATCTGTGATCCCTTCCGTTCCGAAAGCGGTGCCGCCGTAGCCGGTTTTTCCAGACCTTAATCCCCGAAAGGTGCCTATTCGTCCATCCTCCCAAGTACCCACTACAACTTCCATATCTTCATTGAAGGTACGTTGCACAGTTTTGCATCCCGTTCCCATCACGGCATAGAGCGTCTCTACCCCGTGAATCCCATACCAAAATAGATCGGGGTGGGTCGGTTCTAATGTGGCCGGACTATAGGCATCAGCGGCTAGAACCTTGCCGATTTTACCGTTTTTTACAGCAATGACGTTTTCCATGTACCGCAGGGAACTCGATGAAAAAGTTGGCTGATTGTATTTTTTTGCGGCATCAAAAATCGCCATCGCATGAGCCAACGAGGCCGAAATCGGCTTGTCGATAAACATGGGTTTGCCCGCTTTGAAGACTTTTAGTGCCTGCTCCAAATGCAGCCGCCCGTCATTGGTTTCTAATAGGATAACATCTACTTTTTCCAGTAGGCTATCTATTGAATCCATTATTTCTACTCCTAGTGCTTGGATTTCTTTAATATAGCCCGGAATGCGGTCTACCGATGATTTGATCGTGCTGCTGCCTTGTGGATAGGCAGCGACTACTTTATATCCCCCCAGGTCAGCCGCCGCATCCGCCGCGTTAAATGCTTTGGTAAAGGCAATGCTGTGTGAGGTGTCAAGTCCGATGATGCCAACTCGTTTGGTATTCTTGATGTCAAATCGGGTAGAAAAAGCAGCCAATTCCGAGGTAAGGCCCATACCCATACCTGCCATTAGCGTTGTACCGATAAATTTCCTTCTATTTATGGATGGATTCATAGTTGATGTTTGAGTTTAAATGCCTGTAAGTCAAAAAGGATGTCGTCTAGCGTAACTTGACCCCACAATTTAGTATTTTATTTATTATTTTGGCCCATTGAAGTTTGCGAATTATATGTTCGGTATGGGGTGGGCGATGGTTGGAAAGCGGGTTGGAGGAATTATGGAGTTTTGTAAAATGAAATCGTTAACTTTACAGTAAAACGAAACAGAACCAATGGACACAGTCAAGATCCGGGAAGAAATAAACCAATACCTTGAACACGCAGATGATCGTGTCTTAAATCTTATCCATGGACTAATCAAAGCAGACCTAGCATCTTCTCCTGTTGGGTATAAGCCCGATGGGGTAGGCATCACAAAAAACGAACTGATCGCCAGGGCTGAGACGGCAGAGAGAGACATTAGCGAAGGCAGGGTAAAAACATCAAAACAGATCAGGGAAGAAATGAAGAGCTGGTAATCGATGGAGGTAAGGTTTGCAGTATGGGCGGAAAATTGTCTGAAAGAGATTTATAAACATTATTCAGAAGAAGCTGGCCCAGATAAAGCTTTTGAGATAGTATGTAAAATTATTGACAGAGCTGAAACTCTTGATAAATACCCGGAGCGAGGGAGAGTAGAAGAGGACCTGATACCCCTAGGGAAAGGACACCGATATTTATTGGAATATCATTATAAGATTATTTACAGAGTTGAAGGAGGGATTGTTACGGTAACTGATATTTTTAGCACCTATCAAGACCCTGCAAGAAAACAGAAAAGGAATAAGTAGTATCCTTTTTATCTTGGTATGCCTCTTGTCAATATGCAGGGTAAAATTTTAACCTACAGAGTTTTAAAAGTGGAATAGCTAGTATGTATCTACAATTTATTGAAAAAGTTGAGGCATTTTTTTTGTTCCCAAAATGAAATAAAGACAGTTAAAGGATAATCAAGGATGAATTCAAGTGGATAAAGCCTCACAGCAGCGATAAAAAGGATAAATCTCTCACCATATTTAAATGCAAGTTGACGTAAATTTGGGGATTTTTGGGATCATAATCCCCGAATATACCTATATTTGGGGATTATAATCCCTGAATATGCATATCATCCGAATTCTTGAAAAAAAGCTAGCTGCAAAAGTAGATTGGAAGAAAGCGTTGATTTTGCTTGGCCCAAGGCAAGTAGGAAAGTCTACCCTAGTAAACAAACTGGCCCGAGAGCTTGACCCTGATTTTCTTCTTTTGAATGGGGATGAAATTCAAACGCAGGAACTTCTATCTAATGCTAGCCTTGAATTTCTTAAGGCATACTTGGGAGAATCAAAGGTAATCGTTATTGATGAAGCCCAAAGAATCAAGAATATAGGGTTGACGCTAAAATTAATCATCGATAATTTTAAAGATGTCCAACTGATTGTTACTGGTTCATCTTCTTTGGAATTGGCTAGCACTATCAATGAACCTTTGACCGGAAGAAAATGGGAATACAACATATTCCCGGTTTCTTGGGAGGAAATTATAGGCTGGAAAGGTTTGGCTAAAGCTTTGCCGCAACTTGAAAACCTGTTGGTTTTTGGAGCTTATCCTGAAATACTTACCCATTCCGGAGAAAAAATCCCGTTACTTAAAAATTTAGCATCAAGCTATTTATATAAAGACCTATTAAATTTTCAGGGTATCCGAAAACCTGAGTTACTCAATAAATTACTTCAGGCTTTGGCATGGCAAGTAGGTTCGGAAGTAAGTTATAACGAGCTGGGCAACATCATTCAAGCAGATAAGGCAACTGTCTCCAATTATATTGACCTATTGGAAAAAGCATATATAATCTTCAGATTAAATCCCTTTAGTAGAAACCTTCGATCCGAAATTAAAAGTAGCAGAAAGATCTTTTTTGTAGATAACGGCATACGCAATTCCATTATTGGTAATTATGCACCATTGTCCAACCGAAATGATATTGGACAGCTTTGGGAAAATTTCCTGATTGCTGAACGCCAGAAATTACTGAACTATCATGGATTTTACGGGAGGACATACTTTTGGAGAACTGTGAGAGGTCAGGAAGTGGACTATGTTGAGGAAATCGACGGGGAAATCCACACCTTTGAATTCAAATGGAATCCTAAAGCCAAAGGAAAAATATCCAATTCATTTATTGACGCCTACCATCCCAAAACCGTGAAAATCATTCACCGCGAGAACTTTTGGGAATGGTTGGGGGCTTATCCTTATAGTTGAAATTCAGCGGATAAAGAGAAAAGGTGAAAAAAAATTGAAAAGGGAATAAGGATAGTAGTTCCGATATTGGCGTTGGTTTTCATTATAGTGTATAAAAAAACATCTTCCTAGAGCCATTTTAGTTGGTTTTGATCGTGGTTGGATATATATATTGATGAATTCAATAAAAAACTTGATAGAAATAGGCACTTCTTCAATATTCGAAATCTATGAACGATCATAATACCAAACTACTCTTAAGAGAAAACCCGACGCCGTAGATCATTCAATCAATTCCAGAATTAGCTAAAAAGACCACAAAGGACACAAAGATGGCACAAAGACCACAAAGCTTTATGTAAAAATCCTCCGTGTCCTTTGTGTTACCTCCGTGTCCTCCGTGGTTCTACTTTTAAAATTACTTTGAAGGTCAAATTGATTTATCGTTGAGTTTTTGTTGGGTTCAAAGGTTTGAAATGTAGTATTGAACAAAAGCCTAATTCATAAACTTGAAATAGCCAATCTCAGTAAAAAAATAGTTGAGTTACGGGCACTATATGAATTCTATTCACGTATGTGCTAACCCTCCGAAATCACAAAGGTCTACTTGGCTCGAAGCCTCACCTAGATAACGATCATCGATTTAGAGGTATTTATCAGAAAAAAACCGCCAATTTCAAAGTGTTAAACCTTGACGAGTATGGACATCCAATCTATCAAAATAGATCTTATACACTGGCTTTCTGATCTTGAAGGCATGTCTGTTCTTGAACAAATCCAAAGCTATATCGGACCATCCCACAAAAAAAAGACAAAGGAACCGAGTCCCTCTGTCTTTTTTATTAAGTGAGATTGAAATTTCCTTACTTTGTAAAGCTTTTAAATTCTTTTTCCAAATCCTTATCCGCTACGTTTTTGCCGGAGTATACGAGAATGCGGTGTTTAAACGTCATGGATTCCCCACTTTTTAGTTTATGGTTCAGTTCATCCTTTCCGCCACTCATCGCTTTTTGCCCTAAGGGATTGGCCGCGTATAGCCCATAGCCTCTAGCGTGCCAATAGGTCGGATAGCCAACATTCTCCGGGTGGTCCAGTACAGCGACGGAGATGTTTTCGCCCTCAATGGTACCCGAAAGGTTCATCCACCTGCCGCGTGTTCCCCATACGTCGTCTCCCTCTATTCCTTCACTGCTTCTGTATTTACCAGTGACACCTTCATTGTTCAGTGATGGTACGTCGGTTGGATTGCCTTGAGAATCCGTGAACTTTTCAGGCTTATCCGAAGGGTGTTCCAACTCCCGCGCCATACGAATTCCTAACATGCCTTCTTTATTGTCCGTAAAGGACACATCTTGTCCCTGGGCGGTGAGTGTGGTAATGCGATCTATATAGCGCTTGTCTCCTTTTCCACCAAAGATAAAGGTCGTATTTTCCTTAAGGAGCACTTTTCCCTGATGGTCTACCCAGTCCATGGATACCTCTAATACGCCTTGGTCTTTGCCGTTTTTGGTTTGTTTGATCTCCCGGTGGATAATGGATCCGTATTTGCTTTTCCGGTCTGCGGGGATGGCATCTGAGTTGTTCCAGAAGTCAAGACCGTTTACATCGCCGTAATTTAACCATAGGCCGATATGATGCGGATGGTCCACACGCTCTCCCGGTCGGTTGGCGATAGGATACCCTCGGGTAATAAATGTCCCTTCGGAGGTCTTTATGGGGTAAAGCACCGGTTTCTCTATGGTTGACGGGTAGATATACGAAGTAAAATGTTCGCCGTCTACGTACACATCAACTTTTCGTTCGGCATCGTTTCTCACCAACGTTATACGCTCATCATTTTCCATGGTTGACGAAAGATCAGATGTTGCGGCAAACGTCACGATGGATAGCATCCAACATAACATGATTGCGGCAAATAATTTAGTTACATAGTGATTATTCATTATTTAAGGGGTTATGAAGATTGATTAATAAGTGAAGACCTTGCCGCCTGCCATTACCTCTTGGTTTGCACGGTCAAAGGTGACAAACTCGCCGGTACGCAGTGCCGCGGTGGTCATTATGTTGGCAATGGAGTGGTTGTATCCGGCTAGGATATTGGCATTTGGCTGTTTCCTGCTCCTGACGCAATTCATCCAGTTCTTCATGTGTGCGGAGGTAAGGTCGTCCAGTCCGGTATCCGCTTCTGTGTCTGGAGCGGCTACTTCCGATAACGAAATCTCGGGCAATAAGAAGGCATCCTTACCCATGGCGGAGGCATGCCTTGCCGTAAGTCCGCCATTTGGTGTGACCATGTTGGTGTCCAAATTAAGTTCCCCACCGTTGGAGAAATAGATTTCCTTCGTTCCACCCGCACTGTTGGTGAACCGAGAAGAGTAGATAGCCTGAAAGCCTTTGGAGGTATCGTCAAACGGACCGTAATCAAACACTGCCGTCATCGTGTCGAAATTTTCACGTCCATCCTTCCAGAGGTAAATACCCCCGTTGGCGGCAACGCTTCTGGGATGGTCTAATCCGGTGAACCAATGTACGGTGTCAATTTGGTGGGCCATCCACTGTCCGGGTATTCCTGAAGAATATGGCCAAAAGAGCCTGAATTCTAAGTATTTCCTCGGATCCCAAGGCTCATATGGCCGGTTCATTAAATACCGCTTCCAGTCCGTATCCTGTTCCCTAAGCTGCTTTACCGCTTCTACTTTTCGCCATCTTCCCGGTTGGTTGACATTCCATGTCATTTCTACCGCTACTATATCGCCAAACTTCCCAGAGCGAATGAAATTGTTGGCCGCATGGTAATTTGTGCCAGACCTGCGCTGAGAACCGACTTGTACTATTTTCCCGGTTCGTTCTACTGCTTCGCGTGCTGCCCGGTTGTCGGCCATAGTCTCTGCAAAGGGTTTTTCCACATAAACATCCCTACCAGCTTCCACAGCCTCTTTGGTGTGGAGCGCATGCTGAAAATCCGCGGTGCTGATAATGACAGCATCCACGTCTTTTCTGTCGTAGAGTTCCTCATTGTTCCTAGCCTGGGCGATGTCCTTTCCGGATTTTTCCTTTATGTAAGCGGCACCCTCTTCCCTGCGTTTGTTCCAGATGTCCGATACGGCTGTAAACTCGAAATTAAGTTCCTTTCCATGCTTGAGCATGGCGGGAATCAGTGAACTTTTACACCTACCCGAGAAACCGACAATCCCGACCTGTACGCGGTCGTTGGCGCCAAGAATTCTTCCGTAACTTTTTGCGGAAAACGCAATAGAACCCAACCCCACCATACCTGCGGTGGTAAGGGCAGAGTGCTTAATAAACGTTCTTCTGGTATTTTTTGGGTTTTTCATTCCTATGGTATTTTAAAATGAATTAAAAAAGCATACCTGGAGGCGCTAACCTCCAAGTATGCGCTTGAGTACATCTACTGCAATAACTAACTCAATGTAGCAAGAAGAATGCTATATTTTCAGTTTGGGCTCCCAGCCTTTTTCGTATTCCCGCTTCCAAAGTGCGCTTGCTTTCTTACTGTTTTTTATGTGTCCGTTGCTAGAATCACATTCCAACACCTCTCCGGTACGGGATGCGATGTTTGCAAGATGGCAAAGAAGCACACTTTTAGCACCTTCCGCAATTGGGGATCGCTGTTCTTCTTTCCCTCGGATGGCTTCAAAGAAATTCACCACATGACGCGTGGACATGCCACCCCCCCCGCCAAGTTGGGTTCCTCCTTCATCGCTTCCGGATGCATTCTCTTTGATCAGTTTGCCCGCGCGGTCATACATTTTATAGCCTCCTCTATCAATAAATACGGTCCCTTCGGTACCATAGATGATCGTCCCCCTGCCTGTAGGTCCAAAGGTATTATAGCCGTTTCTGCTTTTCCCATCCCATTGGATCGTCTTATTATCGGCAAATTTAAATACGGCGTCCATGGTGTCGTACATGGTCCATCCGTCATTTGGCCAGTGGTACTTTCCGGAGTCGACGATTACCTTACTCGGGAAATCCACATCAAGTGCCCATCTGGCTACGTCAAGTTCATGGGTGGCATTGTTTCCGGACTCAGCCGTACCATAATCCCAACCGTACCAGTGCCAGTTATAGTCCCAGGTATCATGGGTATACTCCCTTCTTGGTGCGGGTCCTTGAAAGAGTTCCCAGTCCAAGCCTGCCGGTGGTGCGGCTTTCTGAGGTACAGGAACTTCACCTCGTGCCGAATTGTAGAATGCAGTTGCCTTATAGGCATTGCCGATTTTACCCGCGTGGATTTCCTTGATGATTTCTATACTTTCGGGTGCAGAACGTTGCTGGTTTCCCATCTGCACTACCTTACCGTACTTTTTTTGATAGGCTACAAGCAATTCGCCTTCATACGGATTATGGCTACAAGGCTTTTCTACATAGACATGTTTACCGCCTTCCAACGCAAGCCAGGTACCCGGTGCATGCCAATGGTCCGGGGTTGCGTTAATTAACGCATCTACCTCCTTGTCCTCGATGACTTTCAGGATGCTGTTTTCTAATTTCGGCTTGTAATCTATGACCTTTTCGAAATTCTTAGCGGCTTTTTCACGCTGAGAAGGCATGACATCACATAGGTAAACCAAATTGACGTTGCTTGACTTTAATCCTATAGGTTGATAGAAAGCGCCAAGTCTTCTTCCCAATCCGGCAATGGCTACGTTTATCCGGTCATTTGCGCCGATAATTCTAGCGTAACTCTTTGCGGAGAAGCCTACGGATCCCAAGGTGGCTATTCCCGCCGTGGTTAACGCAGTCTTTTTAAGAAATTCCCTGCGTACTTGGTTTGTTTTTTTCATGCTTAATTTTGGTTTATATTGCTACTGATTTTTTAATGCCACTTTGCCTTACAAAATGGTATGTACTAGTCCTATTTCCAACCCCCGCAATTCTGCCAGGCCCTTCAACCTTCCGATTGCCGAATAACCGGGATTTGTTATTTTACCCAAATCATCAAGCATCTGATGGCCATGGTCCGGGCGCATAGGTATGGATTTATTTCGCCGTTGCTGCAGTAATACGAGTTCCTTTACCACTGCTACCATGGGGACATCCCCCTCAAGGTGATTGGCCTCGTAGAAGTTGCCTTCTTCGTCCCGCTGGGTGCTCCGAAGATGGATAAAATGAAAATAGTCTCCGTATTTGCGAACCATTTCGGGAAGGTCATTGTCAGCCCTTACCCCTAATGAACCTGTGCAAAAGGTAAATCCGTTGTGCGGACTATTGTTGCCTGCTAATATGCGGTCGTAGTCTTTTGCTGTACTTACTACCCTAGGCAGTCCGAAAATGGGGAATGGCGGGTCATCGGGATGTATGCATATAAATACGCCGCTTTCTTCCGCGACAGGAATGATGGCATCCAAGAACAGCTGCAGGTGAAGCGCGAGTTTTTCGGCGTCAATTCCTTTATATGTGTTTAGCGTTGCTTGGAAATCTTCCACGGTGTAGCCTGCTTCCGCTCCCGGCAGACCGGCAATGATGGTACGGATGAGCTTTTCGCGACCTTCGTCAGAGAGCGTTTCTATAAAATTCTTTGCTTTCGCCAGAATAGACGCGGAATAATCCGCCTCAGCTCCGGGTCTTTGTAGGATTAACACATCAAACGCACAGAGGGAGGTCATGTCAAAGCGCAATGCCTTTGAGCCGTTTTCCAACGTATACCCCAAATCTGTCCTCGTCCAGTCCAGTATCGGCATAAAGTTGTAACATACTACCTGAATGCCCTCCGCTCCCAGATTTCTGATGGTCTGTTGGTAATTAGAAATGTGGCGTTCAAATTCTCCAGTTCGTGTTTTTATGCTTTCATGCACTGGAACACTTTCTACCACGGACCAGGTAAGTCCCGCATCCGCCACGATTTTCTGTCGATCGCGGATAGCTTCCCTCGACCAAACCTCCCCGTTTGGGATATCGTGCAGTGCTGTCACAATACCAGTTGCTCCTGCCTGCCGAATATCTGCGAGGCTTACAGGATCCTTTGGACCATACCAACGCATGGTCTGTTCCATGAATATGGGCTGCTTACTCATACTCCTGCGAACACGTTAAACCCACCATCGACTTCAATGATTGTCCCTGTAACAAATTTGGAAGCGTCGCTACACAAAAACTGCACCGCGCCAAAGAGTTCGTCAGGTTTTCCAAATCTGGCCATAGGCGTATTTTGAATAATCAAATTGCCCCTTTCCGTAAGGCTTCCGTCTTTGTTAGTAAGGAGCGTACGGTTTTGTTCGGTAAGGAAAAATCCGGGAGCCACAGCATTTACCCGCATGCCTTCTCCGTATTTCTTTGCGAATTCGGTGGCCAGCCATTTTGTAAGGTTATCCACGGCCGCCTTCGCAGACGCGTATCCCATTACCCGTGTCATTGGTCTTGACGCGGCCATCGAAGAAATATTGACAATGCTCCCTTTCTTATTTGCTGTCATCAGTGGTAGAAAGACCTTAGTAGGCAAAAAGGTACCCATGTAATTTAGATCCATGATTTTGCGTACGTCGTCACCGGATAGATCCGTCAAAAATTGATTGGGCATGACCACCGCTCCGGGCATATTGCCTCCGGCAGCGTTGATGAGTACATCAATTAGCTCAAACTCCCCGGCAATTTCCTTGTATAATTCCTGAAGCTGTTCTTCGCTAGTGACGTCCGCAATAGCGGGGTGGGCGAAGCCTCCCTCGTCTTTAATTTCATTGACAAGTTCGGTGACTTTTTCCGGATTTCTTCCCAGAACAATGATTTGGGCACCCTCGGAGGCCAAGTGTTTGGCCATCGCCTTGCCCAGCACCCCGGTAGCTCCCGATACCATGATGATTTTATTTTTTACTGAAAACAAATTTGACATGAGTAGGATTTGAGTTAGTCTAAATTGGGGCTAAAGATTATAAAGAAACACCTCTTTTCCAAGGGATAAAATCATCTTGGTTTAGTACTACTGCTTTGGGTTTGACTTTTCCGCTTGCGACCTCGATGATAAATTCGAACATATCGTCACCCACTTCGGCGATTGTTTTTTCCCCAGACACCACATACCCTGTATCTACATCAATGATGTCCGCCATCTTTTGGGCCATGCGGTGGTTGGAGGAAACTTTGATCACCGGCGTTATGGGGTTACCGGTCGGCGTGCCCAACCCGGTAGTGAACAGGATAATCGTAGCACCGGATCCGGCCATGGCTGTCGTACTTTCAACATCATTTCCGGGGGTGCAGAGCAGGTTTAATCCGGCTTGTGTTGCCTGTTCTGTATAGTCCAACACGTCAACAATAGGGGAGGTGCCACCTTTTTTTGCCGCGCCGGCCGATTTGATGGCGTCTGTGATGAGTCCGTCCTTAATGTTTCCGGGGGAGGGGTTCATATCAAATCCCGAGCCAACCGCTTCTGCGGATGCGGCATAGGTCCGCATCAACCGGACAAATTTATCGGCGTTTGCATCTGTGGTACATCGGTTGATTAGCTCCTGTTCTACCCCGCAGAGTTCCGGGAATTCCGAGAGGATGGTTTTTCCTCCCAAAGCGGCAAGCAAATCTGATACATGCCCTACGGCAGGATTTGCCGATATCCCTGAAAACCCGTCTGAGCCCCCACATTCCAAGCCGATGGTCAGCGCGCTTAATGGGGCGGGTTTTCGCTGTTGCTGGTCGGCTTCTGCAAGCCCTAAAAACGTTTCCTGTATGGCTTTGGTTACCAGCTGGGACTCCGTACCTTCCTTCTGTTGTTCCAAGATGATTACCGGCTTTTGCAGGTTGGGACTGATGGCGGCAAGTTTATCGCGGAGAATGGCAGGTTGTGCATTTTGGCATCCAAGGCTAAGAATCGTTGCGCCGGCGACGTTGGGATTAGCGATGTATCCGGCGATCAACGCACAGAGTGCTTCTGAATCCTGACGAGTACCGCCGCAGCCGCCCTGATGGGTGAGGAACTTGATCCCATCTACCTGTTTGAAAAACCTGCTATTGCCTTCTTGCTCGATTGTTTCCAATCCCAAGGTTGCTAGTTTCTGGTGTTCACCTTTTTCATAGCTGGCTTTCATCTGCTGGACAAGGGTTTTGTAGGGATTAGGTTTTGCAAAACCAAGTTCTTCCACAAAGGCCTGCTTCATTATATCCACATTTCTGTTTTCACAAAAGACCAAAGGCACCACCAACCAATAATTTGCCGTTCCGACTTTTCCGTCTGGTCTATGGTATCCGTCGAAGGTTCGGTCTTTCCATCGGCTTATGTCTGGGGCCTGCCACGCCGTGCTTTCCCGCTTACCCGTATAAGGAGAGGTTGCATGTGCGAGGTTTTCGGTGGTGATTGCCGCGCCTTTTTCTATAGGTAGCTTTGCTTTGCCGACAATAATGCCATACATATAGATGTAGTCTCCGGCGGCGAAATCCTTCTCAGCATACTTATGTTTTGCGTTAACAGTAGTTTTAAGTGTAATGGTTTGATTCTCAAAAGTAATTTGTTCTCCTTGTTGTAGATCAGTCAATGCGACCAAGACGTTGTCCTTGGGATGTATTTTAAGTACGTTGTGCTTCATTTCGTTTATTTACCTATATTGAGCAATCGATTGCACAATTTATGTAAAATTTGCACGAAAAGCGGGGCTTGTGCGGCTTTTTTTTGCAGGTTTTGTCTACCGTTGGAAATTTCAAAACAGATTTATCATGTCCAAGCGGATTATTACATTGGGTGAGGTGATGATGCGGCTATCTACGCCGGGCCATGAGCGGTTCATTCAGACCCACTATTACGAAGTTCAATTCGGCGGCGCTGAGGCGAACGTTGCCGCCTCCCTTGCTTACTGGGGAGAATCGGTGGCCCATATATGTGCCTTTCCCGATCATGAGATCGGCCGGGCGGCAGTGCGTTACCTTAGGTCCTCGGGAATAGACACCTCGTATGTCTATTTTGGCGAAGGCCGGATGGGGATTTATTTCTTCGAAAACGGCGCCATGCACCGGTCCTCAAAAATTATCTATGACCGTTTTGGCTCTGCTTTTTCACAGTTTGACTGTGACCAAGTAGACTGGAAAAAGGTCTTTGAAGGAGCAGACTGGTTTCATTGGACCGGAATCACGCCAGCAATATCAGAACCAGCTGCCCGCCTTTGTCTGGAAGCGATAAAAGCCGCCCATCAACTTGGGGTAACGGTAAGCGGGGATATTAATTACCGCCGTAATCTCTGGCAATATGGGAAGACGCCCGTTGATGTAATGCCTGGGTTGATTCAGTACACCGACGTGATTATAGCCGGTCTCACAGATTTCGCAAACTGCATGAATATCCACGATGAGGATTTTGTCAGGGCCTGTGAACGGGCCAAGGCCCAATTCCCTCAAATAAAGTTTATATCAACAACCCATCGGGAAGCATTGAGCTCCACACACAATAAATTGTCCGGCGTACTATGGAACGGGGAAGCACTGATCCAAGGTCCTACCTTTGATATGCCGAATATCGTTGACCGGGTAGGAGGGGGGGATGCTTTTATGGCAGGACTTATACACGGACTACTCAACAAGCCGGATAAAGAAGCACTTACCTTTGCGCTTGCAGCCTCGGTTCTAAAACATTCCATTTCGGGAGATGCCAATTTCGTCACCTTGCAAGAAGTCGAGCAGTTAGTTACGGGCGAAAACGTCGGAAAACTTCTAAGATAATTATGCTGCCCTTTAGATAAAATTCCCTCCTTTCTGGAAAATGAATGGTGACATACTATAATTTTTGCGGAAACCAATGTAGTTTTAGGCGAAAAATAGGGTAGTTTGCCTTTCGAGAAAAGCACCCTGATCAATTCATCAATAACGGTAACCAATGATAGCGTCAATTAACACATCCCCTCCTAGAAGACTTATCTCAACATGTTTTGCTATACTCCTGCTGCTGTCGGTAGCTGCCTGTTCCAAACCAGGAGGCGTACGTATCCTGAAGCTCGGGCACGGACTTGATACGTCCCATCCGGTTCACGAGGCAATGATTTTCATGGCCGATAGGCTCTATGAAAAGTCCGGGGGAGAGATGAAAATCCAAGTGTATCCAAACCAACAATTGGGATCCGAACGTGAGCTTGTGGAATTACTGCAAATCGGAAGCCTTGCCATGACGAAGGTATCCACTGCAGCCATGGAAGGTTTCGCTCCAGAGATCAAGGTATTAAGTCAGCCCTATTTGTTCAGAGATGATGCTCATCAGGTAAAGGTACTCGAAGGCCCCATTGGTAAGGACTTACTTTCAGCAGGTGAAAAATATTGGTTCAAGGGCTTGTGTTTCTATGATGCCGGAAAGCGAAGTTTTTACACAAAAAATAAGCCGGTGGAGACGCCAGAGGACATAAAAGGGCTGAAGATACGGGTCATGGAAAGCCCTACCGCGGTCCGGTTGATCCAAAGTTTCGGGGGATCTCCTACGCCTGTTTCTTTCGGGGAGCTTTACACCGCCTTACAGCAGGGAATCGTAGACGGAGCCGAGAACAATCCCCCCAGTTTGCTGACCTCAAGACATTATGAAGTCTGTAAGTTTTACAGCATCAATGAACACACGGCGGTTCCGGATATGATGATTGTAAGTACCAAAGTATGGGAGAGGCTTTCAGATGAAGAGCGACAGTGGCTACAGGAAGCCGCGGATGAATCCGCTACATTCCAATACAAACTATGGGCGGAATCCGTGGAGGAATCCATGCGGATCCTCAAGGAAGCCGGGGTACAAATATCCTATCCGGACAAAGCTCCTTTTGAGAAGGAAGCCCAAAAAGTGTATGATGCCTTGAAGGTCGAGAATCCTGAAATGTATGCATTGGTTGAAAAAATCAGAAACTATTAAAATAATGACAGAGCTAAAGAAAAAGATTGACAGGGTAGTAGCTGTCCTGCTGATAAGTATTATGGCTATAATGGTGATCAACGTAACGTGGCAGGTACTTTCCAGATACGTATTTCAGTCGCCTAGTTCCTATACCGACGAGCTATCCCGCTATTTGTTGGTTTGGCTGGGAATGCTTGGTGCTGCCTATGTAGCCGGCCAAAACCAACACCTTGCCATTGACCTATTTCCTCAAAGACTATATGGCGAATCCAAAAAGCGGCTGATGATTTTTATTAGCCTGATTATCGTTGCGTTTGTATTGCCGGTAATGGTGATGGGAGGGGGGAATCTGGTGTATATCACCTACGTGCTAGAACAAAAGTCAGCTACGCTTCGGCTTCCCTTGGCCTACGTTTACGCGATGATCCCTACCAGCGGTCTGTTGGTTATCTTTTATCAGATTGTGGAAATCAAAACTATTCTAAGCAACCCAGTAACCCCAAGTAATCTTTAAGATGGAATATATCAGCATCGTAATCCTTGTATTGAGTTTCGTCTCCCTTATGGCCATAGGTGTACCTGTGGCATGGAGTTTAGGCCTTTCCAGCTTTTTGACGCTCACGGTTACCATAGCCACCGTGCCCTCAGCAACGACCATCGCCCAGCGTATGGGGACGGGCTTGGACAGTTTCGCCTTATTAGCCATTCCTTTCTTTATACTGGCAGGGGAGATTATGAACAAAGGAGGCATAGCAAACCGGTTGATTGACCTTGCCAAGGCATTAACGGGAAGGCTGCCGGGCGGATTACTCTATGTCAATGTGATCGCTGCCATGCTTTTTGGGGCAATTGCCGGTTCCGCAGTAGCGGCGGCATCCGCAATCGGGGGGATTTTGGCTCCTCGAATGGAGAAAGAAGGGTATCCCAGAGAACTGGGGGCTGCGGTGAACATAACCTCATCGACGACCGGCTTGATCATTCCGCCGTCAAACGTATTGATTGTATATTCCTTAGCCAGTGGTGGGGTTTCCATTGCCGCACTTTTTGTAGCCGGGTATATTCCTGGACTTCTGATTGGACTTTTGCTGATGATCACAGCTGCGATTTTTATTAAAAAACACGATCTTCCTGCCGGGGAGCTAACACCAGTGAAGGAATTAGTGAAGAAATTTGTTGATGCGTTTCCAAGTCTCCTCCTTTTAGTAGTCGTGATAGGGGGCATCGTTGTTGGTATTTTTACCGCTACCGAGGCATCAGCTATTGCCGTGGTGTATACCATTATCCTTTCCTTTATTTACAGGGAGATTTCCTTTGTCGATCTTCCCCGGATACTCCTTAAGGCATCTGAGACGACGGCCATTGTCATGTTGTTGATCGCTACTTCTATGAGTATGTCATGGGCCATGTCTAGTGAAAATATCCCCCAGTCTATCAGTACAACCTTGTTGTCACTGAGTGAGAATAAGTTTGTGATATTGATCATCATCAATTTGATCCTGTTATTCGTAGGGACCTTTATGGACATGACACCCGCGGTGCTGATTTTTACCCCAATTTTTCTGCCGGCAGTTGTTGCCTTGGGGATTAATCCGGTTCATTTTGGCATCATGATGGTCCTAAACCTGTGTATCGGCGTGTGTACGCCTCCGGTAGGTTCCGTTCTTTTTGTCGGTGTGGGGGTTGCCAAAACCAGTATCGCCAAGGTGTTTTTGCCCCTGTTACCGTTTTTTATTACAATGATTATTGGATTGCTGATCATTACGCTTTTCCCCGGGTTGTCGCTTTGGCTGCCGTCCCTTTTCGGACTCTAAGGGCTACATGATACCTACCACGGGCCTAGGCAAAACCGCTGGGCCCGTGGGTAATTTTCCCCCCTTCCTCCTAATATCCCCTGCATAGCCTCGGTTATTGGCGCTTTTTTTAGTACCTTTCAGTGGATAATAATTCCTGACATCTTAAATTTTTACTGTTGTTCATGACCAAAAAATTAACCTTTGCGAATGGAGACCAAATGCCAGCTATAGGGCTTGGAACCTGGCAATCCCGGCCCAATGAAGTTTATGAAGCTGTACTAGCAGCCATCAAGATGGGCTATAGGCATTTCGACTGCGCGCATATTTACCGCAATGAAAAAGAAATTGGAAAGGAGATCGGAAGAGCACA
>WGNT01000019.1 GCA_016124425.1 Cytophagales bacterium
ACATTTGAAAATTACATTGGTCTTAAGGACGGTTATTCGGAAATGGCCTACCAAATGGTTGCCCACATCCTGACACTAGGCTATGCGGTGATGTTGGCTGCCTTGCTCTACTTTGTATTAACCATCAATTATGTCGCTCCCAGATTCAGATTATCTTCGGTAATATCTGTTGTCGTGATGGTTTCCGCATTTCTACTGCTTTATGTGCAGGCTGGAAACTGGACATCTTCCTTTGTTTTTGACCAAGAGAGAGGCAGGTATTTTTTAGGAGAAGGCCAAGATTTGTTCAATAATGGATACCGTTATCTAAATTGGTTGATTGATGTGCCCATGTTACTTTTTCAGATTCTATTTGTTGTTTCCCTTACTAAAAGTAATTTTTCCAGTGTGCGAAATCAGTTTTGGTTTTCTGGAACAGGCATGATTGTGACCGGTTATATAGGTCAGTTTTATGAGGTAACCGACCTATTGGCATTTGGCATTTGGGGCGCGATTTCTACGGTCTTTTTTGTTCATATATTGTGGTTGATGAAAAAAGTGATTGACGAGGGTAAAGAGGGAATTCCGGTTGCCGCGCAAAAGACATTAAATAGTATTTGGATCCTATTTTTAATCTCATGGATGTTATACCCGGGAGCCTATCTGATGCCCCATTTGGCGGGAATTGAAGGAGGTTTTTTTAATGAAACTGGTGTAGTTGCAAGACAGATAACCTATACCATAGCTGATGTAAGTTCTAAAGTAATATATGGTATATTGCTAACCGTCGTAGCCCAGCATATCAGTAAATCCGAAGGGTATGTTTATGGTGACGCTAAGGTATAAGTTCTCCGTATAGCTCATATATTCCCTAGAAATAAAACGCCAATCCCAACAAAGACAGGGATTGGCGTTTTTTCGTTGGAAACAAAATGCAACAAGTTACCACAGATCAAACGCCTTTGCAAATTGCATTAGGTTCCGATTGGAGGTTGTTTCTAGCACTTCCTTAACTCGTTTTTTGTGGGAGTTAACCGTATTCACCCCGATAAAGAACTGTTCGCCGATTTCTTCTGCCTTGAAGCATCGGGCAATTAAGGCTAAAACCTTCTTGTGTCTCTACACGGACGTTCTGAACGATTTTTATAAGCCATATTCAATCGGGGAGTAATTTGGATGGATTGATATTTTTTGTTTATAAAATCCGGTTCTTCGGTAGTTTGCTGTTCTATATGGTTTTGTTTATCGTTCACCACAACTTATGGGGGTCAAGAAAGAACATACAGAAAGCAAAGGAAAATTTAATTTATAAAGTTGGTGAAAGAAGAAAAAAAATGGCTTTTTAACGAATAGAGGGTCGTGTGCTACAAATGCAGTTGATTAACGTTTAGGAAGTATGCGTGCTTCCTTTCTTTGGAGAAAATGTCTCAGGCTCTTGTGGTTGTTTAAGAAATATGTACCTTAAGCCGGATTAAAACTGGTCGATAATTTAGCCGAGCTACCGACTCATTTCTTGATGATAGGTATACCCATACCCAAGAAAACATCCTTAGTTATATGGAAAGTCCAGTTCAATTTTTCAATTTGATAATCTAAGTAATATGAATAATAGCTTTAGAGTATCTATGGTACTATTGTCCTTTATTTCGTTCAGCACCGTCGGCCAACGCCAAATGGAACATTTGGATCGTGGACTTGTTGCTGTGCCATCACATAGCGGCGTGTTGCTAAGTTGGAGGTTGCTTGGCACAGATCCGGATGCTATTTCCTTTGATGTCTTTAAAGTAGAACGTGGGGGAGCTACGCAAAAATTAAACCATGCGCGATTACAAAACACTACAAACTTTTTGGACATTGGTATCAGAACAGACAATGACACCAGGTATTTTATACAAACGTTTTTAGGTAATGTCTTGCAAGAAGAATCAAAGCACGTTATCGCATGGGATAAGCCCTACCTTTCCATTCCGTTGCGCACACCGAAGGGATATACGGCTAACGATGCCTCCGTTGGCGATTTAACCGGTGATGGTAGATACGACATAGTGGTTCATTTTGCCGGACGGGGAAAAGACAATTCACAAAAGGGACATACCGATGAACCTATACTGCATGCCTATACGCTTGATGGTGAGTTTTTGTGGGAAATCAACCTTGGTAAAAACATCCGAGAGGGAGCCCATTACACCCAGTTTATGGTTTATGATTTGGATGGGAACGGAACAGCTGAGGTTGCTTGTAAAACGGCAGACGGCACAATCGACGGCTTGGGAAATGTCATCGGTGATAAGGAGGCCGACTGGAGAAATGGGGACGGGTATATATTGGCTGGCCCCGAGTTTCTGACAGTTTTTAGCGGAAGGACAGGGGAAGTACTTGCCACGACGGATTTTGTACCTCCTAGACATCCGGAAACCGAAAATCCGACAGCAGATCAGTTAACAAAATTGTGGGACGATGGCTATGGGAATCGTGTAGATCGCTTTTTGGGAGGGATCGCCTATTTGGATGGTAAGCGACCAAGTCTGATTATGAGCAGAGGATATTATACCCGAACGGTCATTGCTGCATGGAAATGGCGGGATGGGGAGTTGGATTTGGAATGGACCTTTGATACCAACGATGGTAAGCCCGAGCATCAAAATTACGAGGGGCAAGGCTATCACAGTTTAACCGTAGCGGATGTGGACGCTGATGGGAAGGATGAGATTGTTTTCGGAGCAATGGTTATTGATGAGGATGGGACCGGGCTATATAGCAGCGGTCTTGGACATGGCGATGCCATGCATGTTTCCGACATAGATCCGGATCGGCCCGGTTTGGAGCTATTTGGTATTCACGAACGCCCCGACCATCCCCATGCCGTAAACCTACGTGATGCCCTCACCGGAGAGGTACTCTGGTCCTATCCTTCGAAGGATGTTGGAAGAGGCATTTCTATAGATATTGATCCGAGGCATAAGGGCTATGAAAGTTGGGCTTTTGGAGATGGGCTTAAGGGAGTTTGGAATGTAAAAGGTGATGTAATTTCAGAAAGTCAACCCAGTTCAAGTAACATGGCCATTTGGTGGGATGGGGATGTGCTTAGAGAACTGCTGGATGGCGTGAATATCGAAAAATGGGATTTTGAAAACAGTGTTTCCGAGCGCATATTTTCAGGAGAGGACTTTAACCTCATCAAAAACAACGGCACCAAATCCAATCCCTGCTTGTCCGCGGATATTTTGGGTGACTGGCGGGAGGAACTGATCGCCCGAACGGCTGACAATAGCGAATTGAGGATCTTTTCCACTTCGATTCCCACTAGCCACCGCATCTACACGCTAATGCACAACCCACACTACCGTCTTAGCATAGCTTGGCAAAACGTTGCCTACAACCAGCCGCCGCACACGGATTTTTATTTTGGGGAAGGCATGGAGAGTCCGGAGAGGCCGGGGATCGAGGTGGTGAAAGACAGGTAAACGAAGATCGAGGTTTAGGCGCTGATAGTATAAAAGGAGAATTTTCTGAAATACATCCGAAGATTTGAATCAGGAAACCGAGGACAGATCAGTTTCACGAGTTCAACAATATGAATTTGGCAGCGTTTTATCTGGATAAGCAGATCAAATTAGTAATCAATCAACATAGAAGAACAAATTGCGATGTAGTCCTTTCCCGCTAAATAGGCTCGAAATAGGGGTGACTACAGAAATTTGGATATAGAAGTCTAGCCGTAAAGGGTATATTGGTAATAATACGGTAAGAGAGAGGGAATAAGTGGGGACCTCGCTAATTTGATGATAAGCCAGCTGATGAATGAAAAGGCTACAACCAAATCTGGGAGATTTGTAAAAAAACCAGAGCAGGTCGCTAAATCCCTATAACTAGTAAAAACAGCGTCACCAATCGGCCAAAAACCTTAAAAATGAAGGAAGCGAATTACGGGTCTATATTGTTAGAAATAGGTTTTGCTTCGAAGGTCTGTCTATTGCTTAAATATTTGAATATAATTCTTCATAAGTTAACACAGGCTTAATAATTACAAAAAGAATACGTCGAAAACAAAATTTATTCCTGATAGTTAAGTAATAAATTCTTTAAAATAGAACGTAAAAATTAAAATTTTTCTTAAATTATAACCTTCATAATCGAAAAAATCTGTCAAATTACCTTACATTTATTCCCCAAAACTGGGTGGCTGCGCGTATAGGTATTTAAAAGTGTATCACCAATGAACCAATCTATTTCTAACCTTAATTAGTAACAATGAAAAGAATTCTATCAATCTCGTATGGGTTGGCGTTCATGATGCTTTTCAGCATCGGAGCCTTTGCCCAAACCCGGACTTTAACAGGTACGGTCGTTTCAGAAGTGGATGGCAATCCCATCCCAGGCGTTTCCGTGTTGGATAAGACGAACCAAACCGGAACCGCAACCGACATAGACGGTAAGTTCTCTATCAACGTAGCCGATAACACCATATTGGTATTTTCATTTATCGGGTTTGCAACCCAAGAGTTTACTGTGGGGAATCGAACACAGCTTGACGTTCGACTAATTGAAGATGCGAGCGAATTAAATGAAGTCGTCGTAACAGCCTTGGGGCTGACGAAAGAAAAAAGAAAACTCGGCTATGCCGTTTCTACCGTAGACAGTGATATTTTGGACAAAGCCAGAGAGACGAACGTTGCCAATTCGCTAACTGGTCAAGTAGCGGGTTTGGTGGTGAAGGGCACAAACGGAGGTCCTCAGGGCTCTTCAAACATTGTACTTCGCGGCCTTCCAAGTATCTCCGGGACAGGTTCACCGCTTTTTGTAATCAATGGCGTCCCAATGGATAATACACAGCGGGGATCAGCTGGACAGTGGGGTGGCTCTGATAACGGAGACGGTATCGGGAACCTTAGTCCGGATGATATCGAATCGATGACTGTATTAAAAGGCCAGGCAGCTTCCGCACTCTATGGTGCCAGAGCTTCTAACGGGGTAATCCTGATTACCACCAAAACTGCCAAGAAAGGGCAGGATTGGGCGTTGAGCTACAACCTGAACGTGATGACCGATCAGCCTGTGGATTTTACCAACTTCCAAAATGAATATGGTCAAGGCAGAGGCGGTAGAAGACCGCAGACCGCCGCAGATGCCCGTACAACGGGTAGATTTGCATGGGGTGAGCGCATGGGTGGTACCGTACTTGGATACGATGGCAACCAGTATCCTTATGAACCATCCAGTGAAAATTACATGGACTTCTATAACATTGGAACAAATGTGACCAATACAGTCGCTGTATCCAAAGGACTAGGTGCGGATGGAGCTTTTAGGTTATCCGTTTCCAATTTGAATTCGAATTCAATCGTCCCTAATAGCGGAAATGATCGCTTGAACATCAACTTGAACGTCGATCAGAATATTACAGACAAACTGAATATATCTGCAATGATCAATTACATTGATCAGAAAAGTACCAATATCCCCAACCTAAGCGACGGGCCAAAAAATCCGAATAACTTCCTTTTTCTGGCGCCAAACGTTGCTCCGAGCATCTTTGCTCCGGGCTATGATGCTGACGGAAGGGAAATTGTGTTCAGTGATGACATCTTCGTCACAAACCCCTACTTTATTGCCAACAAAGGCATCAACGACAGGGGCAGAAAGCGTAATATATCTACACTTTCGGCGAAGTACAGTTTCACTCCCAAAATCTACACCATGTTACGGCTTGGAAATGACGTATCAAACGACGACTTTTTCTCCGTTGACCCTACAGGCTTGGCTTATTCATCAGATTTAAAAGGAAACCTGAATGGCCGGGGCTTGTCGACAAGGTCTGAATTGAACGTAGACGCACTATTTGGAGCAGATGTTGATGTAACACAGGATATAGAGATAGATGCGTTGCTAGGTGGTACGTTCCGTAACAATCGTTTTGAGCAAGTTGGTGTAGGCGGAACAAGGTTTGTAATTCCCGAATTGTATTCCCCTTTTAACGTGGAGGTTTTTAATCGATCCTACGGGTTTGACGAGCGGGAAGTAGTCTCCGGATTTTATTCCCTTGGCTTTGGGTACAAAAACTACCTGACGCTGACCACAACGGGAAGGTACGACGTATACAGCACCTTGCCTACCAATAACAACAGTATATTCTCCCCTTCCGTAACGGGAGCATTTTTATTTGACGAATTCATTAACCTCCCGGCTTTAGATTTCGGAAAGTTGCGCGCATCGTATGCCGTTACTAGCGGTGAGCCTTTTGCGGCCTATCAAACGCAATTCTACTACAATTCTGCAAACTCATTCAACGGAATCGCAGCGGGATCATCCCCTCTTAGTCTGCCAAACCTTTTCTTGAAGCCGTTTACCACGGATGAAATTGAATTCGGTCTGGACCTAAGTTTCCTTGACAACCGACTGACCTTCGATGTGGCTTATTTCTCCAAGACTACCAACAATGAAATCATGAATGCGAGCTACAGCATTGCATCTGGCTTCAACAGTGCCGTAGTTGCCACAGGGTCTACCAACAACAAAGGGCTAGAGCTTATGATCGTCGGTATACCGATACAGACAAGCGACTTCACCTGGAGATCGTCCTTCAACTTTACTAATGTGCGTAACGAGGTGTTAAGTACGAATCTGGACAACAACCCGATAAATCTTGGTCAAAACAGAGCGACACTTGGAAATGCGGTTACTGCCTATGTACCCGGCCTACCAGGTCCGCAAATCAGGGCTTACGATTATCAGTATGACGCAAATGGTAACATCGTCGTGAACAATGCCGGCCTCCCCGTTCGTGGTGAAATGAAAAACTGGGGATCGGTACTTCCTACCCACTACGGTGGCTGGAACAACGAATTCATCTATAAAGGCTTATCCTTTGCCTTTCTGGTTGATTACAACTTTGGAAACAAAGTATTGTCTGCTACAGAATTCTATTCTCACTTCAGAGGTCTACATCAAAATACCCTTGTGGGAAGGGAAGAAGGGATAACAACCAATGAAATAACTGCGCCCGCAGAAAGCTACTATCAAGCACTTGTACAGAACGTAACTCGTACCAGCGTTGTGGATGGAGACTTCATCAAGTTGCGCCAAATGACGCTAGGCTATTCGTTCCCTGATGCTTGGTTTAATAAAGTTCCCGTGTTTAAAGGTTTAACGGCCTCTATCGTGGGAAGAAATCTGGCGATCTTGATGAGGAAGGCAGAGAATATAGACCCTGAGGCTACTTTCGGAGCAAATATTAATTACCTCGGTATAGAAGGAACGAGCTTGCCTCCAACACGTTCTATTGGATTTAACTTAAATTTCAAAATGCACTAAAATGAAAAAGTATATAAGTTTATTTCTTCTAAGTAGCTTTTTGTTCGTCACTTCCTGTGACGAGAGATTTGAAGCGCTTAACACGGATCCCAACCGCCCTGGGGCGGAGGTGTTTGATCCCAACCTGATCTTACCCATTGCTGCATATGGCTATGGGGACATGCTTACCGGATATTCGGGACCAATTTTGTTTCAAAGCATGTGGATACAGGCCTTGGCCTCAACATCCACGGGAGGAGCCAATTACTATTCAAATGCTGATAAATATGTTATCTCCGGAAGTACCAATTCCTATATTCAAGGGGTTTGGAACAATGGCTATCAAGTAGCCTCTAGAATCAACCAAATGCAAAGCCTTGCATTACTGAAGGATCTGAGTAATTTGAATGCAGTAGGTGGTATTTTCAAAGTGGCGACCTTATCCTTTGTTACTGATGTATATGGGGATATACCTTATTCTGAGGGTCTAAAAGCAGAAGAAGGCATCACTCAGCCGAAATATGACAGTCAGTCAGAGGCATATATCAACATGATGAACGATCTGGAAAGCGCGATCAATAACCTAAATCCAGCCGGAGATCCTATACGAAATGACGTGATCTATGGTGGCGACATCGCCAAATGGAGAAAGTTTGGCTATTCTATTATGTTAAAGATGGCTCTTCGCCTGGTAAAGGTAGACGCGACACTAGCTCAGGCTTGGGTACAAAAAGCTGTGACTGGAGGAGTGATGGCTTCACCTGATGACGATGCCTTAGTCCCTTCTGATCAAGCCAATGGCTACTCTAATTCAAATGCTAATGCCTTGAACGTGGTGGATGACATTTATGAAGTAAGATGGTCAAAAGTGATGATAGACTACCTGAAAAGCACGAATGATCCGAGACTACCTATCATTGCTGAAGTTCCTCCGGCTGGTTTGGCGGCGAATAGAAATGGCGTAGTAGTTGGAAACAACGATCCGGCTGTTCAGATCGGATTGCCAAATGGCTATGACATGACTGGCGGGCAATTTGACATTTCTACCCATCCTGACTTTCCCGGAGCAACAGGATCTGGAAGTGATGTTGCTCTTATAGGGGCTTATTCCAGACCAACTGCAATTTACAGAGATAGGGATGCACCTGTTTTCGCTTTGACTTATGCGGAAGTACAACTGCTCCTCGCCGATGCGGTAGTTCGCGGCCTTACCTCCGGTTCAGCAGCCACCTTTTATGCTAATGGCGTTAGTGGTGCTTTCACTACCTTGGGCAAATATGGTGGAGGAACCGTTTCTTCAAGCGAAGCGGCTGCCTACCTAAGTGCCAATCCGTTGGATACGAGTTCAACGGAGGCTTCCTTGGAGATGATAAACGAGCAGATATGGGCAACAACCAGCATTTTTGCGAATTACGTGGAAGCGTGGAACAACTGGAAACGTACCGGATATCCGGAATTGACGCCAGTTAATTTCCCTGGAAACTTCGCTTCCGGTCAAATACCCAGACGCCAGCCTTACCCAGCTGGTGAGAGCGGTGTAAACCCAGAATCCCTGAACAGTGCGATCTCTCGAATGGGAGGAGATGATTGGATAACAAGGACCTGGTGGGATGGCGGAAACTAGGTTTTCCTAAGTCGGGTACTACAAATAGACCTCATCGTACCAAGTCATATTAAATGGCAATAGAAAAGCGCCAGATCTGCCTTATTCCGGCAGTCTGGCGCTTTTTGTGTTTTTATGGATCGATTGGAATAAAACATCCAACAGGCAATCCAACCTATCAGTATCTATAAATTCCTGCCAACCCAGTATCCGTCGGCATCTTTTCAGCGGGCACTATCACTACTTTACCACCCATTTTCATCACCAATTCGCTCATATCGTCTGTAAGATCGTCTACACGTGGGTTGTCCAGATCCTTCTTTTGGGTGTTGCCTGTGGTAAGGTTGGTGATTCGGGCCTCAATGATTTTGTCAACCTCCACCAACAAGGTATCTATCCTGCCTTCAATTGCGGCAACGGCCAGTTCTTTATAATCATCCGAACCTTTCCCTTCGGCCCTAGCTTGCGAAAATCGTTCCCCATGCGCTTTAAGAATGGCATGGTAGCCGGGTTCCATCGCCTCCCAAGCTAATTTCGCCAGTTCCTCTTTGTCAAGGGCAAAAGGATTGATTTTAACGCCATCTGTTTGAAGGTGGGGATTTTTGCTAACTTCATGAAAGAGGTGATGATGCTCAGGTAGAGTGGCCAAAATCAAGGGCAGCTTATACGGCTTAGAGTAATGGGTTTCGATATTGTCTGATACAATGCGGAAAAACCGCTCTGCGTCAATGTCCACTTCGTCTTTTTTGCTTCCGTGTCCATGATGCATTGCGTTACTTTCGCCGCCGACTCCCCCATAAGATGCTGATGTAAGGTGCTCATTGGTAAGCTCGTCGCCAAGAGCGTCCTCAATGGTGGAAGGTATATCGGATTTTAGTGCCACTTCTTCCAACGAATGCCGGTTTCCTTCGAAAAGCTTAAATTCATGCCTGCTTAGCGCCAAGAGGTGAAAGCGGTCAACCGACTGCAGGTAGTTTCGGATAGGTTTGGTGTGAAAACTGTCAGCGACGATCGACAATGCATCCAAATTAACAGATAACTTTAGCTTTTCGAAGGTGTCGGGAGAACAAAACACCGCCAATCCATCTAAGGTATGGTTCCAAAAATGGGTGTTTTGCGCTAAAGCTTCGAGAGGAGCAAGAAGATCGCTTGTCTCCTCTGTGGTATATTTTTGAAGCAAGGATTGTTCGGCCTCTTTCACTAGGTTCTTAAATCGTACCAAATCCTGCTGATTATCCGGATGATTTCTGTGGGTCGGCATGTAGAGCGACACGCAGGGGGCATTTTTTACGTTAAGTAGCTCTTGAATTAGATTTGCTGGAATCATAGCTTTCTTAGATTAAATGTGTAATTAATATTCAGACAACCCGGTAAATGAGAGACGGACCACAAATGGTGTGTGTCTAACTCACCATTTCATCCCGGGATATAGCGTGTGTGAAAAAGAGTTGCTCTGTACTTAGCTTTCTTGGATAAAATGGGTGCAAGAGTTATGCCACACCTAGTTCGCTAGCGAAATGAAGATAAAACCCATAGTACATCTTTACGAAGTAGGAAAGTTTGGCCTTTATTCAGGTTGCAGCTAGCTTATCCAACATGGTGCATGATCGCCGCAAAGGCAACCGATCACAGCATGTGCCTTAATGACTCTTTGGGTGGAAGATCGAGAGAGGTAAAGGCTACTTGTAATCGATGATATTTTTCTCAGTGATAAGGCGGATTCCCTCTACCGTAAGATTTCGGTCTACATAGTCAAACCGGTCTTCCAACTTGGGTAAAAAATGGGAAAGGCCACCGGTGGCAATTACCTTGGGTGTGGCTGAGAGTTCTTCAAAGATGGTATCCAACATGCCATTCACAAGCCCTACATACCCGAAGATAATTCCCGCCTGAATGGCATGTACGGTGTTTTTGCCGATTGCCGACTCAGGCACCTCCAATTTGACCTCAGGAAGCTTTGAGGTACTGCTTGATAGTGAACGTATAGCGGTTTTAATTCCCGGGGCTATATTTACACCCAATACAAAACCCGTGTCGTCAACCACTGTAAATGTTAACGCTGTGCCAAAATCAACAATGATACAGGCTGTCCGCAACTTGCTGTAGGCAGCCATGGCATTACACATAAGATCAGATCCGATTTCATCAGGTCTCGCGGTGCTAATTGCTATCTTGGAATAACTTTGGCCGCTTATCAGGTAGGCGGAAATGCTAAAAAGCTTTTGACAAAATTGAATCAAGGCGTTGTTCAGTTCGGGTACGACTGAACTAATTCCTATCTTGGTGACTTGTGGTATTTGTATACTGTTTTCCAATAGGAATAAGCCGACTTTCTGTTCGATTTCCAGTTCGGTGATGTCCGTCTTAGTTTCCAGTCGAAACTCCTTGGTCCAAAAACCGGTGGCAGCGTCATAAAAGCTAAAAACAATGTTTGTGTTTCCGGCATCAATGGATAAAAACATGGCGTAGGTATTTACCCTCAAAGATAAAAAAGAGTTGTAACATATAGCTTCTATTTAGTAATTTCAACCTATGTATGTGATCAGAAGAGGAACAAAAGCAGACCTTTTGGCTGTATTTGAATTGATTAGGGAACTGGCGCTTTATGAGAAGGCACCGGAACAAGTCACCAATACGGTTGCCATGATGGAAGAGGACGGCTTTGGCCCCCATCCTGTTTACGGCTTTTTCGTTGCCGTCAAGGAAGAATCGGGTGAGATAATCGGAACTGCCATCTATTATTACCGCTATAGCACTTGGAAAGGAAAGCGGCTGTATCTGGAAGATTATATTGTAACAGCAGCCGAAAGAGGGAAAGGTGCGGGAAAAAAGCTTTTCGAACGTGTTATGGAACAAAGTTTGGAAGACAACTGTACAGGCATGATGTGGCAGGTGTTGGACTGGAACGAACCTGCCATTCAATTTTATAAAAAGTATGCCGCCTCCATCGAAGATGGATGGCTTAACTGTCATCTACAGGCTACTGAGATACAGCAAATGCTGCATACCGGAGAATGAAAAATGTTTTTAGCCCACTAACTAAACCCATCCGGTCTTAATCGTGTTATACTACCTATGAGAGGCTTTAGATTTACCCAGTTTGTCCCGGAAAAAGACCCTGATAAAAATACCTTCGAGCAATTGTTGGATATTTTTCTTCAACTCGTCACCATGACCGGTGGAGATGTGGCCGAGGCATTAAGTTGGCTGACCAACCTAGACAAGCGGTATAACATGACGAATCCCGGCTATGGAATCGGCGATTTTATAGAGGATTTAAAGGCCAAAGGGTATCTCGATGAAAAAAACGCCAAGGGGGAACTAAGGATTACGAGTAAGTCCGAGCAGACAATCCGGAAGAGTGCTTTGGAAGAGATATTCGGCAAGCTCAAAAAGGGAAAGGGTGGCCAACACCGATCCAAACACACAGGCCCAGGCGATGAAGTCGGTTCTGACCGGCGCTCGTTTCAGTTTGGGGACAACTTAGATCAGATCGCACTCACGGATTCTCTCCGCAACGCTCAAATCAATCATGGTTTTGGGGGAGAGTTTCTGCTCACCGAAGACGATCTTGAAGTGGTTGAGAAGGAACTGAAGACCCAAACCTCCACGGTGCTTATGATCGATATTTCCCACTCCATGATTCTTTACGGGGAAGACCGGATTACCCCTGCCAAGAAAGTGGGAATGGCATTGGCTGAACTGATTAAGACCCGGTATCCAAAAGATACCCTTGATGTGATCGTGTTCGGGAATGATGCCTGGCAGATAGAAATTAAAGACTTGCCTTACCTTCAGGTAGGGCCCTACCATACCAATACAGTGGCAGGCCTTGAATTGGCGATGGATTTGTTACGAAGGAGAAAAAATGCTAACAAGCAGATCTTTATGATCACCGACGGCAAGCCAACCTGTTTGAAAGTGGGGATCAAATACTACAAAAATAGCTTTGGTATTGACAGCAAAATACTAAAGGAAACGCTAAAACTAGCTGCGCAATGCAGGCGGTTGAAGATACCGGTAACTACATTTATGATTGCTTCTGATCCCTATTTGAAAGAATTTGTCAAGGAATTTACTGCTGTCAACAACGGAAATGCCTATTATAGCAACCTGAAAGGATTAGGTCACCTCATTTTCGAAGATTACAAAAAGAACCGAACGAAACGTTTTTAACTGATGGAATACTACCAACTGTCGAGTGATCAATTAGTACAAATAACCAACTTAGGCCAACTCAAAGCTTCAGGATATCAAAGCAAATCAGTTAAGGAAGAGCTTCGTTCAAATCTGATTCAAAAGATAAAAAATAACGAGAACGTTTTTGAAGGCATATGGGGCTACGAGGATACCGTAATACCGGACATTGAGCGAGCTATTCTGTCCAAGCACAATATCAACCTGTTGGGTCTACGCGGGCAAGCAAAGACCCGTATAGCCCGAATGATGACGCTTTTGCTTGATGAGTATGTGCCTGTAGTCGCAAATGCGGAACTAAATGACGATCCAATGCAGCCCATTTCCACCTACGCAAAAGAACTGATTGCTGAATTGGGTGACGAAACGCCGATTACGTGGTGGCACAGAAGTGAGCGTTACACCGAGAAGCTAGCCACTCCCGATGTTTCTGTTGCCGACCTTATTGGGGATGTGGACCCGATCAAAGCTGCGACAATGAAGCTCTCCTACAATGACGAACGTGTGGTGCATTTTGGTCTTGTTCCTAGGTCACACAGATCGATCTTTGTGATAAATGAACTTCCAGATTTGCAAGCACGGATCCAAGTTGCCCTGTTCAATATACTTCAAGAAGGAGATATTCAAATACGCGGCTTTAAGCTAAGGCTGCCGTTGGATATTCAGTTTGTTTTTACGGCAAATCCCGAAGATTATACGAACAGGGGAAGTATCGTGACCCCTTTAAAAGACAGGATTGAAAGCCAAATCATCACCCATTATCCAAAGAGTATTGAAATTGGCAGAAAAATAACCGCTCAGGAAGCACGCATCAAAAATCGGCCATTGGATAAAATCCATGTTCCTGAATTGATGAAAGACCTTATTGAGCAGATTGCCATTGAGGCGCGCAATAGTGAATATGTAGACGAAAAAAGCGGAGTTTCGGCAAGATTGACCATTTCAGCATATGAGAATTTGATCTCATCTGCGGAGCGAAGACTTTACCGTAACGGAGAATCAAATACTGTTGTTCGCATTGTCGATTTGATAGGAGTTATTCCAGCGATTACCGGTAAAGTCGAACTAGTCTATGAGGGAGAACAAGAAGGAGCTGGTTTAGTGGCTTACAACCTCATTGGAAAAGCAATTCGAACACTTTTTGTTGCCTTCTTTCCGTCTCCGGAGCAAAAGAAAAAGAGTAAAGAAGCCAATCCCTACGTATTACCATTGTCTTGGTTTGGAGAAGGCAATACCATGGATCTATTGACGACCCACAGCGATAAGGATTACAAATCCGCCTTGCATCAGGTACCGGGTTTAGAAGATGTGGTTACTGCATATGTGGAAAACCTTCCTGAAAAAGAAAAGGAATTTTTCATGGAATTTGCCTTACATGGATTGGCAGAATACAGTCAGCTAAGCAAGAAATTGTTGGATACCGGCATGCAGTTTAAAGACCTTTTCAGTAGTATGTTTGATATGGGCGCCGGTGGAGATTTAGAGGATGATGAGGACGACGAGGGGTTTATTTGATCTTTTATTGAGAGATCAAGACCTGTGTTAGAAAAAAATTCATTCTTCTCGGGGTTTTTGCGTTGAACCATTTTGTTGATTATTTTTAACCAATGGAAAAACCGGCTAAGGAAAACCTAAAGGCGACTTATAAATCTGTCTCAGAGAAAGATTCTCCTGAAGCGGTTGATTCGACGCGTTTACCTCACAGTCGGGTTGAAGCCCCATTTACAGCGTACGGGAAATACACCTATGCAGCCTACCTCAGTTGGGATTTCGAGGAAATGGTGGAATTGATAAATGGGAAGGTCTTTAGGGCCGCGGCAGCTCCGCGAAGGCTGCATCAGGAGATCTTTGGCAAAGTTTTTACTTCATTTTATAATTATTTAGTAGGTAAACCTTGTAAAGCTTATGGGGCGCCCTTTGATGTTCGCCTACCTCTTAAATCCAAAAAACATGCCGATATAGACACAGTAGTACAGCCGGACATCTGTGTGGTCTGTGATAGCGAGAAACTCGATGAACTGGGTTGCATAGGAGCACCTGATCTAATTGTGGAGATACTTTCTCCGGGCAATAACAGGAAGGAGCTGCGAAACAAATATGAAGTTTATGAAGAATCCGGCGTTAAAGAATATTGGATCATTCTTCCTAATGAGCAAACGCTCTTGATTTATTTTTTGCAAAACGGCGCCTATGTGCCCTCTAGGTTATATACGGTAGGTGACGTCGTGGAGTGCAGGGTGATAGGCGGATTAATGTTGGAGTTGGATCAGGTGTTTGGGGCTTACTAGGGGTTAATTTTCAACATAAGATAATAGATTTCGTTGGGAAGAATCGGAAACTCATCCGTTCCTCCCAGCGTGTTTGATTGCTTAGTAATACCTGCCTATCATGGGATGATCCACAATTGTCTTTCTAAGCGCAAGTGGATTGATAGTACCCGGAATCCGTTCATGCACCTTTCCTCCCGGCTCAATCAATAAGGTTAATGGCAGACTTCCATCCCAGTCGTTTCCAACGACCTCAATGGAGGCATATTTATCCTCATTGTTTACCAAGTAGTTTTTCGTTGCAGAGTATTTGTTTTTGAGGAATTTCAATACTTTTTCCTCGGCATCCGGGCTGTCGAGGCTTACGGAAACAAATTCGAAGTCGCGTTCACCGTACATCCGCTGCAATTGAATAAATTCGGGGTACTCAATGATGCAGGGACCGCACCATGTGGCCCAGAAATTTACCAACCGAAGGCGGTCGCTGTCATTAGCGAGTAGCTCTTCAAGCGCTGGGAGATCTATCATCGCTAAGGTTACGGGCTTCTTTTTCCAATCTTCATTTACTTTGATCGTCCACTCGTTTTTCCAGGCCCACTTAACAGAGCATCCAAATGCGGGCGTGATTGCGCGATCTGCGGCAAGTGGCTCTCCTTTCAAGGTTTGTTCGATGGCATATATAAGGTCTTCAGCACGTCCCGTTCCCGGCTTTTCCGAGGCATCTATACGTCCCTGATAGGTAAGCTTTCGGTCTTTGTCAAACACAAATACGTGCGGGGTGGCTGTAGGGCCGTAATGGGTGGAGAAAAGATGCTCATCTCCATCATACAGGTATGGATACTGATACGCTTTGTCTTTGGCGCGCTGTATCATGGATTCGAAATCGTCATTGAGATCGCTGTATCCTAATTCTTCGGGAAGGACCGCAATCGGACTGTTTGGGGATATCGCAACAAAGTCTACTCCTTTCTCTCTGTAGTTCTTGACTAAATCATTAAAGCGATCCTCATATGCCTGGGCGGTAGGACAATGGTTACAGGTAAAATTGATTACAAGTACTTCGGCATTAAAATCTTCCAGCGTATAGTTTTTGCCATCTACCCCAGGAAGGTCAAACTTCGGTGCAGCATCTCCTGGTTTTAGCGTAGCTATCGGTTTTTCCGAGACGACAATGGGATTGGCGGTAAAGCTATCGGACCCATGTTCTGCGTCGGAATTTCCGTTACCTGAGCAAGAAAACAACGCCACTAAAATCAGCGGCAAAAGGCAAAGTTGCAATGTATTTGGTCTCATTGGGCGCATTGTTAGGTTTAGGAATAGAGAAATGAATGTACTCATTTTGTTTTACTATAGAAAATTTACGAGAAGGAATTCAAAGGGTCAAGCACCCGGACAGCTGAGGCGCAACGCATGACTGCGTCCTTGGATTTACTCCTGAGAGCATTTCCGTTAAAATTTTTTTTTATTCAGGTAGTGGGTAATCGCCCTTAGGCTTCCTCAACCATAAATTTCTCTATACTAAAAAAAATAACAGACTGCCGCTCGTAAATGCGATTGGCGTTAGCGCGGATAGTGATGAATCGGCCTTCTTCATCTGCAATTTTCAGAAGTTGATGGTCTCCAAAATAGGTAGATTTTACCAGTTTTCCGCTCATGGCTTGAGTGTCATTTTTTCCTACCACAGCACTTTCGGTTCGGAATGATAGTCGAACTTGATTGGAAAACAATTTTGATCGTTCATCGGATAGAAAACCAAACGTCGAATAAAAGCCATCGTCGGTAGATGTGGCAAGAATTTCATTTTGCTTGGCGAAAAAGTTTGCTACATACCCATTTTCTGGGAATTCATACAGGTTTCTTGGTGTATCAATCTGTTGCAGATACCCTTTATGTAAGATCGCTATTCGGTCGGCTGTAGACAGGGCATCCCGGGTATCGTGGGTGACAAAAAGTGCGGTGGTTTGTGTTTCTTTGATGATCAGTCGGATTTCCTCTCTTACTTGATCTTTCAACACCGCATCTAAATTACTGAATGGCTCATCCATTAGCAGAATAGCCGGACCAGGGGCGATAGCTCTCGCAAGTGCAACCCGCTGTTGTTGTCCTCCCGAAAGTTGATGCGGATACTTCTTGACGTTTTCGGAAAGGCCTACTAGATTAAGCGTATCCTTGGCTACATTTTTGGGGTTTTGTACCTTTCCCTTTAATCCGAAAAGTACATTTTCGAGTAAAGTTAGATGGGGAAACAAAGCATAGTCCTGAAAAACCATCCCAACATTCCGCTTGTTAGCCGGAACAGATTTCTTTCCTTCTACGATCTTATTCCCTGCTAAGGAAATATATCCATCGTCGGGATGCTCAAGTCCGGCAATTAACCTCAATAGGGTCGTCTTCCCTGATCCACTTTCCCCAACTAGGGCCAAAATTTCACCTTTTTCTACACTGAAAGAGACATTATTGACGGCAAATTGATCTGCTTGGGAATATTTTTTTGTGATTTGCTTTAGCTCTAATAGTGTCATCCAGAAATACCTCTTTTCCTAAAACACCTACTTACGGATCAACCTGTTTAGGAATATTATCGGAATAACTCCTGTAAGGATAATGATCAGCGAGGCATTTGCCGATTCAGCAATCATCTCATTGGTAGCCATATCGAATGCTTTGGTAGCCAATGTGTGATAATTAAACGGCCTAAGGATCAAAGTTAAGGGTAATTCTTTTAAAACATCAACAAAGACAAGTAAGAAACCGCTAAAAAGGCTTGTTTTTATCATGGGTAAATCCACCTTCCAGAGCGTCTTGCAGGTGCCTCTCCCGAGAAGCCGGCTTGCCTCATTGACGTGAATGCCAATCTTTTGGAATCCGGCATCGACGGGGTTGTAGCCCACTGCCATAAATCGTACTAGATAAGCAAACATTAACGCAAGTAACGTACCTGATAGCAACAAGCCGATGTTCGCGCCTTTAAATGTAGCCATTAGCCAGTGGTCGACGCCTAACATCGGAATCATAATCCCCACAGCAATGACTGCGCCAGGAATCGCGTAGCCCAACGTGCATATCTTGGTGATGTTTTTTAGCCAAGGAAAAGGACTTAACCGGATACTATACACCAATACAACCGAGAAACCGGCAATAAGGATTCCCGTCACTGCGGCAAGGGAAAAGCTTCTCGCAATTAACAGAAAGAACGCCATATCTACCACCTGTTTGTAGGTAAGCGCGGCCCATTGAAGCAGTTGCGCGATAGGGACAATAAAGCTAACAAGAACCAAGAGGATGCAATACAATGTCACGGATGCTTTCGCGGTTCCCTTTAATGTTACCCGTATCAAAGGCTTCCCGGATCCGGTCACCTGAGAGAACCTGCGCTTTCCGCGCTGAATGTTTTCTAGGTAAAGAATCCCAAACACAATAAACATGAGAATGGCGGCTAGGTAAATGGCGGTAGCGACATCTCCCATAGAGAACCAAGCCCGGAAAATTCCCGTAGTGAACGTTTGCACACCAAAGTATTTGACAGTTCCATAGTCATTCAACACTTCCATAGAAGCCAAGGCTAAACCGCCTACAATCGCTGGGCGAGCCATTGGTAGGGCAACTTTATAAAAGGTGGGCCAATTCCCGCGTCCCAACAGCGAGGAAGCTTCCTGAAGCGTTTTGGACTGTTGGATAAACGATGCCCTTGCCAAGAGGTATACATAGGGGAATAAGGTAATCGAAAGGATAAAAATTG
>WGNT01000099.1 GCA_016124425.1 Cytophagales bacterium
CCTTCACGGACGAAACTGCGCCAGTCAGATCGCTACGTTTCTGCGTTCCATAGCCTACCACTACAACTTCTTCCAGCGACGATTCGTCTAGATTCATCGTAATATTAATTTCAGATTGGTTTCCCACCTGAACGCGCTGTGTCGCATAGCCTATAAATGAGAAAACAAGTGTAGACCCCTCCGGTACAGTAATGGAATAAGTTCCGTCAATGTCCGTCACCGATCCCGTAGTAGTCCCCTGCACGGAGACGGTGGCTCCCGGCATGGGTGCTCCGGTTTCGTCACGAACGACACCCCTTACAGTCACGTCCACAAGAATGGCCACAGTCGTGGATGTACCGCGGACTCTTTTTACGTCAATTTGGTCGTTTACCTGACGGAATCCCAAAGATGCCTGCCGGCCTACCTGTTGCAATAATGCTTCAACAGTTGCCGTTTGTGGCGATACGGTCACTTCAAAATTCCTGTCGACGTCATTCCTGTCGTAGGAAAAGGAAAATTCGGACTTGCTTTCCACCAAGCGAAAAAACTGTCCCAAGGTCATTTCCTCTTTGCCGAGCGAAATCCTGACTTGGTCAATGGTCTTTAATTGGGCATTCACATTTACTGCCAATACCAGGTTGAAGAACAAGGTCTGGAGTAGTAGCCCCGAAAGGAAATACCGTGACAACATATAGATTGTCTTTTGTAGTTTTAATTTCATAACTTTAATATGGTTTATTGTACTTACATTAAGCCTGGTCCGGTGGTACGTTCATTCCCCAATGTTGTATACCCCGGGCCATTGTTTTCCGAAAGGATGTTAAGAGCTGTCTTTGTTTATTTTCATGGTTCTTGGGTGTTAAATTGAAGAGATACCTTTTTATGATTTATGGTATAGTCAAATGATTCCATATAGGCCATGCGCTGAAGGACCAAATCCAAATCCTGATTTTTAAAGGAACCGGATAGCTTCCACTCCCGAGAGGGACTTCCCTTTACCTGCATTTGTACCCCGTACCACCTTTCAAGTGCAGAAACTACGTCTCCAAAGGTAGCGTCGCGAAACAGGAGGATTCCCTCCTTCCAAGCCAAGACCTCTGCGGCTTCAAATCTACTGACTTGATGCATGCCTGTACGCTGATTATAGGTCAGTTGCTCTCCTGCGTTAAGCATCACGTCTTTATCGCTAAGGCGGCTTTCTATCCGTACCTTTCCGGAGATCAGCGAAACACGCTGTCTCAGTTCATCCTCGGTAGTTATGGTAAAGCTTGTGCCCAACACATGGGTGGTGAGCTCCCCGGAACAAACACGCATGGGGCGGTTAGGATCGGGTATAACTTCAAAGTAAGCTTCTCCCGCAACCTCGACTTCCCGCAGCAAACTGTCAAAGGATTCAGGAAACCGTAACTGACTTGCGGAATTCAACCAGATAGTGGAGCCATCTGGCAGTTTCACCATGAGCTTTTCTCCAGGCGATGTGGTTTTTGTGATCCACACCGGTGGCGGAGTGTCGGCATTTACCTTAGTAACAGGTGTATAAGTAGCGAACTGATACAGGCCGGAACACACCAAAACCGCAAATAGAATCGCGGCAACTTTGTTCCATTGGCTTGTGCGGTCCCACTGGCTCAAAGAGTTTGGTTTGCTCATCTGTGTTCTTCGGGCCAAATACCTGTCGGAGGTCACGATCTTCTGTAATAACACCTCTTTCTTACCCGGGAGGGGAACGACCTTTTGTTCCTTAAATGCTAGCACTATCGCCTTTGCTTTCATGATGTCCTTGGTAGCTTCCGGATGTCCCTCAATCCAGTTGTTCCAATAGATATCCAATCGTTTGTCTGGATGCTTAACCCAGCGGACAAACTCAGGATTCGCCAATAAAAACATGAGGTAGTCTTGTTGCTCTTTCATTTGGTGCCCATTCACCTATATAAGGCAGGGATAAGGCAAATGACATGGAAAAAAATCACGAAACATTAAAAAAACCTTAAAGGCATTACCAAGCTACCAGCTTTTTCGCAACAATGCCAAGGTCTCATAAAGCAGATTCCGTACAGACTTTACATGGGAAACGCCCATCAATACCCGGATCTCCTCGTAGCTGAGGTTTTCGAAATAAAAGTAATAGAGAATTTCCCTTTTTTTAGGTGTTAGTTTTAAAATAGCCCCCTGCAACTTCCGAAGGTCTTCCGCTGCCAGTTGTTGGTCAATCAAGTACTGCTCATGGGAGAAGGCTATCCATTGGGGACAATCTCCTGAAAACGCTTCAAACTTTTTGAACCATTTACTCTTTTCCCGGATTATTTTCCTTCTTAGCGATTTAAAAAGATACAGTCGGATATTGTCGGTATTCCCCAAACGCTCCCTGTTTTTCCGTAATTCCAAAAACAAATCTTGGATGCTGTCCTCAACCAAGCCTACGTCTCCAGAAACCTGAAACCCGTAGTTATAAAGGCTTTCGTAATAATCCGAGTAAATCTGAATAAACGCGGATTCATTTCCCTCTCGAAACTGCTTCCAAAGTCCGCTTTCATCCCTATCACATCCAGAAATTTCTTCTGAGACATCGTAATTATGCCGCTTGTAAGTGATAAAAGGCCTGACAGACATAGGTTTTTGGGTATAAAAATTAAAAATAAGTCTTTATTATTAGAAATAAAAAACAAAAATACAATTATACATGAAAATAATTTAGTAAAAATTGTGACTACAGCACTCAACCTAAGCCTGAATATGTCCAAGTTACAAAGATAAACATGCTGTGTGTAGATTTCTGAAACTTTCTAACTGCTTAGGCCTTGGGATTTCCGTCCGGGGGGTTGGCGGAAAGCCGCGGAAAGAGCTACCTTTGTTCATCATGGAGCGAAAACAATCCATACAGGAAGAATTTGCAAACAGCATCACCCATTTGGTTGGGGTGTTGTTCAGCATAGTGGCGATATCCCTACTGAGTACGTTCTCCGTGCTTAACGGTACGGCTACGGATATTGTCAGTTGCGGTATTTTTGGGGGAAGTATTTTGCTCCTTTATACCTTTTCTACGCTCTACCACGCGATATCTTCCCCACTTATCAAGCCACTTCTACGGACATTTGATCATGTTAGCATTTACTTCCTTATTGCAGGAACCTATACACCGTTTCTGTTGATCGGGATTGGCGGCCTTCAGGGCTGGGTTTATTTCGGGGTGATTTGGACCTTAGCGCTTGCTGGTATCGTATTTAAAGTGTTCTACACCCACCGCTTTCGCCGCCTGTCCTTGGTCCTCTATCTCAGTATGGGATGGCTGGCCGTTTTTTTTATTACCCCGCTCATCCGCAACTTAACTCCTTCAGAGCTCGGTTTGATCGCAGCTGGAGGAATTGCTTATACGCTCGGCGTGATTTTCTATACACGAAAAACCATGCGGTTCAGCCACGCGATATGGCACCTCTTTGTACTCACAGGAACGGTACTACATTTTATAGCCATCATGTCTATGATCACTGGATAAGGTAGAAGGCTACATTGAATATCCTAAGACGTGCTTTCTTTGAAAAACAACTTGGAGCCTGAGCTGCATAAAAAATCAACCCCTTCAGGTTGTAATACACCAACCTGAAGGGGAACAAAAGTAATTCACCGCACCTGTCAGTAAGCAGATGCTGTATCAAGTAGAAGAAGTTCTTCCTCACTAAGCTGAAGATTAGCCGCCTCTGAGAACGCCTGCAGGTGACTGCTTTTTGTTGCACTAGCTATGGGTGCCGTAATCACAGGCTGATGAATCAACCATGCCAATGCTACCGCAGCTTGTGAAACGCCTTTGGCTTCAGAGATCGCATCCAAACCCTCAAGGATGCGCATTCCTCTTTCGTTTAGGTACTTCTTCGCGATCCCTCCTCCACGGACACTTTTCCCCAGATCTTCATCAGACCGGTACTTCCCTGTCAAAAATCCCATCGCAAGGGCATAGTAGCATATCACACCCATTCCTTCTTCCTCACAGATATTTGCCACACCCTGTTCAAATCCCGCACGATCATATAAGTTGTACTCAGGCTGAAACACTTCGTATTTGGGAAGCCCCCGCTGTTTATGAGCTTGAATAGAAGCAGTGAGGCGTTCGAAGGAAAGGTTACAAGCTCCTATTGCCTTTACTTTTCCTGCGTCCATAAGTTTTTGATACGCCCCGAGGGTTTCTTCCACCGGGGTCGTGTCATCATCCCAATGGGTAAGATAAAGATCGATATAATCTGTCTGCAACCGCGTCAGTGATGCCTCTACCGCTTTGATGATATAGGCTTCCGTAAGGTCTCTACTCCCTTGTCCCATATCCGAACCTACTTTGGTGATGAGATTGATGTTGTGCCTGTTTCCCTTAGATTTCATCCAGCTACCTATAATCCGCTCGGATTCTCCTCCTTCATTTCCCTTAGCCCACCTGGAATATACATCGGCGGTATCCAAGGTTTCAAATCCCAAGTCAATAAATTCGTCCAAGATTGAGAAGGACTGCTTTTCGTCGATGGTCCATCCAAAGACATTGCATCCGAAAACAATAGGAGATGTGCTTAGTCCAGAATTTCCTAACTTAAATTGTTTCATGTGTTTATAATTGTTTTTTCAATGGTCAGAATTTGTCTAGATCTATCCAATGAATCCAGCAATAACAATTTTCACGGTTTATGCCGGTCCCTCGTACCCGACATCTTATGATCAATTGGTTTAAAAATGATATAATTAATCTGTGAATCTCGGTAAAGGGTAACCGAAGGAATACAGGTAATGTTCTTAAATTCCAACGTAAGTGGTATAAAAAAGCGAAATTTTATCTACGTGCATCAGTGAAAGTTCAAGTAGATTTTGGGGTATCCTCCTATGGATTTGCGAATTTTGATATCATTTATAGGGTGTTTAGCCGGCTGAATCACAGATGTAAACAAAGCAAATCCCTTACGCTCCTTGCGTCCTGCCAAAGACAACTTTGAATTGAAGTGTTAAGGTATTTCTGTTCTACTACGAAAAAATGGACTGCCCGCTTTTTCGAAACGTGATGTACAGGGACGAAACCGTTGATTTCCTAGCAAACGCCTGGTTGTAAGGAAACAGGTTTTGTTTCGGCTATAGCAGAACCGAACGCTATTCCCCTTTTTTGTCCCGAACCTTAGACCGCTGAATGGTCGCTTGTCTATAATTCTCATTCGTATGATACCGGTTCTTAGCACGTTGGAGGGTGATATCGCGGTATTCCGGATCTGTATGGTATCGTTCACGATATGTCTCCTTTGCCTTCTCCCTGAACTCCTTGTCTTCCTGATAACGTTCCTTAAGTCTCTGAAGAATTTTTTCCCTGTTTTTCTCGTAGTAGCTTTTAGCCATAGACTCTTGATTTGTATCGTTAAACTTCTCTCAACTATGTGCCGGAAAATTCTCTTTCAATGCTAGCTTCTTGCTAAAATTCAAATATATTTAAAATTCATTCATTAATCCAGTATGATACCAAAAAAAGTTAGGTTAAATTCAACTTATTATCGCAAGAATATGCATTTTATTAGGTTATTAGCTATTCTATCAAAGACGGAGACTTTTAGCCCGATTTTAGGGCAATCTATTATACTTGGAAAAACCACATAGCTTTTCTAATCGTTTATTGACCAAATGGACGCGCTCTATTCAGTGACTACCGGAAGATTGCCTCCTCGCTTAGCTCCTATTTCACTCATGGTCCTACGGCGGTTTGATAGGCTTTAAAGGAAGTGGTGAATTGTTCCGCTTTTGTGTAATCGCTCAGCCAGTATGCCTCGTTAAGTCCTGTTGTACTTTTTAGTAGCATGGTACCATATAGGCAAATGGGAATCTCGTAATTGTCTCTAAATCTTCTGTCTGGAGACCCGTTTTTATTGACTTTGGCCCAGGTAGTGCCAATCACTTTAGAGTCAGTTGGAATGGTCCCTTCTTCCAGAAACTGCTGGGCGCTGAATGTCACCTGAACCTCTTCAATTGCGATAAGGCCAAAATTTCTATTGTTATCAATGATGGCGACAAAGGCCGGATATATGTACAGATCGCCTCCATTTGCATTCTCAAAATGCAGTGCGTCATGTGTCGATTTAATTATGTCTACGTTCGCAAATCCGAATGTCACCGCCTTCCTGCTGATTGTCTCCGAGGCCGCCGAACGCGTTGCTGCTTTATCTATCTTGCTTGTAGCTGTTACATCCCAGATCTTTTCGCAAGTAAGCAACGTCCTATAGCTGTCAAGAAGTTGAATAAATTTTTCTTCAATTTGTTTATCCGTTCTTATATCAACATCTACGTAGCATGACGCAAGTTGCTCTGTAAGGTCCTCCAAGTATGCCTGCTTATTATCCCTATTCCGAGAAAACCACTTAATGAAAAAACCGACGATAAACACGTAGGACAACATGCGTAAAATTTTGCTCATTTTTAAGCTGGACTTCGCTTTGATAATTTCCATCTCCAACACATGCTTCTCTTGGTAGCATGCCATTAACATGTCCCGAAGTTCCTGCAGTCCGGGCGTCGTAGTTTCTTCTACATTATCGGGTGACTTCCATGCTGTCGTTTGGTCGGGAATCATCGCATGCTGTGCCTGCGAACTACCCGGACTGCCCCGAAGCGATGGATTTGATTTCTTCGGGCCGCCTAGTCGCTTTCGGTCATAGAGTCCTGTTCCTGGTATACCAGTGTTTAGAAAGGTCCCATTCCTATTGAAGTTCAGACTTGCCCCCGGCACGCCAACCGTCGTACTGATACCCGATCTGCTGAAGTTCAGCGTAACTCCCGGAAACAACTTCACGCGCTTTCTAAATTTCATTGTATGTTCTTTTTGTATATGTTTTTTGCCGATAGTTTCACAAATCAAAAGTCTGTTAGAGCATGTTAGCTATGCTGCCAATAATCGACGGTCAATTATTTATACTGCAAGAAGGAAATCATCTGTCTTCCAAGACCGACACCCTTCGGTTGTGATGTTGGCAATGAATCCAGCAGTTTGGCAATATTTTTCTATGGGCTTACTTGAATAGTTTTGAAGAACCAACGCATTGGTATATAACTCATATACCTCGGGTACATCATGTATTGAAAGTGGTTCAAGGTAGATTTCTCTATCGTTCATAGTTTTAGGAAATACGCTGTCTCTATTTAGGCGATTTAACTTCCACTTTGCACCTCTAACCTCGTGGTTCCCTTGAAAGTGGAAACAGGATTACCAGCTATACATGTCAAGTGGTAAAAAAACAGCGTAATCGGCTCATCTATGGAATCCACTTGATATGCTTGAAATTGGGCTTTCTTTTCTCCAAAAAGGCATTTCTTCCTTCCTCTGCTTCTTCTGTCATATAGGCTAGACGGGTGGCTTCCCCCGCAAAAACCTGCTGGCCGACCATGCCGTCATCGGTCAGGTTAAAGGCGAATTTTAGCATTTTGATTGAGGTTGGCGATTTTGCCAGGATCTCCTGAGCCCAGGCAAAGGCTGTTGTCTCCAACTCCTCGTGGGGAATGACAGCGTTGACCATACCCATCTCATAGGCTTCCTGCGCACTGTAGTTTCTTCCCAAAAAGAAAATCTCCCTTGCACGCTTTTGCCCCACCATCTTGGCAAGGTAGGCAGACCCGTAGCCACCGTCAAAACTGGTAACATCGGCGTCCGTTTGCTTGAAAATAGCGTGTTCTTTACTGGCTAACGTTAGGTCGCAGACCACATGCAGGCTGTGCCCTCCGCCTACTGCCCATCCAGGCACCACAGCAATCACGACCTTCGGCATAAATCGGATCAGCCGTTGTACTTCCAAAATATTCAGCCGGTGCATGCCGTCATCCCCCACATAGCCTTGACGCCCTCGCGCACGTTGGTCTCCCCCACTGCAGAACGCAAAAACGCCGTCTTTGGGCGAAGGGCCTTCCGCAGATAGCAGCACCACACCGATTGACGTGTCCTCCCTAGCATCCAAAAATGCATCGTACAATTCACTGGTTGTCTTAGGTCTAAAGGCATTCCTCACCTCGGGCCGGTTAAATGCTATCCGAGCCACACCATCACATTTCTGGTACGTTATATCTTCGTAGGTCTTGACTGTTTTCCAATTGATCATATCTTGTGATTATTTTTTAATGCAAGATAACAGCCTTGCGTGATTTTTTGTTGAATTTTGGAAAGGGATTGGCAGCATTTATCGATTTAATGGGGTTTTCTATGCATATAAGAAATATCGTCATGTCAGACAAAACCACGCTTGGCTTTGAAGAAATCAAAGCGGGCCAATGGTCACGGATTGAACCTGAATTCCATTCGGCCATGGAATTTTGCCGGCAATGGCTTAACGGGGAAGAGTCCTTTATCCTAAAAACCTCTGGTTCTACCGGACCTCCAAAGGAAATAACCGTAAAAAGAGAACAGATGATCCTGAGTGCTAGGGCGACAAAAACCTTTCTCAAACTCCGCAAAGGATGTCGGATGATCTGCTGCCTCAATACGGATATGATCGCAGGTAAAATGATGCTGGTACGGGCCATGGAGTGGGAAGCACTGATTTATCTGTTAAAGCCAAGCGCTACATTAGTATTGCCGTTTACACCTGCGTGGGCCGATTTTACCGCATTGGTACCGCTCCAATTACAGGCCAGTCTGGAAAATAGCGCATCAAGAGAATTATTGAATCGGATAGGGACCATCATTATCGGAGGGGCACCGATCTCCCCTGAGCTCAGGGAAAAAGCAAGCATGCTTCCCGGTAATGTTTACCAAACGTTTGGCATGACGGAAACAGTCTCCCATATCGCGATGGCGGATATCAAAGCGAAAGGGCCGCTAATATATAAAGCCCTTCCCCGTGTGACCCTGAAAGTAGATCCCGAGAAAAAACTTATTGTAGACGCGCCAATGTCGGGATATAAGCGGATAATTACCCAGGATGTGGTGGATTTAATTGATCACAAACAGTTTATCTGGAAAGGAAGGGCTGATTTTGTGATTAATTCAGGTGGCGTAAAGCTATACCCCGATGAACTAGAAGCTGCCATTGATCCCCACTGGAGGAAGTTTTTTCCGGGAAAGCAGTTTTTTATCACCTCCGCAAGCGATACCAAATTTGGTGAAAGTGTTCTGTTAGTATCCGAAAACGTAGCTTCCAAGGATCCGATGATACAGCCCTTTTTGCGAACGCTTTCAGAAAATATACATCCTTATTGGATGCCCAAGCGTTTACTTAATGTAGACAAAATTCTCCTTACGCCCTCAGGCAAAATCGACAAGCGGGCAACCTTAAAATCCTATAAATAATGCTGTTTTTGTTTCTACTATCCACTTTGCTAATGACGAACCCACCGGAAAACGCCAATCTAAGCCTTACCATCACCAATATCGGAAGCAGTGCCGGTGTTATTCAACTATTGATTTTTAATCAAGCCGACGGGTTCCCTGATACGCCTTCCAAAGCTTACAAAATCCTGAAGCTTCCGATTCAGCAAGAAAAAGCCAATGCTGTGGTAGAGTTGCCCGAGGGGACCTATGCTATATCCGCTTTTCACGATCATGACCGAGACGGAAAATTGCGTACCGGAGCTTTTGGCATTCCTAAGGACGCTTATGGCTTTTCCAACAATGCAAAAGGCTTTTTTGGTCCCCCTGCATTTGAAAAAGCAGCAATAACTATCGAATCGGGTAGTATGGAATTGGAAATTAGACTGAGTCTTTAAAATATGTTTCCGATATTTCACTAGGTCTGAAGGGCTTTGTTCAAACCGCTAATTAAAAGAATACTAAACATCCTTAAACCACCCAGTAATGCTTACCCGTTCCTTGTGAGTGAGCAGCACCTCATGGGGAATTTCTCCACTTAAAAATACGACCAATTTCCCTCCTTCGGGATAAACGTCCACGTGGGTTTCCTCACCGTTTTCACCTGATAGGTACATGCGAAGCGCTCCCCCGCTCTCTTCTTCCCAGCTTTCGTTTAGGTACAAAATTACCGTAACTACCCTATAAGCCACTGCCTGAAACTGATCCAAATGCCGTAGATAAAATGATCCCGGAGGATACATCGCAAAGTGGGCCTCAAATGCCCGAAGACCTAAAAAACAACGTTGATTAATATCACGTCTTAGGCTATCCATTAGCAGCCAATACTGCTGCTGCAAAGGAGTGAGCTGTGCTTCATCCATCCAAAAAACCTTGTCGCTACGGATTTCCGGCTTTATGGAAAAGGAGTCGCCGGTACCTATACCGGCGTGTCGAAATTGCCCATGGCGCAGAATATCCTGTTGCTCTTCAAGAAGTGCGGCCCTCAATTCTTCCGGGACATAATGATCGATTACCGACCATCCTTGCTCATAAAGATCGGAAACAATCCGCCTGTTTGCTGAAGCTACCATGGTATAGTGGGTGAAATTGTGTGGGATTAATGCCCTTTAGCACGCAAATATACGTGCATGATTTTGGGTATTCATGAACTTTTTTATTCTGAAAGCCCTAATTTTATCCCTCCGTAATAAAATTCATCCCGACATGCACCTAAAATCAGAAGACATCATCCGTCTGGAAGTTGAGTATCAGACCGGGGAAGTTCCCCCTCCCTTCAGCCACTTCTTTAAGCTGAAGCTCAGTTTCGAAAAGCGTTTTGTCAATACCCAGTTTGAAGTTACTTACACGGAAAGGGAGGATCTTTCGGTAGAGGAAATTGTAAATGAGGGATTTACGGAAAATGATGACTTTAAGTTTGTCGGAGAAATTCCCAAAGTTTGGCAGCAGGAGTTCCTCTCCCTCTATTCCCGATCAAAGTGGTCGCATCAGAAAATGTTAGGACCAGAGGGAGGAGTTAAAGTTCTAGCCAAAGACCTACACGGAAAAATCGTCCGGTCCATTCCCTTGAATGCTGACGAGTGGCATTACCTGACGCAGGAATACATTCAGGCAATCTACGAGGTAAGCAAACGGGAAGCGCCCCTAATGATCCGATATAAGGAGATTACTTCTGATAAGGTATGGATGTACGAATTAACCTTTCGGTTTGCCGTTCGGAAGATTGAATTGCGCATCAACGGGGCGCTTCGAGAGCTAGAATGGGAACGTGCCAAAGAGCTTGTGGCAAACATCTATTTGCCCGACTACGACTATGAAATTGGCAAAGCTTCCGAGCCTACAAAGCGTGGAACCTATATCGATTGTGGGGATGGCATTTGGCATGATTTTAGAACAGGTGTGTTTAATCTGGATGAATCTTTTGACGCAAAAGGGAAGATCCAGGAGGAATTTGAAAAATTAAACCATATGTTATAATGAAACGACTAAATCTATTTTTAATGATCTTCGCTAGTGGCGTAATGATGATGGGCTGTGCGAATTGGAGCAACACAGGGAAGGGTGCCGCTGTAGGTGCCGGATCCGGAGGTGCCATCGGAGGACTCATCGGCGGTAAGAAAGGCAACACGGCTGGAGGCGCGATTATAGGAGCAGCAATTGGCGGAGCAGCGGGAGCAGCAATTGGCAAATATATGGATAAGCAGGCCGATGAGCTGGAAGCAATAGAGAATGCTAAAGTAGAAAGGGTAGAAGAAGGTATACGACTGACATTCGAATCAGGTATTCTCTTTGGTTTTGACTCCTATTCACTCACTCCGGAATCTCAGGAAAGCGTAATGGAGTTAGCAGAGATTTTAAACAAATATCCGGAAACCAACCTAATGATCGTAGGACATACGGATAATCGGGGCGCGGAAAGTTATAATCAGGACCTTTCTGAAAAAAGAGCGAGTGCTGTCGCCAACTACCTCAAGATGAGGGGCGTGTCCGGGGATCGACTGACTACTATTGGACAAGGTTTGGACAACCCAGTAGAGACGAATGAAACTGAAGAGGGCCGTGCCAAAAACCGACGGGTGGAGATTTCGATAGCAGCCAACGAGGACCTTGTAGATAAAGCCGAAAGCGGTGAACTGGAAGTAAACTAATGCACTAATCAGCAAACATGAATAAAAGCCTGGCGGTCCTATTGACTGTCAGGCTTTTTAGTTTCCATTATCGAAAGCGCCAAGGCATTCTTCGTTTGCTGTTTCGAACTTTTTAATGCGCTGTATGTCTCGCTGTTGCCATTTCCCCTTTATGCGTTCGTCTGTTTCGCCTAGAAGGCATAGTCGATAATTGAAGCGAGAAAAACATTAAAGTCTAATCAACTCAACGCGCACTTGAAAGGTCCGTCTTTAACTCCTGAATCATCCTGGCAATATCCTCCAGCGTCACCTCCTTTTTCTGATCCGGCTGTTCGGGGAACTCCAAACTTACAAAGGCCTTTGCTTCCCAGATCTCCACTATATCTTCTCCAAACACTTCAAATGGCTTATACCGATCATTGTCGGAAACTAAAAAAAGCTTACCCTTTTCCTCCAAATAGTTAAAAACCCGTTTATAGACGATCCCTTCGCTCTTGGTAACCAAAATATAGGTTTTGCCATTTTTTATTTCTTTGGCATTACTTATATACGCGCCTACAATGACTGTACCCGGTACGATGGGCAGCATACTGTCCCCGCTAATTTCAAAAGCTCTATAGGTATGATTACGGGAAAGGTGGGGTAAATGAAACTGGGGTTGATTCCCAACATATTCCGGATCCGCAAAACCGTTGAGGTATCCCGCGGATGCCTTGTGCCCGATCAGGGTGATCGTTTCGTTATCTTCGGTGTCTACCGCAACGGTAAGTACTCTGCCCGGATCCAATTTCACCTGAACCTTGGGTCCATTTGACAAATCATACCGGAGCAGCCTATCTACCGAAACTCCAAAAATCTCGGCAAGGATGGTTAAGGAAGGCAGCTTCGGTTCCGACCTTCCATCCTCATAGGCGGAAATCATCGTTCGCTGTACACCCAAATGTTCTGAAAGTGCTTCCTGCGTCAGGCCGGCTTGCTGCCTCAGGAATCTTATATTCTTTCCCAGATACATCGTTATGCGGTGTACAGGAAAAAGTTGTAGTCATCCTTCCATCCTTCTTTAAAAGAAAACCGAAGTAGGTCGTGCTTAGAAGTCTCTCTAAAGGCAATACGCTGTTGTATTTCCTCCATAATATCTTCAGAAGTGCTCCCGGAAGGGGCCAAAAGGTACCCATAGCGGGACTTCTGATTTTCCTCGATATAAAACTTAACCTGCAGGTTGCCCGATTGCAGTTTTTTACTCGTATAGGTTATGGTTTTCATTAGAATGTTGTATTAAGGTAAACAAAGCCATTGTTGCTAAAATAAACATCACGAATATAGGAATGTTTATTTTATAAACAAAAATAACTAAAAGATCTTTAGGTGAAAAATTATACCAGATACTTTAGTTATATAACTTACTTTTACTTTACAGGTGTTTTTTTATACCGTGTTTAATTCTATATGTACCACTTTTGTAAAATATGGGTATTTTAGAAACCTATTTTCGGGTAAAGTATTTTTTTTAAAAGTTATTTCCCCTAAATTTAGGAACAATTAGAAGTTACAACTCACATTACGCCACTTATGAAAAACATCAACAGAAGAGATTGGCTTAAAACCAGCGTTTTGAGTCTTGGATCAATGTCATTATTATCCGGAAACTTATTGGCCAAGTCCGGAAACGTAGCTACTCCATCGGCAACTTGGAGCAGAGAGAGCATGTTATGGGAAATGAACCCCATTTACAATGAAGTAAAGATGAAAGCGCGTCTATTGGCGAATGAGAATCCATTCGGACCATCTGCCAAAGTACAAAAAGCAATCGCTGAGTCTATCAACGTCGGAAACAGGTACGGACATGCGGATGCCGCTTACCTTATCAGCATGATTGCTGAAAAAGAGGGCGTAAAGCCAGAAAACATCATGTTGGGCCCAGGCTCTACAGATTTGTTGGAAAAAACAGCGATCGTGTTGTGTAAAAATGGCGGGAACGTGGTTTCTGCAGATCCTTCCTATATGTCTTTGGTCAACACGGCCCAAGCAGTGGGTGGAAGCTGGAAAGCAGTTCCTCTTAAAGCGGATTATTCCCACGACCTTACAGGAATGACCTCGGCGATCGACAGCGATACTAAATTGGTATACGTGTGTAATCCCAACAACCCAATGGGCGCGATCACCGCAGCTGGCTCTTTGAAGGAATTCTGTAAAACTGCTTCCAAGAAGGCTCCAATATTCGTGGATGAGGCCTACCTGGAATTTATGGATAAGCCGGAAGATAACACGATGGCCGGATTAGTAAGTGAAGGGTACGACGTCATGATCGCGAGAACTTTTTCCAAAGTACACGGTATGGCTGGCTTGAGGATTGGATACCTCGTAGCAACAGAGGAAAGAATCAATTCCATCACCAAAATGGTACGTGGCACTATGGGTCTCTGCGTGACCTCCCTAAAAGGAGCTATTGCCAGTCTTCAGGACGAGCAATTTATTGTCAATTGCAGAAAGTGGAACAAAGAATCCAGAGAATTTACTTCCGACAAAATCCACACGATGGGCTTTAAAGAAATCCCTTCACACACATCTTTCATGATTTTCCCCATCGAGCAGGAGGGAAAAGCATTTTCTAAGAAAATGATGGATCAGGGAGTAGGTATCCGTGTGTACTCTATTGACAAGTCACCATGGTGCCGCGTAAGTATGGGTACTATGGATGAGATGAAGCTGTTTGTGGACGCACTTAAAGTAGCTACTACCTAAGCATTATTTAGGTTAGCAATAAACCCAAAAACAACCACTTTACTAACCACAAACAATTAGATCAACTTATGAATATAGCAGTCCAAAAGACGCTTTCTTTGCTATTACTATTGGTTATTGGGTTTTTGTTACGGGGAAAACTGAAGGATCCTGCACAACAGAAGGGCTTAAAAACCTTGATATTAACGATTGCATTGCCAGCTATCATCTTTGTAGCTTTACTAAAAGCCGAGGTTAAGCCGGATTTAATCATGCTTCCGATATTGGCAATCTCGTTTAATATTATTCTTTATTTCATCTTAAAGTTTACGCTTCCTGCCTTTGGGATAGAGAAAGATACTGCTACATACCGGACGTATCTGTTACTCCTACCCTCTCTTGCACCTGGCCTATCCTGTTTTCCCTTCTTAATAGAGTATTTGGGAGATGACGCGTTGGCTTGGGGGGCATTGGCGGACATGGGCAATAAGGTATTTGTATTGATCATCGCCTACATGATTGCCATGCGCTGGTATTACAAGATCAATACGGAGATAAAGGCAGGTAACGGCGATAAGTTGAAGTCACTGATGCTGAGCTTGATAAACGAACCGATTAATGTCGTCATCATTCTGGCGCTGGTCTTATTAAGTTTGGACATCCATTTGGTTGACTTGCCGGTTTTCATATCCTCCGCTATCAACACCCTTAGTAACTTGATGACCCCGCTCGTTCTGATTTTCATCGGCATCGCGGTAATCTTCAACTGGAAGCAAATCCGCAAAATAGCAGGCTTATTGATGGTTCGGGCCGGATTGACATTCCTTCTAAGTGGAACGGTGTTGGTATTCGCCCCACAAATGTCCTATGCTGCCATTATGGTGTTGGTCGTTTTTCCACAAAGCGCTGTAAGTTTCTGGCCCTTCGCCCACATGGCAGCCGTTACCGGCATCGAACAAAAGGCCGAAATACAGAAACGGAAAACGTTTGACATGGAACTAGCGGTAAATATCATCGGGGTTTCCCTCCCCTTCACCACATTGATCATGTTGACTGTGTTTTCCTTTGGAGAATTATTCGCTACTACCACTACACTGTTTAGCGTCGGCCTTGGCCTGATTGGATTGGGAATCATCAAGCCTATCTTGTCCTGGTTTAACATCATCGAGTATAAAACCTCATTCGAGAAAGAAGGCCGTTAATTATATCGACTTTCATCGTTACAATTTCAAACCACTAACAAACCTTTTGAGAATGGCTAGAATTTAAAAGTGAATTCCTCACCAACTTGCCTATCAAAACCCCCAAAAAGAGCCGTAATGTTACGGCTCTTTTTTTGTCCAACGGCATCATCGTATCCCCTTCATAACCCCACCAACAAAAATGCCTACCGCATCTGCGATAGGCACCTGAATCGTTTACGTGGACAGCAATTCTGGAATGCTACTAAAAAAGACCGGCATTCATCGTCGGTTCAACCCAAATGCACTACGGAGCCTAACGGAACTTATTCTTCAACAGCGCGAGTTTTGCAGCAAGATCTCCTTCTGGTTCTGGCTCTTTTGCTAAACGCTTTTGAGCACTTGGTTTTCCCGACTCCTTTCTTCCTCCAGTCCCCTTCTCTGCAAATGGATCTGCCTTCATACTCAAGCCGATACGTTTCCTGGCAATATCCACTTCCATAACCGTTACCTCTACTTTCTGGTTGACAGTGACCGCCTCTGAAGGTTCTTTAATAAATCTGTCGGCGAGGTGGCTAAGATGTACCAGTCCATCTTGGTGAACCCCGATATCCACAAAAGCCCCAAATTTGGTAATGTTGGTAACCAGGCCAGGCAATTTCATCCCGACCTTAAGGTCGTTCATGCTATTGATCCCTTCTTCAAAGCTAAATACCTCAAAATTCTCTCTTGGGTCTCTACCGGGTTTGGCAAGTTCTTCCAGAATATCCTTCAAAGTGGGCAATCCTACTTCATCGCTGACATAATTTTTAAGAGGAATCTTCTCTGCAAGCGATTTTTCCCGAAGTAGCTCTTCTACCTGACATCCCAGATCTTTGGCCATCCTGCCAACGAGTCCGTATCGTTCCGGATGCACAGCACTGGAATCCAAAGGGTTGACTCCATTTCGAATACGAAGGAAACCTGCAGCCTGTTCATAGGCCTTATCACCTAGTCGGGGTACTTTTCGTATCTCCTCCCTGCTTTTAAAGGGCCCGTTTTCATTACGGTATTGTACGATATTCTGCGCTAGCGCAGGACCCAGTCCAGATACGTAGGTTAACAGCTGTTTTGATGCCGTATTTACCTCCACTCCCACGCCGTTAACGCAGCTCATGACAGTATCATCTAAGGAGTTCTTAAGTGCGCTTTGGTCTACGTCATGTTGATATTGTCCCACACCAATCGACTTTGCATCGATCTTTACCAGCTCGGCCAAAGGATCCATAAGCCTTCTTCCTATAGAAACGGCACCCCGTACCGTAAGGTCAAAGTCCGGAAATTCCTCCCTAGCAACGTCGGAAGCGGAATAGATGGAGGCACCACTTTCATTGACCATGACGACGATGACGTCACTAGGCAGCCCAATAGCCTTTACAAATGTCTCTGTTTCCCTTCCTGCAGTACCGTTTCCAATAGCAATTGCTTTAACTCCGTATTTCTTCACCCATTGTAGAATGGTGGCGGCCGAAACGGCAACTTTTCGCTGAGGCTCATTCGGATAGATGGTTTCATACTCCAAAAACTGTCCTTGAGGACCTAGGCAGACCATTTTACACCCTGTCCGGAATCCAGGATCTATGGCAATTACCGCCTTTTCTCCCAGCGGAGCAGCAAGCAAAAGCTGCCTCAAATTTTCGGCAAACACCCTTATAGCCTCTTCATCCGCCTTTTTCTTCGAATACAGGCGTACTTCTGTTTCCATAGAAGGTTTGAGCAGTCTTTTATAGCTGTCCTTGATAGCCAATTTAACCTGATCGGCTGCCGCTCCGTGTCCGGTAATGATTTGCTTCTCGATTACTGCAACCGCATCCATTTCCTCGGGACAGGTATCCAACATCAGAAAAAGTTCCTTTTCCCCCCTTCTCATCGCAAGTACCCGATGAGAAGGGGCCGTTTTGATGGGCTCCGTCCAGTCAAAATAATCCCTGTATTTAGCTGCTTCCTCTTCCTTTCCTGGAATTACCTTACACGTAAACTTTCCTTCTTCTATAAACAGCTCCCTGACTTTCTTCCGGGTTTCGGCGTCTTCATTGATCCATTCAGCCATTATATCTCTTGCCCCTTGTAAGGCTTCTTCTACACTTGCTACTTCCTTTTCTAAATCGACAAACGCTGCGGCCAACGTCTGTGGATCCACACCTGACGGTTGCTCAAACAGTTGCATTGCAAGCGGTTCCAAGCCCTTTTCCTTTGCGATAGTTCCTTTTGTTCGCCGCTTTGGTTTGTAAGGAAGATAGATATCCTCTAAGATGGACATTGTCTCTGCTGCTTCAATCTTCTTTTCAAGCTCAGGTGTTAATTTGCCCTGTTCTTTGATAGATTTCAGTACAGCCTCCTTTCGCTTATCCAAATCCCTAAGTTGCTGAATTCTGTCCCTAATAGTTGCTACCTGAACTTCATCCAAACTTCCCGTTACCTCCTTTCGGTATCGGGAGATAAAGGGCACGGTAGCGCCTTCGTCAAGTAGAGCAACGGTACTGTCTACCTGTTTTAACAATACGCCGATTTCCTCGGCAATTTTAAAATAGTGATTTAAATTAGTCATAAAATAAAAGGTAACGGGGTAATCTCTTGGGTTGAATTCGACTGCAATTTAACGTTAAAATCACTGTCACGGAGAAAAAACTTCGAAAAACAACCTCCGCCAACCGAGGTCTTTGCGGATTCATTTTCCGGCAAAAACGCAAGATCCTGATCCAGCGCTTCCTAAACCGCCTGATGTAGTTTCCGGCGATTACCCGTACCTGGCAGTGAATCCCAAACGTACCAAACGCGAATCCGTCGGTAGTATCACCTCGGGAGATGTACTTCTGTAGAGGAACCATCACTTTTTTCAAACTAACAGGCTCAGCATAGCCGCAAATCCTCCAATATGTAGCCAAAACC
>WGNT01000011.1 GCA_016124425.1 Cytophagales bacterium
ACAGGGTAACCGGAGAACCGCTTTGGTCCATTGAAGAACGGCCAAAAGCAGCCTCTAAAATTGATGGCGTCCAAACGTGGCCCACCCAACCTTTCCCAACAAAGCCACCGCCATTGATGAGGCAGGAATACACGGTGAATGACGTTTCGACTATTTCTCCCAGAGCTCATCTACTGAGTAAAGAAATATTCAGTCAATCGGGGAATTACGGGGCCTACCCTCCTCCTAGTACCGACCAAACAATCATGTTTCCTGGATACGATGGAGGCATGGAATGGGGCGGTGCAGCAGCAGATCCCTATGGTATACTATATGTGAATGTGAATGAGATTCCCTGGTTTTATCAGCTGGTTCCAACAAAGAAGGCTGACGGCAATTCATTGCCTTTTGGCGAAAAGCAATACCTGATACATTGCGCTTCCTGTCACGGGACTGATCGTAAAGGTAATCCTGCTGGCGGATTTCCTTCGCTTGAAGACGTTCCCATCCGACTAAATAAGGACATGGCGATGCAGGTAATAGAAAAGGGACAAGGGCGCATGCCAGCCTTTGACCGGGTCTCGCAAGCGCGTCGGGAAGCCATCATTACCTTCCTGTTTAATGAAGAAACTGACGTTAGCTCAACAAACGAAGGGGATGGAAATGCGCCACCATACGCATTCCGAGGTTTCCAGCGCTTATATGATGAGGAAGGATATCCGGCAATAAAACCACCATGGGGCACACTAAATGCGGTCGACCTGAATACTGGCACCATAAAATGGAAGGTGCCGCTGGGAGAATATGAGGAACTGACCAAACGGGGTATACCGATAACAGGCACGGAGAACTATGGCGGTCCGGTTGTAACAGCCGGAGGATTATTATTTATCGCTGCAACTTCCGATGCCAAGTTCAGGGCTTTTGACAAAGAAGATGGAAAACTGCTTTGGGAATATGACCTGCCGCTGGACGGACATGCAACTCCAAGTGTATATGCTGTGGACGGCAAGCAATACGTTGCCATCTCTGCTGGGGGTACGAAGTTGAAACCACATCCAGAAGGAACTGTGTTTGTATTTAGTCTTCCCGACTGATGACCTAGAGCGATTCTGTATGATCCGGAGTACTCAAAACAAAGGAGGCGCTGTATCACCGGAGTATCCGGTGATACCTTCTCTATGGTGTGTATTTCGCCGTGAATTGCTCAAGTGTAATATCCCATTCGTCATCAAGTCGAGCACGAAGTGTATCATTTCGTTCTTTCATAGCAGCAAATAGCTCTACTGCCTGATTCAATTCATTTATTGATTTGTTGTATTCATCTGAATTGTGTTGGGTTCTTTCCTTCTCAGCGATTTGATTAAAAGCCTCTTTAATTGCTTTGAAAACTTCCCTTTTTATGTAATAATATATAGCTAGCCGGGCGTCTTTCATTTCCAATTGATAAAATAGAAGTATATTTTTTGTGGAATTATGTAGTGACATGTCCTTTTTATATGAGGAGCATTTCCTGATCTCGTATTCGGGAGTATTCGGAAAACGAAATTCATACCCCGAACCCTAGGGGCGTTAGCCGTGCTATCTTGGTAGAACAATTAAGAGCAGCAATTACCCAATAACACATTCAGCGGGGCACCATATCCTTGATTATTCAAAACAACGGGGTGCAGCGTCACCAAAATATCCGGTGAAACCTTTTTCATGGTACGTATTTTGCTGTGAATGAGACTATAATCTCAACGTGTTTAAGCGTATGGGATTTAGTTTTAAAAATTCGTAAACCTAAAACAAACTTATTCCTATCACGTTTGGTTTAAATAATGGTTCATTCACAGATAATGAACATGGTCTAAACCGAAAGTGAAGCCTACCCAAATATTAGTACGTTTTGTAAATTGTTTTTCCGGTTTAGTCTCCTTAATCCAAAATCAAAATATCGCATATGACATTTATAAACAGAGTGCTGCAACCGCCATCTTATGGATGGGAAAAGAATGGCAGACTTGTAATACCTTCAAAAACAGAATTATTTAGGGAAGCCTTCTCTCGGGTAAACATTTTTAAGTCAAAAAAAAATTGGATATCCTTCGTTAGTTGGGCTACAGTTTTTTGTCTCGTTCCTTTCCTTTCCCTATTCTTGTTTAAGTTCTTCAATCCATGGTTCATTCCTTTGATCGTTGTTTATAGCATGATAATCATGAGTACTCATGGCACCATTTGGTTTCATCGCTTCTGTACACACAAGGCATATAAATTCAGTCATCCAATCTGGCGTTTCATTTCGCGCAATTTGGTGGTAAGAACCATCCCGGAAGAAACCTATGCCATTTCACACCATGTTCATCATGCCCTTTCCGATGAACCTGGAGATCCATACAATGCCAAGGCCGGACTCTTATATTGCATGCTCGCAGATGTAAACCATCAAGGAATCACGAGGGACTTGGATGAAAAGGAATACAAAATGGTTTCCAATTACCTCAGGCATACAGGCGTAAAAATCAATACCTACGAACAGTACGAAAAATGGGGCACTGTGAGTAATCCACTCGATGAGGTGATTGTCAGAATCCTAAACTGGTCTTTTTGGTATGCCACGTTCTTTTTTATTGGCGGCCATTCACTTGCCTGTGCGCTTTTTTCCGCTGCTATTTTATGGTTTATACTGGTTCGCGCCTTCAACTATACGGGACATGGCGGAGGTCAAGAAAAACATGTAGAAGGGGTAGATTTTGACCGGAGCAATTTATCCATTAACCAAACCAGGCCCGGCTGGTTCTCAGGCGAATGGCACAACAACCACCACCTATACCCGAATAGTGCAAGGGCTGGTTTTTTGCCTTACCAATTGGATTTGGCTTGGATTTATATTTACGGATTGTATAAGATTGGTGGTGTTTCGCAGTACACTGACGCCAAAAAAGAGTTTTTGGAAAGCTATTTGGAGCCTGATGCGAAAGCAAAAACTGAGGAAAAACAGCCAGCATAATCGAAAATAGGGAGTATTAGCTTATAATACTAATGATCTACACATGCGTATTAGGTCGGCTTCTATAACTTAGCTGTTTGTTAACCATCTGTAGGGAACTTCTCAGCCTCTTATTTCAAAGGAGTTCCTTTCAGAGCTTCTCCATTCGTTGTTAATACCTGAAAATGATGGACTCTGTACACCCCTTCGTACTTCCAGACTAGCTCTTTTTCAGGTGTTATCTCAAAAAGTTTAATTCCCTCTTTCGCTCCATAGCTTGCAATCACCGTATTTCCATTGGGTAAACGCTGTGCACCACAAGGATCCTGAAAAACGGGTTCTGCAAAATCTTCATTGCTTACTTTCCAAACTACCGTTCCAGCAGCATCCACCTCAACTGTTTTATTCCCATTCGTTAAATTGATCAGCGTATTGCCGTTCGCAAGACGAATCGCTGTAAATGGCCAGTTTTTAGCTTCTCGACCACCTAATTCGGGTAAATCTGTATGGAAAGTCTGTAATACATCGCCTGAAGGGCTATATTCTTTAACCGCAAACGCCAATAAGTGGGGAACAAGATAGTTTCCATTGGCTAATTTTCGTGCCATGCGGGTTTGCATATGTGCATTGTCGGTTTCAGGTTGCAAAGGAACCTCAACAACTATCTCTCCCGCTTGATTTATCTCCACTATTCGAGGCCTATCTCCTAATTCCGTAATGAGGGTGTTTCCATTATCCAGACGAACCGTTGTCCCTAATTCTTTGTTTAACGCTGACTTTTCATATCGAAATACGACTTTTTTATCCGTGTCAAACTCAAGTACTTCTTCTGACCAACATATCAATACATGTCCATTATCCAACACATACCCATCTCTAGCACCTGGACGTTCAGCATCCCAAAGGATTTCTCCTGACTCGCCCAAAATTCCCGTAAAGTCGGGACCTGCGATAAAAAATGAATGGGTGATTTCTGCCGCAGTTGCTTGTGTTACAGATTCGCCCGGATTGTTTTTTGGAGAACTACAAGCAGAAACAAGTATGCCTGATAGCAAGAGTAGGTAGATGTGTAGCTTCATTTTTTTTTAGGGGGATTTTGATACTCAAAAATAGGCCTGCGAGAAAGGTAAGCAATTGGAGGGCGGAAAACAGAACTACTCAACGCTTTTAATTCGGAGAGTATATTTAGAACTTACATATTTATTTCACCCACCATTTCTAGAACAGGACGATTTGGGTTACTCCTTTCTTTTAATCTAACACCAAACAGTTTCGACTGATTCTTATGCCTCTATTTTTGGGTCATTGGTAATCACTTTTACGCCTAATAGTTTTGCTGTACCTGCTATCAGTCTGTCATGCAATTCAGGAATGTCTTTGATTTGAAAAGAAGCCTTGATAACATCCAATGTCTGGGGATAAACAGAATAGTTATTCTTAGATAGAATATACTTCTCGACGCTATCCAAAGAAAGCTCGATCCTACCTTTCTCTGATAGATAGCCGATTTCTGCCATTACCATTGAAGGGATAAGAATCCGAACTTCGTCAATATCAGCTTTCTGGAATAAGCTTTTCGCCTTTTCGGGCATCTTCCTGCGTTCTAAATACAGAATCAATGACATCGTATCTGAAATAAGCTCTTCCATGCTTATTCTTTAGGGTATAGGTTTTTGTAGTCTTTGAATTCTTCTTCTAGATGTCTAATCTCATTAACTTCAAGCGACTCCATTTCTTCAACGAGCAGCATTTCTTCAAACTGCTGCTGAAATTGAATTGGGCTTAATGCTTTTTGTCTTATAAAAAAGATGTACTCCGCAATTTCTCGGAGGCTTGAATCAGGCAAGCCATGCAAGCTATTTATGATTGTCTTATGTAAATCAAGTGAATCTTCCATACCACTAATTTAGTGAATATATTACTATTTTTAAAAACGCAAATCAAATATGACCATTGTGGCTCCAAACTTGGAGTAGAATCTTCTACATCCCTTTTTTATTAAAATTTCCCTTGAAGTGGAAAACCACTCTAAGCCATTTGCAATGGCTTACTAAAAATCCTCCTTGTAAACAAAAGTCCGCAATTTTGATCATCTCAGGCGGAGGCTAGGTGTAAATACCTGCTCAAAGGCGGTATTTCTCACTCGTCTCTATACCACCTTGTTGGTTTTTAGCCGAAAACCAAAATGAAATGCCCTCTTCCATTCCTTTTAGAGGAATTGTAAATTCAAAGGGATAATGTTCATCCATGATTAGGGTGACTTTGCCGTCCTTATCCTCATAAAACAATGTAACACTGGAAAAACGGGAATCATCCTCCTGAAGGTAAATGTAACCCCTCCGGTCATATTCCCCCAGATTGATCACCATGGCCCGTGCTTGACCAAAGTCAATTTCTTGAAGGCTGCTGTAGGGAGTTGTGCTTTTGGACAAAAGTCGCTGTTGAAATCCAACCTTTGGCAAAAGTCCTCCCAACTGTATCGCTGTGATACCATTGCCAGCCACCTCTACCTCAAAAGAAGTGGTATTTATTGTAGAGGCATTTCCTTCGTCTGAAAGGACCTTTATTTCTCCAATAGAGCCAGTGGTCCATTCAGGACTGATATCGACTGTGGCTTTCACAGCCTCTTCCGATTGGTTCGTAAAAGCCAAAAAAAGTCCGGTTTCATTATATCCCGATACATAGTTCAATTCAGGATGGGAAACTGTCAACAGATTCTTTGGCATCCACAACTGTACGCCATCTTCGCCATAAAATTTTCCGGGTTGACTGCCATAAAATTTATTTTGCAAATAGGCATATCCCTCGATATACTCCGACGGAAAATCGATCCTTCCATCCGACCGAACATAGGCATCTGTAACCAAATAATCCAACAACATGCTGGCCATGGGCAGGATATGGTTATAGTGGAAGGAATTTACGCTTAATGCTTTATGTTCCCGCAAGGGGTAATCAGGTTTTTCATAAGCCGTTGTACGCGCTGTGTTGATATGGTAGCCGGGAAAATTTTGATATCGGCCTATAATTGCCGATTTGGCTACTTCCTTTAAAAACACATCATCTGCGTAATACCCTAAGCGCAACATCCACGGAGCATAATTGGCCATAAAAATAGCCCGGTGACCTTGACTGGTACCTGAAGATTCAGGAGTCAGCCCGATTTCGGATAGCCTCCAAGCTTCAACTTCTTCTTCCGGAAAATACATCAGCTCATGGCCTTTTGATTTCAGGTACCAGTAAAGCGGAGCTTTACCGCCCTCGTTTACCAAAATTTGCATATCCGGTATTTCAGGTGACATCCAGGTAAACATGGTATATCGCCTAGCGCCATCTTGGGCTGCATCTAGGTATTTTTCGTTTTTCGTGATTTCATACAACTCGGTCAAATCCACCCATCTGTGGGTAAACGTATTCCAGAAAAATGATCCCGGGGAGTAAGGGTCAGCAAAATCCGTCTGTTTGGTTTCGACTCTTTTCCGAAGGTATTCGTCCGCACCGGAAATGGCCAGCTCAAGGAATTTCTCATCTTTGGTGGCTTTGTAAATATGCATGGCATTCACCCAGGAATCTCCCTTTTCAGCTACATCCAAGTTCCGGATTCGGCTCCCCGCAAATTCTTTCTTAGCCAATTCCCGAAAAAACTCATTAGATTCGCCGAGAATGGTATACAAAGAAGAAAGTTCGGAAACAGGAGCTATAGGGCCAGTCATGCTTCTGGAGGGATGCTGGATTTTTTGTTCGGGATCAAGGGAAAAAAGAAATTTCTCTCTGGACAACATGTACTCCAGCGTGGGATACGCCCTTTGTTCAAACATCACCGAGTCATCCATTACGATGGCCAATTCAAGGGGATTCAAACTGGAAACATTCTTCACGGCTCCTGGCACATCTGTGGAATAGGCAAAGCCCTTTAATGAATCAACAAACCAAGCATAATCCGACAGGGAATAATCCACCATATTTTCAAATGTCCGGTTCAGTGATACCGTCTCATTTTTCCTGTAATTTTTAAAGCCGAAGTCATTCCTCGAAATGGTTTCATAGGCTTCGTGGATTTTTCCGGGTTCAATCACCAAATAGGATTTAAATTGAAAGGTCTCCCCAGTTTTCATGTGGGACCCTTCTCCTCCAGGCACCGGAGCAAATAACTGAGGCTGGGCTTTTCCTTCCTCACTCCTGACCATAACCCCAAATCGGCTGTTTGTAGCTAAAGGCAACGGATCAAAAGGAAACTCCTCCGATGCAGCCATCACCCCAAGGGAATGCGTACCATCATGCACCAACGCCGTCGGAATGGGGCAGCGGAAAGCTAAGGTCATTATAGGAGTCTCTGGAAATCGCTTTTCCTGCCAAATCAGTGGTTGCCATATCTCTGTTACTTCGGAAAGCGAATGTTCGGGAGCACCGGTATATCCCACGGAGAAAAAGCCATCTATTTTGGGTGAGATTCTAAACGTAATGGAGGGATTCCTTTCCCCCAAGTCGGAGACTTCGGCTGAGAATTGAAACCACTCATGATCATCAAAAGTAAGGTGGATGGAACCTCCTTTCATTTCCATATCCGATGCGCTGATGGAAATGACCTTTCCCGCATTATAGGGGTTTGAGCTTCTTTCGGCAGCCTCGCCTTCTAGAATAGCGTCATCGAAGCCATCTCCTACGGAACTTTCATTTCTTTTCACCTCATCCAAATCCGAATCCTTTCCCTGATAGGCCGTCCATGTGACTATGTTGTAAGGCACACCCGCTATTCCGGCAGGCCTCATCGCCATCTCGGGGTCTTCTTCGCTATATATAATTGAGAAGTTGGGTTTAAATTGATAGGTCATCCCATTTCGTTGGATGACGAGATGTTTATTTTCTACAAAAACCCGGTCTACCTCTTCGCTGTTACAGCTACACGACAAACATATACTTAAGACAATACAGATTTTTGAAATGCAGTTCATAAGCGTAAGGGACGATTTTCTATTTTATCAACTAGTTGAAAACAAATTTATCGATTTTAATAATATATAATATTGAACTTTAGTATTTAAAAGAAATATTATACTGATAACATTTCCGGTAACGTTTTCAGACGCGATTAATACAATGGAATCGATGATCTATTAATCAACCCGAAAAATGCAATAACCCTTCTATTACGAGGTGATCTGCCGCGGCGGATAAAATCAGTCACTTCGATGCTATTTTCGTATTACCACAGCGGTGCCAGTGTCTGGTTAATGTTTTAATGACGAATAAGGTGGCAATAGATTTTGAACTAGATCCAAAGAGCATAGCCTTGGCCAAGTGAGTATTTTTGCAACGTAGGGATAGGCCAAAATCTACCCCCGGATTATTTATCAGTTAAAGCTTTTGGCCGCGGAATTGAATCGTTGTACTTAGCTTTGCCTAAAAGCCAGCTAAAATCTCCAGAGAGTTGCGGTCCGTTTTTACTGACTTCCCCATTTATAATTGTATAGATCCCGGCACTTGAATGACAACCCATACAGCTTTCGGTTCCATAAATGGTTATAGCGTTTTTTGGATTTCCTTCTATTAAATTGGATGCGCTTTGGTTTCCTACTTGAAAAAATGTTTCCATAGTCATATTAGTAAGCAAAGCAATATTTGGATCACCACCCGGCTTGTTTATTACAGACTCCGGAACCGTATTGTCGTCTTTGCCATTAGGTCCGGGTAGCGCGTTTTGGTTTAACGGATACTGTGTGTCCACTAGCATATAATACTGCCAAATGCTGCCTTCTTGTGCAAAATAGGCTTGCATTTGTTCGTTAATGTTTTTTACACGCACTGGAATGTCTACCATTCTAAAAGCCTGCGTTTTCATTACTTTTTCCGATGCCCAATACTGATCTGGGTAAATGCTATCTTGCTTTTGCTGATTCTTGCCTGTTAATTGCCAATAATTTCCTTGTGGGCCTTCCATAAACTTAAAGGTTGTCCCGTTAGACACATCGTAGTTTACCGGGCAAATTTCGCAATTCGGATCACGCAGGGTTGGGTGAATTAACTCCCGCTTACCGTTGACTTCAACAACATTCTGATCCAGGTTATCTACGTGCTCAAAAGTGGACCAAACCCACTGCTTTGCGGTCGGGGTTTTTTGGCTTATGTGCATTCCAATTAACCCAATATCTTTTTTAACTAAATCGCCGGCATCATTATATACATACCCTTCGTCTTGGTAGTAGCGAGATTTAATGTCTGTATCTTCTAGAATCTTCCATGCAAATTTAATTTCTACTGCTCCTAAATATCCAGCATTGTAATCTCCTGCAGGAAAATCCGCAATAGCGCCTGTACTTGTGAAATTTAACTGACCATTTATGTTGTACAATTGATTCTCTACTACATAATCAAATTCAATCTGATTCATAAGTACCTCGTATACTACCACGTTGCCGTTTTGATCGTACAACTTCCCAGCAAAAGCTTGATCAGTTTCATCGGCGATATTGCTAAAGTTGCCGGGATGTGTTGGTGTGTTAGACGATAGTACAATTCTGGCACCGGTATCAGCTAAAGCCTCTTTAGGAATTTTTAGTCCAACGTCTGTTCTGGGAGCTCCCCAGGGAGCTGGTTTTTGTCCATCTTCCCGATATACCTGAAAGGCCTCTTTCCATCCTAACCAGGCTGGTTCTCCAGCATCTGTAAAGTTAGCTTTCGGCGTACCATCTTTAGCTACCGGCCATTGAATCGCCATAAATGCTTGCCAGCTGTAGCGATTAAAGCTTTCATTTAAGGCGTAAATATCTCCTTCTTTTTTTAGCTTTTCCTGTAATACAGGGTCTACATCCACCGGGATATTAGGTGAAAATGCAACAGGTGGTGGATTTACATCATGGCTTCCTCCCTCTCCACAGGAGAAGAGCATCATTCCCGGAAATACGAAATAAAAGAGGGCCAGTTTAGTTGTAAATAGAAGTGATACTCGTACAGAAAAAATTGATAGTTCCATAATTGCTAGTTATTTAAATAATATTCGTTTTATAATATTGCTTTATTCTACGATTCCAAAATGGAAAATTCTTAAATTGTTTTTCTTCGGAATAATCGTCAAGCAGCTTTTTCTTTGAGCTAATTGCTCATTTCTTTACCACACTTGATAGTATCCATCTAGTGTATGAGGCGAATACTGATAGTAGGATTGCCTATTTCCCTAAAAGGAATCACAGGCCGGTTACCTTCATTGTCCGCACGTGAAAGTTGTATCTCCACCTTCACTTTTCCGTCTGCTTTTTGTAGTCTTTCGTTTTCAAATTCAAAATCAAAGCTGACAAGTGCTTGTTTTACGCAATTTGTACAATTTCCTGGTTTTGTTGCTTGGAAGAAGAATCTCGTCTGTAGCAATTCTCCACCTAGATACACGGAAACTGTAAAAGCACCTGGTATTTTTAAACGATTCACATTTTTAACTCTGAGGGACACGTGAGAGGCATTGTTTAGTGTGAATTCACTTTTATTGGATTGGCCTTTATTGGCAGTACGACTTAAGGAAATTTCGGTGGCTGAAAAATTTTCAGGCATTGTAAGTGGAAGAGGCAGCTCTATGTAATTGACCCCCATTTTATTTAGATCGATTGTCTGATCCACAGTTAGTCCTAATGTTTTGGTAAAAGGGTCAATAATATTTAATCCAACTCCATCGATCCAATCGGTACTATCGCCCGCAGCCTGAACATTTTTCTTAAAATCCTCAACGTTGGTCGTGTGGTTTAATTTTTGCCATTGCCACATCAAACGATCCCAATTTGCATGGAATAACCAAAAAACGGGTTCAAATCCAGTCACATCCTGACTGGCAGTAGTAAGTCCGTTCGCATTATGAATCATATCATGGGCATGCATCAATGTTTCTGAACCAGAAACAAAATTCCCATTTTTATCCAATCCATTAAATGCATTCCATGAGGGCAGTTGAATAATTTTATCTAGGTAAACTTTATCAGTATTGGTGGGATCATGGGTGGCATCTCTGAGATATTTCCATTTTTCAGCATTGTAAGTGGCTGCATCATTTCTCTTAATGCTACCATCTGGTGTAAATGGTTGATCTCCGGTACCAGCCTGTTCAGGGTACTGACTCAGAAATTCCTGAGGAACTTTGTATGTAGCGAATGGCCCTTCTGAAAAGATCTCCGGATATCGATCATCGGAGATGTCCCAATAAGGGAGGGTCACATCCTCACATCCGGGAATAGTGCGTAATGCATTTTCAAATTGAAGAATATATGCCCGATGCCAAGCTAAAAATGGATGAATATGATGTTCACAATAGGTTGGACCTGGATACCAATGGATTCCTCCTAATTGGTAAAAACTATTCGGATCATTGTTGTCCAGATCCATAAGGCCCTGAAATGCTTTGATAAGGTTTTCCTTTTCAAGCCCCTGAATATCATTAATATTTTTCCTCTGTCTTAGGCTTGAATCTTCGGCAATAGAAGCTTGTTTATTTTTGAATGCCTCTAAAGCTGTTTGATCTTTGGGACAGCCATGGGTAAGCCAATTTCGAAAAGAGAAAAGCTTGTTTTGGTTCCATTTGGCCTTATCCTTAGGCATGATTTGGTAATAGACGTAATAATAGATTTTTGCGCTCAAATTACTTACCTGAGTATAGTCTCCCAGATCAAGAGCCCAATTCATGCAGCTAAGATCTTGAGCATCAAAGAAATATTGGACTTCATTGTCCCAGACAGGTTCGGCAATTATAGATGAAAAATCAGGATTGTTTAGTTCTGCTTTGGTCATAAGATTTTCTCTTTAGTATAAATTATTTCTTTGAACAGTTGATACTATTTCTTTTTTCAGTTTAAAGGCAAAACATTTTGTGTATGGTTTGTTGGGTTGGTTTGGTCACCAAATCGGTAAATAAAACTTGGCGGCAGGTATTACCGGATAAACCCCTTACAACTAAGCATCAATCTAGCTATTTATTTTATTTAAAAAGAATTTATTAAAATATATTTTTATTTTTTTGAAACTTTACGTACCTATATATTTAAAATATAATTTAAATATATGGTATAAGTACTATTTTTCAGATAATGTTGGCTTTGACTATGTCAGCACAGTAGCAGAAAAAAAAGAGAATTCAGCCAAAATTATTCAATTTGGATTCTCCAGAGACAGGTGAAAAACTTGCTTATTATTATTGAAGCCCCCAAGCTTCATGAAATAGACGGCCTGTTGTTTTTTCAAGTTAACAGGTCTTTTACTACCGTACCATGAACATCGGTCAGGCGATACCTTCTACCCTGATGCTTAAAATTTAACCGTTCATGGTCCACTCCCATCAGGTGCATAAGGGTAGCCTGAAAATCATGTACATGCATTGGATTCTCGACGATATTATAACCCAGGTCATCCGTTTGCCCGTACGAAAATCCCTTTTTCACCCCGGCTCCAGCCATCCACATGGAGAAACATTTCGGATGATGATCTCGTCCGTACGTTGTTTTGGTGATTTGGCCCTGCGAATAACTGGTTCTCCCAAATTCACCTCCCCAAATGACCAAGGTATCCTCCAAGAGTCCACGCTGTTTCAAATCCCGAATCAGTGCTGCAGTGGGTTGATCCGTTCCTTTGGCCATTTTCTGGATGTCATTCGGGAGATTACCATGCTGATCCCATCCCTTATGGTACAATTGGATGAATGTTACATTTTTCTCCGCCAATCTTCTTGCCAAAAGGCAGTTGGCCGCATAGGTACCCGGGATATGCACATCAGGCCCATACATCTCCAGTATATGGTCCGGTTCTCCAGAGATATCCATCGTCTCCGGTACCGAAGTTTGCATCCTGTAGGCCATTTCATACTGGGCTATTTTAGAATTGATTTCCTCGTCGGGATTGGAATCAAAAGTATGCGCATAAAGTGCTTTTAAATGATCTATATACTTGGATCGGTCTGCGCTTCCGACACCGGGGGGATCATTTAAATAGAGTACCGGGTCCTTTCCCGACCGGAACTGTACGCCCTGATGCTGCGAAGGCAAAAACCCATTCCCCCATAGCCTACCATAAACAGGTTGCGCCCCTGACCTTCCGGTGGAAACTAATACGCAAAATGCGGGTAAATTTTCATTTTCACTTCCCAAGCCATAGCTTACCCATGAACCTATAGATGGCCTTCCTGCCTGTTGGGAACCCGTTTGGAAAAACGTAATGGCCGGATCATGGTTGATGGCCTCTGTATGCATGGATTTAATAACACAGATTTCATCAGCTATGGAGCCAATGTGGGGTAAAAGCTCGCTGACGTACAACCCTGATTTACCTCGCCTTTCAAAATCAAATCGTGAACCAATCATAGGTAGGGATTTTTGCCCTGCCGACATCCCTGTCAGTCGTTGCCCCTGCCTAACCGAATCCGGAAGTTGTTCCCCCGTACGCTTAATCAGTTCTGGTTTATAATCGAACAATTCAAACTGGGAAGGACCCCCGCTTTGGAATAAATAAATGACCCGTTTGGCCTTTGGAGGAAAGTGGGTACCGCGTAAAATCCCATTTGCCGGATTTGTATTCGCATGGGAAGAAAAGGGATTGGTCAAACTGGCTAAAGCCATCCCTCCAATTCCAAACCCTGCTTTGGTTAGAAATTCCCTTCTGGAATAGTGGTTCACATGTGAACACAATGCTGACATAACCTTTATTGTTTGGTATAAAAATCGAAATGATTAAACATTAAATTGGCGACCATGGTAAGGGCTGCTGTTTTGTCCAAAGGCAAGCCTTGATCTACCTTTGACGCACCTACCTGTACCAAAGCCTCAATGTCACTTTTATTTTCACGGAACCGAAGCAATTCCTCCGAAAACATTTCCTTGAAAATCTGCACTTCCATTTCGGTTGGCTTTCTTCCGGTGACCCGTCTAAATCCATATACCAATTGATCTTCCAACTGAATGCCTCCTTCTTTCTGCATTTTTTCGGCAAGGACGCGGGAAGCCTCTATGATTTGCGGGTCATTCATCAAAACCAAGGGTTGTAGCGGAGTATTGGTTTCTTGTCGCTGAACCATACAATCCTCTCTTCCCGGCACATCAAATGTGGTCATCGCTGGCGCCGGAGATGTCCTCCTGATAAAGGTGTACATGCTTCTACGATACAGATCTTTTCCCTCATCGGGATCGTAGGTGCGTAAAAAATTGGAAAATTCTCCTTTTTCTTCCCACAATCCTTCCGGTTGATAAGGTTTCACACTTGGCCCGCCAACCTCTTCCACCAAAAGACCACTGGCATGTAAATAACTGTCGCGGATAAATTCCCCTATAAGCCTATGTCTTGGACCCCTCGCTAAATAAACATTGTCCGGATCCATCTCCATCAATTCTTTGGTCGCCAAAGACTGCTGCTTGTACGTGGCAGAGGTTACCATTTTCTTCACCAACGCTTTAACATCCCAACCTGATTCGATAAAATCTACGGCTAACCAATCCAAGAGTAAAGGATGAGAGGGCAACTCCCCCTGACTTCCAAAATCCCCAACCGTAGGGACTATTCCCCTACCGAAAAATTGATTCCAATATCGGTTTACCGTCACCCTACTTACCAGCGGATGATCGGGATGGGTAAGCCATTTTGCCAATCCCAATCTGTTCTTGGGCCATTCTTTCTGTAAAGAAAGTAAAATTGACGGAACATCGGCCTGCACTTCTTCAAGAGGCAAATTGTATTCTCCCCTATCCAAAATATAGGTTTTCCGAAGACGATCTCTTTCCTTCATGACCATTACTTCCTTCTTGTCTTCGAGCATTTTTAGCTGCTCCTGTCTTAATCCTTTCAGGGATTCGTTCTTATTCCGGGCTTCCTTATTTGTGTGATAGTCGAGGTGTTGCTTTATATCAGAAAGTTCATATTCTTTGATTTGGGTAGAAGTACCATGACGATGCAGTTCTGCAACTTCAAGTGCTGTCAGTACCCTGTCATAAAGGTAGAGTTCATCCAAGCCTCCCGTATAAATACCATTATCCCCACCGAAGGCCCTATAGCTTCTGGCCAGCCTTAATGGCCTGTTAGTCGGCACGCCCCTGCTATCATTGACTGGTAAAATACTTTTATAGAGGTTGTCCACTAAAACAATTATGGGAAAGGGTTTTCCATTGATATATAGTTGTGTTCCGGAAGCAGCCGCAGAACCATTGTAGGTAAGGGCAATATGGGTCCAATCTTCCATTTTAATTGGATCCTTAGTGATTATATGGATACAATTATCTGGTAAAGCATTAATGATCCTCACCTGTACCCTATTGGTACTATCCAGAAAAACCTCATATCCCCTGAAGAAATTGTTTTTATTTCCGGAATTAGCTAAAAGAGACCGATAGGATTCCCTACTTTCCGGCCTAGCCCAGAACGAAAAAGAAAACGCAGACGTCATTTCAAACAGTCCCTGTCCCGGAATTTCCAAAAAGTCCAATTCATTCTTAAAACGCATACCCTTACCAGTAGGAGAAGGTATAATTTCCGGACTGCCTTTAACCTTCGCTGAAATCTTTCCAGATTTATCCAGGGTACTGCCATCTCCGTATTCATCTAAATCAATATGGGCCATCAACCCCATTTTTAGCGTCTTTTCAGGTAACCATTGTGGAACTAAGCTCCCCTTGTCCACTTGTTGCATAAAATTTTGTTGCACCTTGGTCTTTTCTTGTTCCAATGCGCGAATTTTAGCCTTTAACCTCTCTAGATCCCTTTCCTCATCATCTTCCAAATACAACAATAATGGCCCCGAATTCCCGTCATTTCCCGTCATACCCAACTCATCCATATTGTTGAAGAAAGCTGCCATGCTATAATAGTCCTTTTGGGAAAGGGGATCGAATTTATGGTCATGGCACCTGGCACAATCTAACGTCAATCCCAAAAAAGCCTTGCCTATGGTCTCAGATCGATCAAGTACATTTTCCAATCGGTATTCCTCGTCGATTATGCCTGCTTCAGAATTTGTCTGGTTATTACGGTTAAAGGCAGTTGCCAAAATTTGCTTTTTGGAGGGGTTAGGCATCAAATCACCAGCCACCTGCCATTCGATAAAACGATCATAGGGCATGTTCTCCTTAAAAGCCTCAATAACCCAATCTCTCCATGGCCACATCATCCTATATCCATCTGCATGCAATCCATTCGAATCTGCAAACCGTGCGACATCTAACCAATCCAACGCCATCCTCTCTGCATAAGCAACCGTGGACAATAAATGATCCACCACTTTTTCATAGGCATTCGAGGAGGTATCCGTTAGAAAGCGATCCACAAGATCCAAATCAGGCGGCAAGCCTGTTAAATCAAGGCTAACTCTTCTAATTAACCGTTCTTTATCAGCTGGATAACTGGGAGTTAAACCGATTTGATCTAATTTAGCCATGACAAAGAAGTCAATCTCATTAGTGGGCCAAGAGGTATCGGAGACCGGGGGTAGCATTCCTTTTTCCGGCTTGATATATGCCCAATGTGGCTTATATTTCGCTCCTTGTTCTATCCATCTAATAAGGATAGCCTTTTCCGTTGACGAAAGGGTCAGGTTAGATTGAGGAGGGGGCATTTGTTGTTCCGGATTTTCTGAAACCAACCTTTCATATACATTACTTATATGCAGATTTCCCGGTGATATAGCTACTTCATGTCTATTTTCAGCTAAAGGTCCATAGGCTCCTTCAGCATTATCGAGTCGTAAACCAGCTTCTCTTGTATTGGCATCGGGACCATGACAGGAAAAACAGCGATCTGACAAAATCGGCTTTACATGGATATTATAATCGATTTCAGCGGGTATAGAGCGTTCTGCAATTACCACATCAGCAGGCTTTTCAACCCCACATGATACTAGGGTGATGATGCAAAATACTATACAAATGACCCGGTAATAGATGATACCCATACGGAAACTATCTATATCTATACAAGCACGCGGTTTCCCTTTAAGTAAGTATTCGTCCATACTATTCCTCATTTTGGCAGTTTTTTCAATTGCTAAGCGCACCTAGCTAGCCAAAGAAATTGAAAGCACGCCACCCTATTCAAATTTACAACGGTAATAAAGATGAAATTTAATTCCAAATTACTTTTATTCCACAACACAAAAAATCATTTCAATAAAACATTTCGCCTTTTTATATCGTAACCGTTACCGGAAACGTTTACATTTCAAAAATCTTTAAAAAAATATAGTTATTTTGGTCTTTAGGCTAGCAGGTCAAACTCTTCACCATTGAAAGCGGAGATCCAAACGTGCTTATCGTGTGAACAAATGTGTTAATTTGCAAAAGATACTACAGAAAATACAGTTAAGCCTTAAAAACACACTTGAAAAGACCCATAACAATTAAAGATATCGCCGAGAAATTGAATATTTCGGTCGCTACAGTCTCCCGGGCTATGAGAAACTCCCCGGAAATCAAAAAGGAAACAAAGTTGGCTGTACTCCAAATGGCCAAAGAAATGGATTACCATCCAAACCTTCTTGCAAGTAGCCTTAGCAGCAGGAAATCAAAGGTCATCGGTGTGGTTGTTCCAACCATTAACCGCTATTTTTGGTCCAACTCTATCGCCGGAATCGAAAACGTAGCCTATGAAAAAGGGTATAAGGTAATGATTTTTCAATCAGGGGAATCATATGAAAAGGAAGCGGCTATAGTAGAAACCTTGGCCAACAGCCGGGTTGATGGAATCATTATCGCCTTTTCAAAGGAAACCCACACCTTTGACCATATACAGCATATTTTGGACCGGGAAATCCCGGTGGTACTCTTCGAGCGAACCTGTGATGCCCTCCAAACCTCCATGATTAAAACAGATGACATCAGCGGAGCCAGAGAAATGACAAATCACCTGATAGAAAGAGGGAAAAAAAACATTGCCTTTATCGGTGGCCCGATGGCATTGGGGGTTTGTCGCGATCGATATGAAGGATTTCGATTGGCACTTGAAAAGGCAAATAGGCAAGTTTGCGAAAAACTGGTCATGTCCTTGGATGATTTCACTTTTGAACTGGCGGGTGAGGCATTGGAAACGCTTTGGAAGCAGAATCCAAAACCGGATGCCGTATTTTGCTTTGCAGATATCTTAGCGATCGGCGCACTGCATCGGGCACTAAAAAAGGGGATAAAAGTTCCAGAAGAGCTGGCCATTGCCGGTTTTGGAAATGACATTACAGGGCGTTTTATTACACCCTCCATATCCACGATGTCACAGCCGTCGTTCGAGATGGGGCAAATGGCGGCACAAATCATCCTAGATGGCGTCGAGTCCGATGACGAAACCGTTCAAACAGTGGAACGTATGATTTCACCCACATTGACCGTCCGGGAGAGCACCTAGAGCCAAAGCTATTCTATTATGACTCCTCGCCTACTTAAGAATAGACACCTATTCCAAACAATGCGGCAGGAGTAGACTTTTGTGGATGATGCAATTCGATCCGCAACATCTTCGTTTCCAAAACTGCCTCAAGGGCAATGCTATTTCTGGTTTGGTGGTTTTCAACACATTCATAGACAAGTCTGCCGGCATCGTCCAGTATCCTATAGGACCGGACACACCCGGGCATCACGTTTTCTTCATGCCCCCTTAACGTGGACTCTAGGGGATGGTCTGCGTCGGTATCAAACCACAAGACAATATATTTAATGAACTGCGGGTTCTCCCAGGTCATCATCAAAGCAGGGTTTGGATCGTCAAGCGCAGCTACCCAGGCATTCGACTGTGTAGTAGGGCGAAAGAATCCATTTATCAAAAAGTCTGTCGAATACCCCCCGATAGGACCATCGCTTTGAAAGGCTAAATTTTGACCACCTGGCCGTCTTTCAGGCAGCCAAAATTCAAAGGCATCGATTCCGATCCCTTCGGGAGGGTCTTGCTTCGCACTGACTGCTACATCCCTGTTGAATTTACTAAATACTGGCATAACACCCGGAAGCCTTACAGCGGAACAAGCTACTTCTACATGCGCGTTTGCGGCAATTGTGTAGAATAAATAAGAAGTCTTATCCAGCCTCACATTAAACGACATACAGACTTCCTGTACGCCAGCAATGATTTCCACCTCCTCCTCAGCCAACATGCAATCAGGTGTAAAGTTACCCTGTCGTTGGGAGGTTTGAAGTTGGAGGCGCAAGGTGGTTGGTATGAGCGACCTTACCCGAATCGTTATCGCAGGTACAGCTCCCTCGCCAACTGGAAGTAGCTGGGCAAGTCCAAAGTCCAGCTTTTTCCAACTGCCATCAGCGGGAAGCTGTCCAAGATCAAAGGTAGATGATGCGGTAATATGAACCTTCTTAAGTAAATTATCATGGTCCTTCCAAGCACTATTAGGCAGGTACTGCCCGATCGCCTGAAGCCGATCCTGCAATTCGCTCATCCGTTTAGCTGCCAAAAGATTTCTCGGTAATTCTTGATACTTGATGCAAAGGACTGCCGCCATCGCTACTGCCTGCGCGTTGTGGGCGCAGGTGGCCATTACGCGGGAAGAACCAAAAGCAACATGGGAGGCACTGATAATCCGGCCTGCCAAGAACAGGTTGTTGCAATTCCTACTGTAAAGCGTTCGATATGGGATATGATAAATCCCCTTTGCATGCCACTGCGTGCAACCGGGTTTTTTGCCACATACTCCATCAGCGGGATGGAGGTCAAGTGCCCATCCACCGTAGGAAACCACATCGGAATGCTCCCGTTGTTCCACCACATCCTTCTGGCTCAACATATAATCTCCTTCAAATCGACGGCTCTCCCTTTTGCCCGGGATCATGCCTACCCACTCTAAGGTGTCGTTTTCAGTCTCAGGGTATTCTCCAGAATTTTTGATATGGTCCCATATGCCATAGATAATGCGCCATAGTTCAAACTTAATCGTCTCACTGTCATGAATGGTGTCCAGTCTGCCGCCGTATTCCACCCACCATAATCGACAGCCTCTATCACGAAGGTTGAAAGATCGGAAACGAGGGAGATTGGCAATATCTGTATTGGCAAACGCAGGTGGGATAAAACGCACAGGCTTGTCCGTTTTTTTGCTGTGAAAGTAGATCGAGTGCCCGAGAAGTTCACCGTACTCCTTATCAGGTGCAAATGCCTCATCGAATTCGTCCTTGGATTCGGCACCGATCCGATAGGCAGCTCCGGAAAGATGCCCAACGATACCGTCACCGGAGGCGTCGACAACTAACGCACTGTGGATTTTATAAACCGTACTATTCTGACTACAAAATCCTATGACAGCGTCGATACAATCACCCGATCGTTTTTCCACATCATGAATAGCGGTGTTGAGCAACAAGGTGATATTTCGTTCTGCTAGTACTTTTTCAAGCAACACCGTGTCTAGAATTAACGCATTTCCTTCGGGATTTCTATAGATATTCTCTAAAAGGATCTCATCAATAACACCCCCTTCACGGGCCCAGCGGTTATTGTTACCCATACTGGAGGTAGCGCCCAGGATCCAAAGACGGATTTCTGAGGAGGCATTTCCTCCCAAGACAGGCCTGTCCTGTACAAGGACGACCTTAATACCTTCCCTTGCCGCAGTAATGGCGCAACATACACCGGCCATGCCACCCCCCACTACAACCAAGTCCGTATGTAGGTGGATTTTCTTCAATTCGCGGATCTCTGACGTCGACGATACTATTTTCACTAAGCGTATTTATAAATTGACTACACTAAAAAGCCTACCCCACGCGAGTTGGATAGGCTTTTATTCCAAAATTCAACAAAAAGAACGAATTACTTTTTGCGGTATTAAGACCATTTTATTGGACTTGATAATCGGAGAAGGAAAGCAAAGAAGGACCTTAGGGATTAGATGTATTGATTCAGCATGTTTTCGTACATCTCTTGCTTACCACTGATCTGCTTTGGCTCGCCCGTTTCCATGGCATGGCTTCTCAGATCTTCCAATGTCAATTTACCCGTTTCAAAATCCTTCCCCTTACCCGAATCAAAGGACGCATAACGTGCCTTTCTCATTGCGTTGTAAGGTGATTTTTCCATTATATCATTGGCAATAATCAAGCTTCTGGCAAAGGCATCCATACTGCCTACATGTGCTAGGAACAGGTCTTCCAGATCTGTAGAGTTCCTTCTGATCTTTGCGTCAAAATTAACACCGCCTGTGGTAAATCCATCTCCCTGTAAAAGAACCAACATGGATTCTGTCAATTCCTGCAAGTTGATAGCAAACTGGTCGGTATCCCATCCATTTTGATAGTCACCTCTATTCGCATCTATACTTCCCAACAAACCTGCGTCCACAGCCACTTGTAGTTCATGCTGAAAGGTATGTCCCGCCAAGGTGGCGTGGTTTACCTCCAAGTTAAGCTTGAAATCCTTATCCAACCCGTAATGTCTTAAAAAACCAATCACGGTCGCCGCATCGTAGTCATATTGATGCTTGGTTGGCTCCATTGGCTTGGGCTCTATCAAAAAGGTGCCTTTGAATCCCTGCTTTCTTCCATAATCTCGGGCCATCGTCAAGAACTGAGCGAGATGTTCGGTCTCCCGCTTCATATCTGTATTGAGTAAGGACATATAGCCTTCTCTTCCACCCCAGAACACATAATTTTCACCTCCCAGCGCGATGGTCGCGTCGATCGCATTTTTGATCTGGGTGCCGGCATAGGCTACTACATTGAAGTCCGGATTGGTGGATGCACCGTTCATATAGCGCGGGTTGCTAAACACGTTTGCCGTACCCCATAGGAGCTTAATCCCGGTGTCTGCTTGCTTTTGCTTCGCATATTCAACGATAGCAGCAAGTCTTCTCTCGTATTCCGAAAGGGAATCCCCTTCATCTACAAGATCGATGTCATGAAAACAATAAAAAGGAGCGCCGATTTTCCCAATAAATTCAAATGCAGCATCCATTTTGTCTTTAGCGCGTTGCACCGCATCTGAGGCCTTATCCCATTCCCTGACCATGGTGCCCGGACCAAACGGATCATTTCCGGTCGCACAGAAAGAATGCCAATAGGCAATGGCAAACCGAAAATGGTCTTTCATGGATTTTCCGGCAATTATACGGTTCTCATCATAAAATTTAAACGCCAACGGATTTGTAGATTTTCTTCCTTCAAAAGTAATTTTTTGGATGTTCGGAAAATAGGTTTTAGACATTTGATTCTTCTTTTTTGGTTTGATTAATTGCTGTTGTAAGTGTCGTTAAATGACCTTCCCATCGCTGGTATACGTCACCATAGGCTTCCCGCAGGTTGGATTCAGGCGCAATTTCCGCCAATTTTTCCAGACCAACAAATGCCTCTGAGCTGTTTGAGTACCTTCCAGTCCCGATTCCCGCGCCTCTTGCCGCACCTTGGGATCCGTCAGTGTCATAGAGTTCGAGCACTACATTGTTCATGTTTACGAAGGCCTCACGAAAGAGCGGGCTTAGAAACATGTTTGCGCGTCCGGCCTTTACGGTAGTTAGGTTTAGCCCCATACCCTTCATAATGTTGAAGCCGAAGGTGAGCGAACTTACAATGCCTTCTTGGCCTGCGCGAAGTACATGCCTTCTATCGTGTTTGAGCAGGTTTATTCCCGAGAGATGCGCATCGACCTGTCTGTTTTCCATAATCCGTTCGGCGCCGTTGCCAAATGGAATAAAGTTTAACCCCTCAGCCCCTATCGGAACCTCGGCAGCAAGCGCGTTCATCTCATCATAGTTGATGGATGATCCCCCTATTAATTTTTTAATCCAGCTATTTAGTATCCCTGTACCATTTACACAAAGCAGTACACCATACCGGGGATCTTTTTTGCGGTGATTGACATGGACAAACGTATTTACCCGCGATGCGGGATCAAATACTGGCTTTAGGCTCACACCATACACAGTTCCGGAGGTTCCGGCGGTCGTAGCCAACTCACCTTCTTCGAGAACATTGAGTGAAAATGCGTTGTTTGGCTGGTCGCCTGCGCGATAGGCAATGGGCACACCGGCTTCTAATCCGAGCTTCAAGGCGGCATCGGCTGTCAGCTTCCCCTGATAGCTGAATGAAGGAACCACATCAGGCAACACCGAAAGGTCCAAGCCGTAGGTGTCCATCAGCTTAGTCGACACTCCATTTGCCAGAAAATCCCAAAATATTCCTTCGGAAAGCCCTGTTTCAGAGGTAAGAATTTCCCCCGTAAGTTTCATGGCGATATAGTCACCAGGAAGCATGATTTTATAGACCCGCTTATAGTTTTCGGGTTCGTGCTCTTTCACCCATTTGAGCTTTGATGCAGTGAAATTTCCTGGAGAATTCAATAGGTTTTCCAAGCAGTAGGTACTTCCGAGATCTTGGAATGCCTTATTGCCTATATCTACGGCACGGCTGTCGCACCAAATAATGGCGGGACGTATCACTTCCCTGTTTTTATCAATCATCACTAGCCCATGCATCTGGTACGAAATGCCGATTCCAAGGACTTCGCCCGGACGTATACCAGCATCTTTGACAACAAGTTGGGTCGTTTCCTGAATATACTGCCACCAGGTATCCGGATGTTGCTCCGCCCAGTTCTTTTGGGGAGAATGAATGGTCATTTCCTCTTTAGGTAAACTTGCCGAACTGACCACCTTCCCAGTTTGGGCATTTAAAAGGGTTGTTTTGACAGACGAACTGCCGATATCATATCCAATTAGTAATTCTCTCATAAACGATAACCTATTCTTTTACCAAAACCGAATGTAAAGCGCAGCGATTATCCCCACAATGATAATGGCACCTATTTTGAATTTCGTACTGGTCTTGAATAACTCCGGCGTAATCTCGATGCCCTTTGGATGGTCTTTTCCTTTGCCTTCAAAAAGGCTAACTCCGATGATTACCGCGGAAATAATCAGGAATACCACCCCCATCCGATCGATAAATGGCAGACCTGGGGTTATAAATTTAAACAGTACAGAAAGTGGGATGGTTAAAGCTGCCGCTGTCAATGCCGCATTGGAGGTTGCCTTTTTCCAGAAAAACCCGAAAATAAATATCGCAAATACTCCCGGGGATATAAATCCGGTGTATTCCTGAATATACTGAAACGCCTGATCAAGCTCTCTCAAAGCAGGGGCTACGAGGGCGGCAACAAAAAACGCCACGACGGCCGTAATCCGGCCCACCCTTACCTGCTTCCCTTCCGAGGCCTTGGTGTCGAAGAAATTCTTGTAGATATCCAAGGTAAATATGGTCGAAGTACTGTTGGCCATAGAAGCCAGGGAGGATACAATGGCTGCTGTCAATGCGGCAAAAGCAAGGCCTTTCAGACCAGACGGCAGAAGCTGCAAAAGTGTGGGATACGCACGATCGGATTTAATGACGCCTGCTACAGGATCAGTCATGGATTGGATAAATGAGGTGTCTATACCATCCCGTACAATAACAAACGCCGCTATTCCCGGAATCACAACAATTAACGGCATCAACAATTTGAGGAACCCGGCGAATACCATGCCTTTTTGTGCTTCATTCAAGGACCTGGCAGCCAGCGCACGCTGCGTGATGTATTGGTTAAATCCCCAATAATTTAGGTTTATTACCCACATCCCGCCTATTAATACACTGATTCCCGGTAAATCCAAATAGGCATCACGGGTGCCACCTGCCCCATCCGGAATCATCATTTCTCCTTCCTTGATGATCATCTGAAAATGGCTAGGAGCCTCTTGGATAAGCGATAGAAGCCCTGATACAACATCTCCATCTCCAACCAATGACAATGCTAGGTAAGTAGTAGCCAATCCGCCGGCTACAAGAAAAAACACTTGTATGACATCCGTCCAAGCGACAGCTTTCAATCCGCCATAAATGGAATATAACATGGCAAATACCGCCAGTCCGGCTATACCATACCCTAGAGGAACACCAAGAATTGTATTCAAGCTTAACGCACCCAAATAAAGGACAGAGGTAAGGTTGACAAAAACGTATACCAGCAACCAAAATATAGCCATGGTAGTCCTAACCCGACTGTCGTATCTTTTTAGCAGAAACTGTGGCATGGTACTAATGCCTTCTTTTAAATAGATCGGAAGGAAGAAAATCGCTACGATAATTAGTGTCGCAGCGGCCATCCACTCATAGGTAGAAATGGCCAAACCCAAGGCAAAACCAGATCCTGACATGCCTATAAACTGCTCCGCCGAAATATTGGAAGCAATTAATGACGCACCTACTGCCCACCAGGGTAAGGCTTTGCTGGCTAGAAAATAATCATTTGAATTCTTGACATGGCCCTTTTTCTCACGGGAGACAAAGTAACCCATAAGAATGATTAGGAGGCAATATCCAATGAAGATGGTTAGGTCTAAAGCGGTAAAATTCATGTATAGTGAAATGCGTTAATGGGTTCAGACAAATGACAAAGTAAAAGGCATGCATCAAAATAGCCGTTGCAATATAGTCAATTCAGATTTTTTAAAAATAATATTATGAAAAACTAATGGACAAGTTTTGTAGAATCTGACAAAAACAGGACATACAAACCGCGATATTGACTACTAATTTACATTTAAATTTTCGCCGTTAATTAAGCCACATGGATAATAGTGCTCCTTGGCGCATTTGAGTATTAAGTTATCGTGAATTATTAGCTTTAATTTACGTTTTTTAGATTTTAAGCGTAAATTGAAGGGTGTAAAAATCCGTATCCATTACATGGAAGAACAGCCACTGATGACCAAAGTACTTCAAAAAAATCTCGAGACTTGTCTGCGGGATTTTGTTTCGGCCAAGCAGTTGAATGGAGTCATCTTGACAATCCACCGTGATGGAGAGGAAAGAATGGATTGGGAAGGTTCGGGGGGAAATTTGAAATCGTCTAGCCCATTTTTTCTTACCGATGTATCTTATATGTTTCTGGCAGCGTTGGTACTAAAGCTAAGAGCGAGGGGAAAATGGAAATTAACCGATAAATTAAGTACTTACATACCATCAGAAACCTCAGAAAGATTGTTGGTTCGCAGGGGGAAAGACCTGACCAACGAAATAGAGCTTGGCCACCTCCTAGCCCACCGCTCAGGTGTTAGTGATTTTATGATGGGTAAATCATCGAAACTTCCTTCACTTGCTGAGAGAATAGCCGCTAATGATGATTTCTCCTTAAGCAGAAAGGAACTCCTCAAGCTAATTAAAAATACAACTCCGGCATTTGCCCCGGGTAGTCCAAAACGCTTATGCTATTCCCACTCAAACTACCACCTATTGGTTTTGGCGCTCGAGTACCTAACACACCAACCTGTCGCTATGTTGCTCCGGGAGTTTCAATTCAAGCCGTTGGGAATGAACCAAACATATACCTATGATAGCCCCCTAGACCGCACGCCCTCGTTTTTTTACCATAAGGACATCTGTATTAGCGTACCAAAAGCCATACACTCGTTTGGAGTAGTCGGAGGGCTGGTCAGCACGGCAAGCGATAGCATGGCCTTTCTTCGCGCATTTTTTCATGGAAACTTGTTTCCGGTAGAATATTTGGATGAAATGCAGTCTTGGGTTCCCGCCGGAAACGGTATGCATTACGGTATGGGGCTATCAAAATACGAGGCGCATGGGTTACCCTTTCTATTTTCCCAACAGCCCACGATAATCGGTATGACGGGCTTTTCCGGAGCATTCGCACTATATGTTCCCGAGAAAAAAATCTATTTTACAGGTACTGTGAATCAACTTAATGAACCACATCTCCCTTTCAAGCTGGTCCAAAAAATTTGCAAAGTCCTGCCCTAGTTAAGGGACACGCTTTCACCCCGACACAGTGACATCAAACGCGCCGTTTACTACCTCACCTTCTATTTTCACCTGAATCCAAATTCTATAATCACCCGGAGAGGGAAAAGCATAGGGGAAGCTAACTATGGCATGTTCTTCATGTTCCGGATTTACGTACATGCTGTGTCCACTATTTCCCATTAGCAGGCTGTCTCGTTCTTGAACCGGCATTTGATCTAACAAAGAAATTACCCTGTCAACACTGTCCATAAAGGGAATTCCGGACGGAAGTTGCCCAAAACCGGTATTGCCGGTGGCAAATCGTTCGAGTAACATCTCCTGAGAGCCCGCAGAATAATTCCCAGAAGGATGAAGATGAATATAGACCGATCCGTCGTGTTTCATCGCCACCGCATGTCCCATCATCCCCAAATAGGGCTCAATCACAGCCGGGTTCCCCTCGCTGTCAAAAAATTCGAAATCCAAACTGTAGAGTTTTCCGACCACATAGTCCGCTACCTCTGACTGCCACATTGCACCGCATCCTCCTGCCAAATCAATTCGCACTCCAGGTTTACCACATAGCAAAAACTCCGTATCAAGCATCTGAACTGCTTTTTTGGAGTCGATTGAGGTGGAGATCAAGTAACTATCGTCACGGTCAATAGCAGGAAACTGAGCGGAAATCAGTTGAAACGGTGTTGACTCAGGTATCGTAAGGTCGCTTACTATGGTTTCTGAAAAACCGGTAAACCTTGTAAAATCAGCAAAAACATGGTAATCACCCGCAGGAAGGGCTGGTAAAATCGAACTAAAATGAAGGGAATCAATCCGCTTGGGATGTAGGTGGGCAAATACATCCAAGGACTCCTTTCGGATCAAAAACATATGGATTAATTTTCCGTGATCCGGAACAATATAGCTCATTTTCCGAACGGTATTGCCCCATCTTAATTCCTCCTTATCAATCTTAAGATCAAGGACATTACCCCTATCTGATACTTGTGCTTGGGTGATTCCCTTAATCGGCTTATACAAGTTTCGTGAATAGTTCTCCGCCTCACTATCCCACCAGGATTTCCCTCCCCAGAGAATAAGCAACATAACGCATGTCCCAACAATAATTCCTTTAGTTTTTTGCGCACTTCGCGGAATATCCCGGTCAACACCGGGGCTTCTCAAACTATCGCCCATGGCGGAGGCAATGATGGTGACCATTAAAACCACCAAGAAAAGGCATAACACAGTTAAGATCAAGCCAAGGTTAACGGGCATTTCATTTTGCGCTGTAGGAAGCGCCATTACGGGAATGGTAGCCTCAAAAAACTCATTCCCCTGTGCTAAAGTCAGGTGAACACTGGACGCACCGGCACCCATAAACCAAAGTTCCAACTCATATTTGCCGGGTTCATCTGCCACAGGTATCAGTGGATCGGAAACAGGCGTCCCACTGAGACCTGCAGACCAATAGACTGGCTTAGCGTCAATCGTGATTCCTTTTGGGTTTTCCGGTAGAATCACCGTTACGGTAGCGGTTCCCGGAATCACGTCTGGAGGATTCACGTTTGCCAATATTCGGTATGGCCCCAACATCCCTTCATAAATTACCCCGGGGCTTCCCACATGCCCGCTTCCAGCCAACAAAATACCTACTAAAACAAAAAACCTTACCCAAACGAAGAACTTTGCCATACACTTAACGCTTTACCTGGGACATCCAGTTGCCAAAAGAAAGACCGATTCGGGCGCTCAGGACGGCAAACACCACTGCGATAGCCAATCCCTTTACCAAGGCCCATCCGGTATCCATAGATCCAGGATGGAATGCAAAACGGTATTCCCAGTCAGGGTTGCTGCTATAGGGCCACGAAAACCGTCCAAAAAACCACCCTCTCGCCGCTTCGGTGTTTAGAAAATCAGCAAAAAACCACTGAAATGGCACAAAAAAAGCGAGGAACCCTATTGCCAGACCAAGGGATAGCAACCATCGCGAGGATATCCGCCACCTGTCTACAAACATGTCTATGACTAAGGAAGGTATGATAAGTAACAATGGAAAGTGAAAAGGCTGATACTGGGTAATGTGGTTGTAAACGGGACTCAATCGAGGTTCAGCCGGGAAAAGGGGAAGTATCCAGACCATCATAGCCATCAAGAGCGAATAGGCCACAGCCATCATGGTACCGCCCCATTTATATGGGGATGCATAAGATATCGACACAATTAGTAGTGGAAATACAATTGCCGCCACTTTATATGCCGTAGCACCGTGCAATTTGTTATTAAAGAAAAATTCGGAAACCATAATGTAGGCCATTACTAATAAAAAGCCCGCCGACAGCCCAAACAATACCTGCAAACGCGACTTAATTGCTGGATTCTTTGTGATATCAAAATTATTTTGAGTCGCCAGCACACTAACGATAGCCCCAAACTGTATCATTATCATACCCAGTCCCAACACCAAATGTGGTGGTGAAAGGATTTTCACATCCAGGCCGTACGTATTATGCCACCAGTCGTCGAAGGGTGCCGAAGTCAACATGGCAAATGCCCCCCAAATGCAAAACATGGCACCTAAGGAACCATGGAAAATGCCCCAAAACCGAATACTGGCTCCCTTTTCGGCACTGTTTCCCCAGAAACTCGTTTTCAACACGCGGATGCCTGAAAAAACTCCCGCCACAACTGCGCCGAGGTACATCACTAAATGAGGGGGAGACAACAATCCATCTCTTCCTACACTCATATGCCAAGATATATCCCAAATCAAACCCACGGCAATACACAAACTCGAAAAAACCGAAGCATAAACATAGGCAGGAATTTGAATGCTTTGAGTGTCAACCTGCTCCCGGGAGTAAACAGGCTGAATTGAAATGGTTGAAGACATGTCAGTTAACGGTTTTACGATAATAGGCATATATTCGCAAAAAAGAAAGAAATAGAGCAATGGAAGTAACAAAAACACCTAAAAGGCATTTTTTTTAAAAGACCTAAGGTCACTTGACTCTAAGGCCATCTAGGTAAGGGAGAATATACACAGGGCACGGAGATCTATAGAACCTCCGTGCCCTGTATGTAATTTACTCCCATTTCGCCAATTTTTGTAGGTTTATCTCAGCGATGCCTAAAGGATTTTCCCGACAACTAGTCAGCTTTTGACAGCTACTATTTTAACCAGTCAGGCTTGGTTGTGGTGATCTCTGCTTGAAGTTGATTCAACAGATTATAAAGTCCGAAGTACGTTCTGTTAATGTACAATCCGTGCCTTGAACCTCTCGCCTGTTTTGACTTCCGGAACATTTTATCGTTAGATATTCTGTCACCAAGCTTAAAGATCTGCTGGAAGTACGCGTCGTCCGCAAAGTTAAAGGTATCCACATGAAACGGCTTGCCCAGCAAGGAAATCATCTCGCGGAAGATGGCTTTGAAATACTCCTGTTCTGCAGGGGTGTCTTTATGGCTGATAAACTCCAAATCGAAGAAAATCTGGTCTAGCTCTTCCTGTTTGATCAACAAATCCTTTTTAATCAAGGCAAAATACCCTTCATAGAAATCTTTTGGAATGACTTTAACACAACCAAAATCAATCACCGCCAACTTCTCGTCTTTCTGAATTATAAAATTTCCGGGATGAGGATCAGCATGAACCTGAAGCAACTCGTGAACTTGGTAGTGGTAGAAGTCCCACATGGCCTGTCCGATTTTGTTTTTAAGCTCCTGAGAAGGGTTGGTTAATAGCCATTCCCGGATATGTAATCCTTGCATCCAGTCCATCGTGATAATACGCGGACTGCTTAATTGCTTGTAATAAATAGGAAAGCGTAGATTCGGTATATGGGCGCAGGCTTCTGCTATTTCTGTTCCCCTGCTTATCTCTAGTTCATAGTTGGTCTCTTCAAGCAGCTTTTCTTCCACTTCATCCATGTAATGATCAAGCTCCCGCTCATTCATGTTTAAGAGCCGCAAGGCAAACGGACGGACCAGTTTCAAATCTGAGCTCACACTTGAGGCAACTCCGGGATACTGGATCTTTACCGCGTAGGTTTTGCCCGCCTTAGTCGCTTGGTGTACCTGCCCGATAGAAGCCGCGTTAACCGCAGACGGGGTAAAGGTGTCGAACATGGTTTCGGGAGTCTCGCCGAAATATTGTTTGAATGTCTTAACAACTAAGGGATAAGAAAGTGGAGGCGCACTGTACTGCGCCATCGTAAACTTATCCTGATAGGCCCTCGGAAGCATGTTTTTGTCCATTGCCATCATCTGGGCAACTTTCAGCGCACTACCTTTTAGTTCGCTCAGTGAATCATAAATATCCGTGGCGTTATCCAGATGCAACTGCTCTTTCGTCATTGAAGGATTTACGACCTTTTGGGCGTAATGCTTCATGTAATTCCCTCCAACCCTTGCCCCTGTCGTGATGAATTTTGCTGCACGCTGGACTTTTGAAACCGGAATACTAGTTTGCTCTTTAATTGTTACTGCCATGAATTATTTGGATTGATACAAAAATTTGGCGAAGTCCACAAAACTGTCAACCGCACTTTTGCCCATAAGGTCAAAAGCTAAATTTACTGACTTTTCTATGGCTGCGTCTGTTTTTTCAAATGCGGGAGAGGTGTCTTTTATCCAAAACTGGAAAATAAAAAGCACTTGTAGCCAAACAGCCTCATCGTACCGCTCACTGATGTAGGGGCGATTCGCGATTTCTTCTGTCTCCTTACCCTCTAAGATAATCTCATTGACAAATTCTTTAAATTTTCCTTTGAAAGATTTGATTTCTTGTGGTAAGGAATGGCGCAAGTCTGGTTTCCCTCCGTAAAGACTAAGTAGATACGACCTATTTTTCTTAAGATGCTCTATCCACGTAAAGAAAAATCCAAGTAGCTTTTCGCGGGCTGTGTAGCTGGGATAAACCTCTTGGGCTTCAAGGTCATGTACGGTCTTGTCGAATACCATTTCCCAAACGGCAGACTTAATCGCTTCAAAAGAGGTAAAATAGTTATAAAATTCTTCCTCTTTTATGTTGAGGGATTTGGCAAATTTGAAAACAGAAACAGGTTGGCTCCCATGTTCTAAAATATGCTCAACATAAGCGGTTATAATCACCTCTTTATAATTGACTTGATTTTCTATGTTTTCTGTCATGATTTGATTTATTCATTTCCATTGAGGGGATAACAACAGAAACGAGTAAGAGGTTTATCAAATTGTTGGATTAATTTTTTAATGCGTATACATCCTATGCCGGAAATGAAAAAATGAAATTGTTTTGTGAAAAATAAACCAATCTCGAATACATTTACGTTTATTGTCGAAAGAGTAACCGTTTAATAAAAATGAATTATCAACGACACATAGTCTTCTTGGCACTACTTGTTGGATCACTAGGGACTTTTTCCTGTTATCCTGATGAAGATGTACCTGTTATAACAGAGGACAACATCAAAGAGGCGATCTACGATACAATGAAGGAATGGTATTTCTGGAACACCCAAATACCGACCAACATAGACGTATCGAGCTATACTTCACGTGAGCAATTGCTGTCACGTCTGATCTTTCAGCCACTTGACCGCTGGTCTTACCTGACGACCCGCGAAGCGTTTGACAGATCCTTCACCGGGCAGAACGCCGGCTATGGATTTGGTTTTGGAATTGGGGAAAACGGATCCCTTTATATCTCCTTCGTCTATGCGGATGCTCCTGCCGGAAAGGACGGCTGGCAAAGGGGCTGGGAAATCACTCAGGTAAATGGCAGACCTATTTCCGAGTATCGGGCTGGCAATGGATATAATTTTCAACTTGGACCTAATACCCCGGGAATCCAAAACAGCTTTACGCTAAAGCTACCTGACGGGAGTACGACCACCCGTACCCTAACGAAAGCAGATTACCAATCCAACTCCGTTCTTCATAAAGAAGTGTTTTCAGAGGAAGGAAAAAATATTGGCTACTGGGTGTATAATGGCTTTCAGGCAACGCGGGGTCAAAGCCCCACAAGAAGCCTTGAAGTGGAAGAGGCTTTGAAATTCTTCGAAAGTGCTAACATTCAGGAATTAATTTTGGATCTTAGATACAATGGAGGAGGCTCAGTTGACGTGGCTGAACAGCTTATGAACGCGCTGATACCTGCAGTACACTCTGGTAAGTTGATGTACACAAACGCGTTGAATGGAGACAAATCGAACTTAAACGAATCTCAGGATTTCAAAAAAACGGGCAGCCTGGAATTGAGCAAGGTGGTCTTTATCACTTCAAGGGGATCGGCTTCCGCGTCTGAGTTGATTATTAATTGTCTTGAACCCTATATGGATATTGCGCTAGTCGGTGCCAATACCTACGGCAAGCCGGTGGGATCATTTCCGCTATCGAGATACAATACCGCGCTTTCTGCAAACGATGTAGAGCTGGTGCCAATCACGTTTGCGATTGCAAACGCCGACGGAAAGGCAGAATATTACGACGGATTTCCTGTAGATGTCCTGGTTAACGATGACATTTCCCGCAACTGGGGTGATCCGGAAGAAAGCCGCCTGCAGGCCGCCTTAAATTATTTGCGGTTTGGGTCCCTATCGCCAACGGAGAGACGTACTTATGTGGACCACGGCTGGGAAATGATCGATAATTTCACCGGCTTGGAGAAGGAGTTTCCCGTCTATTAATCACCATCCAAAACATCGAATTGACGGCTATGCAGACCCTGGTCCTGGTAGGAGGGGAAAAAGACAATACCTGCCTTAGTGGGGTACATCATGTCGTTTTGGGCACTGAATTCACATAGATGCGTATTTATTGAAAGCGAATGGCCTACGCACCTAAAAGATAAAGGAATAAGTTCACCTATCCCATGGAGTGGTTACACTTTTCGCTGCCTGTAAGTGGTGTAATCCCCGTCCTGAATCCGGGTAAGGTTTGATACAGATCCTTGGTAAATATAGGTCCAGCAGGTGAGGCGTCCATTTTCTGTTTCTACAAACACCTTCTCTCGGGAATATTCGGGTGTTTCGGAATCGTTGATACCTTCGTATAGATCAAGCTCTTCCCAGAGATGAGAACATTGGTCTAGCGTATAAATTTCCCCATGAACAAACCCTTCTAAAGCATCAGAGACTACCAATCCGGGATACTCGCCTAGATCATAAAGCAATCCTAAAACACGGCCGACACCCAGGTATGTAGCTGCAGACCTGAGCTTTTGTCCTACCGGGTGCTCAAATGCAGTGATCAGGGTGCCGTAAACAAACAGAAGATCCACGAGATAAGGTAAATTACTTGTGCCGATCAATCAGCACCTGCATCACTTCATCCAATTCATAACCCTTGGCTTCCAGTAACACGAGGTAATGAAAGAGCAGATCTGCGGCTTCTCCCATAAAGAGCGCCTTATTATCGTCTTTGGCTTCGATCACGATTTCTATGGCTTCTTCCCCTACTTTCTGGGCTACCTTGTTGATGCCCTTCGCAAAAAGCGATGCCGTATACGAGCCATCTGAAGGGTTATTCTTACGGTCTTTAATGACTTCGCGAAGCCTGTCGATAAAGTATGTTTGAGATTTATTTTTATCCGCAAAGCACGTGTCATCGCCCGTGTGGCAAACCGGTCCTTTTGGGATTACATACACAAGAAGCGTATCTCCATCGCAATCCACTTGCATATCCGAAATCATCAAAAAATTACCGGATGTTTCTCCTTTTGTCCAAAGACGCTGTTTCGTGCGGCTGTAGAAGGTTACTTTCCCTGAGGCTTGGGATTGGGCAAGGGCCTCTTGATTCATATAACCAAGCATCAACACCTGCTTAGTCACGATGTCTTGTATGATGGCTGGAACCAGTCCGTCACCTTTTTCAAAATCTATATTCAGTTCTCTTCGTGCCATGTTTTATTTTTTACTGTTACGGGAAATCATCCCAAAGGCTTACTGGGATGGATACTTATAAGCGTACAGCAACCCCTTCCCTGTCTAAATAGCTTTTTAGTTCGGGAATCGGGATTTCCTTAAAGTGGAAAATACTAGCTGCTAATGCGGCGTCCGCTTTCCCTACCGTAAAGACATCCTTGAAATGAGACATACTGCCAGCACCTCCTGAGGCGATGATGGGTATAGATAGCATCGACGAAAGTTCAGAAGTAATTCCGTTGGCAAAGCCCGACTTTACGCCATCGTGGTCCATACTGGTAAGCAGAATCTCCCCCGCCCCTCGGTCGCACACTTCCTGAGCCCACCGCTGAGTAACAAAGGTAGTAGGTCTACGCCCTCCGTGAGTATGGACCAAATCCACCCCGTCCACGGATTTGGTGTCAATAGCAACCACAATACATTGACTACCAAATTCCCTTGCCATTTCATTTACGATCGAAGGGTTTTTTACCGCTGAGGAGTTGATACTGATCTTGTCGGCTCCTGCATTTAATAGGGCCTTCACGTCATCTACGGTAGAGATTCCACCACCTACCGTAAAAGGGATGTTGATTGTTTTGGCTATTTTGGTGACTAGCTCTACCAGCGTCTTTCGTTTTTCTACCGTGGCAGTAATATCCAAAAAAACCAGCTCATCCGCTCCTTCAAGGGCATAAATACTTCCCAATTCAACCGGATCTCCGGCATCGCGCAGTTCCACAAAGTTCACGCCTTTGACAGTGCGCCCGTCTTTGATGTCCAAGCAGGGAATAATTCTCTTTGTCAGCATTATTTTTTTGGCCAGCGGCCTTTTTACGGTCTATTTTACAAAACTTGCCAAATCGGCCAAACTTACTCTACCTTCATAAAACGCCTTGCCCACGATGGTGCCGAATACGCCAAGTTTTTCCAAGGCGTCCAGATCAGCCATAGAAGACACGCCACCACTGGCAATGAGCTGTATTTCAGGTACTTCCTGCATTATTTCCCGATAAAGATCCAGAGAAGGACCTTGCAATAGGCCATCCTTCGCTACATCCGTACAGATCACGTAACGGGCACCGCGTTTCCGGTAAGCATCAATAAAGGCAATCACTTCCCTTTCGGTCGTTTCGGCCCAACCCGATATGGCAATCATCCGGTCTTTTGCATCTGCCCCCAAAATTATTTTTTCACCGCCATGCTTTTGCAGCCAACGGTCAAAAAGCGTGGGGTTTTTTACGGCTATACTACCTCCAGTGACCTGTTTAGCCCCTAAGGAAAAAGCGAGTTCCAATGACTCCTCGGATTGTATGCCGCCTCCAAAGTCGATCCAAAGGCTCGTCTCGATCGCAATTCGCTTTAAAACCTCGGCATTTACGAGTTGCTTCTGCTTTGCTCCATCCAAATCGACAAGGTGCAGGCGTCGGAGTCCAGCGTCCTCAAAGACTTTGGCCACGGCGACGGGGTCGTCAGAATACGATTTTTTTTGGGCATAGTCCCCCTGCGTAAGGCGCACACATGCACCGCCAATAATATCTATGGCCGGGATGATTTCCATGGTACTATAGGCTTAGAAAGTTCGTCAATATTTTTTCCCCGACTAAACTGCTTTTTTCGGGATGGGCCTGCATCGCATAATAATTATCTCTATGCAGCAGGGCACTAAAATCCAGCATGTAATGTGCCGTGGCAATGGTATATTCTGGATGAATTTCCGCATAAAAGCTGTGCACATAGTAGGCGTAGGCCAATTCATCCAGACCTTCTAAGAGCGGCGAACGTAGGTTTTCGAGGTTGTTCCAACCTATATGAGGTACCTTGTCGTATGGGGGGAATTTCTTCACCTGTACCGGAAAGATACCCAAACACGGCGTGTCGTTCTCTTCAGAATAATCACATAATAGCTGCAAGCCGAGACAGATGCCCAAAAATGGCTGCTTCAATTCTTGAATTAACTGATCAAGTTTTCGGGTTTTCAGGTATGCCATGGCGGTACTCGCTTCTCCCTGTCCCGGGAAAATAACCTTATCGGCGCTTTTGATAGTTTCCCAGTCGTCTGTCAGCCTGGCAGTTGCTCCAAGCCTTTCAAGGGCATAAAGGACGGACTGCACATTTCCGGCATTGTATTTTATTACGGCTACATTCATTGTTTTTTGTGTTGGAAAAGCAGCAATCAGCCACGCCTTCTCCCATTCAGGCCGCTAATTTACTGTTTTTCGCCTGTTGACCGAGAGAATTAGCGTTAATTTTCCGATGACAGCGGAATAGTCAAGGGTTTTGAGGGATGAGGGACAGGGAATAAGGGTAGATCAGTTTGCAGCCTTTCCCGAGGCACCTCCGGTAGATTTCCAAAAACCGAGGTATTGCCCTACGAACCCCTAAAGTGTTTACTCCACAACTTCAAAGCAATGCCTCTTGACCTCAATACGCCAACCTGAAACCTCCTATCCCATAACTTCCAACTCAATCTCCAACTGTTTTCTTATTTCCGGGATAGAGTCATAGAGTTGCTCGAAACTATCTATTATAAAATACCTGTCCTGAAACTTGTTTTTCCAGTACGGCGTATTCAGGATTATGCGGACGTCGTAATCCATATGCTTGGGTTCGTCGGAGAGACTGAATTTAGTTTCTCCGGCAGAACTGATAATTCCAGCCCCATAAATTCTGAGGTTACCCTCCTCTCTGATCAGCCCAAACTCTATCGTAAACCAATAAATACGGGATAGTAGATCAATTGCCAGTGGATTATCGATGTAATCCAATGCAATCCCGGCTAGGTCCTCGAGAAAACCCGTATAAGCGGCATTGGTCAATAACGGCAGGTGAGCAAACGCGTCGTGAAACATATCAGGTTCCTGCAAATAGTCCAATGCTTCCATCTTACGTAACCAAGTTGACGCAGGAAATCGGCGTTGATGCAACAGACCAAAAAATAGATCGTCCTCAATTAATCCATGTACTACCTGCACCGACCATCCCGTCAATCTACCCAACCTCAAGTTGACATCTGAAAAATCCGGAATTTGGTCCGCCTTGAAACCTATGGTTTGCAGGCCCTCCAAATATGCCTTTGACGCAGTTTTGGGCAGGTACTTGTACTGCCGCTCAAAAAGTAGCTTCCATACCTGTAGGTCTTCTTCCGTGTACTGTTCGGGATGTTGGGTAAGCTGTGGTAGCCTTAGGTCATTCAGGAGGGTATCAGGAGTTGGTTTGGTCATGATAGGTGTTGGTTTAGCATTTTCTGTCAAAAGTGAAATAACAGTTTATATTTAGAACGTAGGATTTGGGCAAGTGTTATTTGACCACGAAAAATCGTACGAAAACAGGTGACGTTTGAATGGGGCACGCTTTACCAGGTATGACCGACCAAAAAGGAACGAAAAAAATACCTGCTCCAGCTTTCCAGAACAGGTACCGTATGATAACGCGTAGCATAAAACTTCCCAATCCCTTCAATTGTGCGAATCAGAAATCAACCTTATAATAAAATATCGGCAAAAAGCCCAGCTGATAATTGGAGATAATGGATTTTTCAGGATCAGGGTTATCGATTTCGTTGGGTGCCCAGGTTAAGTTTAAGATATTCTTTGTGTCAAGAATATTGATTAGGTCAAGTGCGATCTCGTGGCCCAGCCTTTTGGTATTTATCCGGTAGTTGATACGCAAATCCGCCCGGAAGTAGGGGGCAAACTGAAGTGAATTCCGGGTTGCATCTTGAAAGATCACTTCCTGTTCCTGCTGAGTTCTTGCCACATCCACCGGCCCGTACCTCCTTCCACCCGCTGTGGTGAGGTTGGTACCAATCCCAATTAAGCCCTTTTTTGTCTTAAACTCCTTCGTAGCTAACGCATTGAACGCGTAGTTACCGTTAAATTCAGTATCTCGCCATACCCCATCGCTTCCTTGGTACTTCGCTTCAAACAAAGAACCCGTAAAGAGAAACATATATCCTTTACTGTAGTACTTTTCTAATGTCAACTCCAAACCGTAGTTTTCACCTATCCCCTCATTTACCAATCCAACCTCGGGAAATAGCCTGTCAAAACTAGCTCCGGTATTTAGCAGCGAAAAGGAGGACTGCCTATTTTCTACAGGAACGTTACTAAGGCGCTGATAGTAGGTTTCCAGTTTCATTCTGACCTGCGATCCAAGTGTCCTATCGTAGCCAAGGACAAGATGTTTGGACCGAGTGAAATCCATCTCTCGGTTGTGCTGTTGAAAACCTTCCTGAGGCCGTCCACTGTCTGTGAATCGGTAAAAGTACGTATAGGGAGACTGAATTTGGCTGTGCAGACCCATACCGAAATTGATCCCCTGGTTTTTTGGTAGCCGCCAAGTCAAGCCCGCTCTTGGCTCGATCACGGACCAGCTATTAGTCAATGAGAAATATTGGCTGTGTACACCGGCAACAAAGGATAGATCTTCGTTCACTTTGTGCTTCCACTGTACATAGGGCTGAGAAAGCACCGCAACATCACCCTCGGTAGTCCAGCGATAGCTCCATGGGGTGGTTTGAAACTGCAGTGAACTGCCCCCCGTACCGGGTAGTATAGTGGCTTGTCTTGCCGAATCGAGGAAATTAAAGTGGAAGATATCGTTTTGAAGACCGTAATTTATGGTGTTTTTGTTGTCCACTTTTTTGAAAAAACTCACTACTTGCGAATATTTATTGGTAGTGAAGTCGTAGCCTAGTATGGGGGGCATGGCTTGGATATCCAAAAACCCGTCAGGCTTTACCGTTCCCACGATGAAGTAATGATCTGCTGAAACATGCTCCTGGGAGGCCGCTAAGGTTGCTTTCATAAAGGTGTTGTTTTTTAGCACCTTTTCATAAGATACGCCAAGCACCCCCATTCTAGAGCCAAAATACTGATCCCGATCCTTCTCCCCATAGATATTTCGATCTGCAATGTTTTCTTCAGACACCTTTATAGCGATGTCACTTTGTCCGCCTACCGCAAATATGGACAGGTTTCCGTTATTTTTCATCGGGAAGTTAAATTTAAAGGCAACATCTTGGTACTTGGGTATGGCGGTAGTACCTACATCAATTCCCAAGGCAGTAAACATCTGCAAACTAGAATAGCGATAGCCAACGAGATAGGAAGATTTCTTTTCCCTATTTATTGGTCCTTCCAAGAAGAGTTCGGCACCCATAAAGCCCAATTGAAAACTCTTTTCATGATTTTCATTATTTCCCTTTCTGAATTTCAGATCAAAAACACCTGACACTGTATTTCCAAATTCTGCCGGAAATGCTCCCGTGTAAAAATCGGAGTTCGCCAAAATTTTATTGTTGATGATGTTTACCGGTCCTCCGGCGGTACCGGAAGCCCCAAAGTGGTTGGGATTGGGAATATTGATTCCTTCCAATTGCCAAAGCACAGAACCAGGGGAATTGCCTCTGATAACGATATCGTTTCTGGAATCATCTGCTCCTTGTACACCGGCAAAGTTAGAGGCCATCCGGGCCGGGTCTCCCCTGCTTCCCGCATACCGGTCTGTCTCTTCTACAGTAAACGCCCGCGCACTTACCACTGCCATTTCATTTTGGGCTTCCCCCGAGCGCGTAGCTCTGACGACAACGTCATCTAACGATACGGCCATTTCCTCCATAGTGACCTCAAGAATGAGTTCCTTTTGGGAGGTGAGAATGAGGTTGCTCAACACCACATCCTTGTAACCTATAAAACTAAATTTCAGCGTATGCCTGCCCAATGGGACAGCCGTTAATCGAAAGGAACCATCCAAATCAGTTACTGTACCTACCAACTTATCCAGGCCCTCATCAGCAAGCAAGACGGTCACTCCGATCAGCGGGTATTTCGCGTCCGTATCAACAACAGAACCTCTAATGGTCTGGGTCAGGGATTGGGGATAAATCAGCTGTTGGGTAATACAAAGCAACAAAAGGATCGAAAAGGTTTTTTTTGACATTCCTATAGGGTTTTCTAGTGACACATTTTGATGTAGATGGCCAATAACACTTCTCAGCGTTCCTTTCATTTAATAATGTTCTGCTATTTATCAATATTAATTAAAAATACTAACAAAAAATACGTTTATCAAAAATATTAAATTGATTTTTTAGCTATCCGTATTAAAATCAATAAGAAAGAATTTTTAGTAAAATCTGCTGTGTATCGCCGTAGGTTTAGGTACTAGTTAGGGAGCTACTAATGGTTCGGAACCGTTACTTTCCACTTATGGAATACCCTAGGCGCAGAAGAATAGTAAAGAAGCCGTGACAATATCATTTCCTTATCATAAAAATATTTTATGTATTTCATACTTAATACAAATGAAAATTTATGAAAAAAAATTAAAAACTTTGTGCGTTGGCAGATTTGACACTTTAACGCAATGATCGCCAACACTAAAAAGCCTGTTTAAATTTCAACTCATCTATTCCGCATGACAGAAAAAGTTATACTCCTTTGTGCACTTTTATCACCTTTAGCATTTTTAGCAACATCCATAGGGTCATGGTTCCAACCTGGTTCCAAACCAAAGAGAGTCATCGTACTCAGTAAGATCGCCTCATTCATTAGTATCGTTGTGGTAGGGGTTTGCAGTGTATATGTGTTCAAATTCGGGCTTACGGAATCCAACAACGTGGGGTTTTTGGAAGTGGGACTCAGTATTCGTCTTGACGCATTAAGCATGCTTATGCTTGGAATGATTGCCCTGCTGAGCTTTATAATCATCAAGTTTAGCAATAACTACCTGGACGGAGACAAACGGCAGGGTGCCTTCATCGGCAGATTAGCTGCCACCATTGCATCCGTGCAACTGCTTGTTCTTTCCGGCAACATCGGATTGCTGTTCCTTTCCTGGGTGTTTACCAGTGTTTCTCTGCATCGGTTGCTTATTTTCTACCATGAACGGCCCGGTGCTCAAATTGCTGCAAAGAAAAAATTTATTCTTGCTAGGCTGGGTGATGCCTGTTTGCTGGCTGCACTTGGATGTCTTTATTTTCGATTTGAAACGGGAAACCTCGAAGTGATTTTCTCAATGATTAAAAGGTTGCCTGATGGTGCCGGTGGGTTTTTATGGATAGAGTTGTCAGCGCTTTTTTTGGCATTCGCAGCCATACTAAAATCCGCTCAATTTCCCACACATGGTTGGTTGATCGAAGTAATGGAAACGCCGACCCCGGTATCCGCCTTACTTCATGCCGGTCTACTGAACGCCGGCCCATTTCTGATAATCCGAATGGCCTATGTAATGGATGCAAGTTTCGTTGCTCCCGTTCTCCTACTGATAATTGGAGGAATTACCGCATTATTCGCTTCGGTGGTTTACCTCACACAAACCTCCATCAAAACTGCTTTAGGTTATTCAAGCGTAGGCCATATGGGATTTAGTTTGATGGTATGCGGACTTGGAATCTATCCTGCTGCGATGTTGCACCTAGTAGCCCACTCTTTTTACAAAGCCCATGCATTCTTATCTTCAGGCAGTGTGATTGATAAGATACGAACAGCCAAGATAGCCACAAAGGCTCCTGAAATTGGGTTGTTGAGTATTATCTTAGGCATTACGTCGGCCATGCTTTTGTATGGATCACTGGCGCTGTTTTGGGGGCTAGACCTAGATAATGATCTACCACTGCTCTTTGTCGGAGCCATAATTGCCATGGGTGTGTCCCGTTTGTTTACCTCGGCCCTAGCGGCTACGTGGAGCCTTCCCTTGATACTTCGCACGCTCCTTTTGGGCATGATCGTTACCGTTTCATTTTTTGTCTTGGAATCCGGTGCCCATTACGTTCTTTATTCTCAAGTACCTGAGGAAACAGCTCTCACGACGTCACAAGGTATCGGTATGGGTATCCTCCTGTTTGGATTTGCGCTGATTGTGCTGTTACAAATCATCTCGCCCAGATTTACCCCCACCAATTTTCACCGCGATCTTGCCATTCACATCCGAAATGGGTTTTATGCCAACGCGTGGTTTGATAGATTGATTGGGGCATTATTTGTTCTTTCACCCGAAAGTCAGCGGCTGTTGACTTCACCTGTTTCTATTATGCGGAAAAACAACGAACCCAAAAGACCTTTTAAATAAGCTTCACGAAAAGCATTACGAACCTAATAAAACACCACCCGATTCGTTTATTATGGAAAGTCACTTAATCACCCGATCCACCGAAGACACAAGTATTCAACTGGCGCAGGATATGCGCATGGCCTGTAAAAAAATTGCGCCGCTGTGGCCTCTGGAAAATTTCGTAGCGGTAAACCCATACCTTGGACTTATTGACCAGCCTTTTGACGTGGCAGCCCAACAGTTGGCCACTGTTGCTGGAATTCAGATGACCTTACCGATAAGTTTTTATAAGGACAAGATCCGAGAGCGAAAAATCACGAAGAAAGACCTCCAATTGGCTTTCGCCAAAAGTGAAATGATTGATGTAGACATTGATGCATTCATTAGCGAACTGGGAAGATTAGAGGATGGAGAACAAAGTGTTGCCACCATTGCGACGGCAACAGATGTCGCGACCCAAGCGACAAAACAGGATTGGAACCGATTCGTGGTTTCAAGGTTATCCAGTTGGGCTGCCGCTTATTTTGACAACGGACAAGCGCAGTGGTGTAGCGCGAGCACAGGTGTCGGGCTATTTGAAGCGTGGAAAGCTGAAGCATCAGTTGACATGACACCGGAAATCAGCGGATTGCGTGGCTTCAAAAAAACGGTAAAAGCATTACCCAATCATCCACTAAAAGCGGCTCAGCAAGCAATTAAATTACTGGACCTTCCAAAGGAAGGTGTTTCGGTCTTTTTACACCGGCTATTATTACGCGTAGGAGGTTGGTCTGCCTTTGTTGCCAGAATTGATTGGGATAATGCCCTTTACGGGAAGAAAGGCGACGCGATGATGGAATGGCTGGCGGTATTGATTTGCTGGGAGGCCTGCCTGCTCCAATGCCTTGACAGTCCGGAACTTCGATTTCTTTGGCTTACAGCGAAAAAACGACTCTCCGAAGCCGGTGCTGACACTGATATTGGTGAGGAACTGCGCTCCAAGCTCATACTACAGGAAGCCTTTGACATTGCTACCCAACGCGAACTAATTGGCAACTTTGAAGCTGGAGTAACAAAGCAACCAAAAGAGGTGTCTACGCCAATCGCCCAGGCCGTTTTCTGCATCGATGTACGTTCAGAGGTTTTTCGAAGAAATCTGGAACAGGTAGATGAACAAATAGAAACCATGGGCTTTGCGGGCTTTTTTGCTTTCCCAATCAATTTCATCCCGATTGCGCACAATAAAGGAGAGGCCCAATGCCCCGTTCTGATACCGACAGGACCTACTATTTTAGAAAAAATTCCGGACGACCGGGAACACGAGAAGGCTGAGACTGGGCGTGTATTATCCCATAAAGTAAGGGATATTTGGAAATCATTTAGATCAGGTGCAGTCACTTGTTTTAGCTTTGTTAGTCCGATTGGCCTCTCCTACCTACCGAAACTCTTTACTGATTCCTATGGGTTAACAAGACCAGTAGCCCATCCTGAACATGCAGGTCTAAGACAAAGCAAATCAGGTAAAAAGAGCGTTAGCCTTAACGTGGCTGTTCACGGGGAAGTGCCGGTGGGAATTTCGCTCGAACAGCGCGTTAAGATGGCTAAAAATGCGCTTACAGCTATGTCCGTTACGGACAATTTTGCTCCTTTCTTTTTGCTAGTCGGCCATGGGGCTACCACGGTAAACAATCCTCACGCTACGGGACTTGACTGTGGTGCCTGTGGAGGGCACTCTGGAGAAGCCAATGCCAAAGTAGCAGCCGCCGTGTTGAATGACAAAGATGTACGGAAAAGTCTTGCGAATGAAAAAATAGTCATCCCTGAGGAAACCGTTTTTCTAGCTTGCTTACATGACACCACCACAGATGAAATACGAATTTTCAATGAAGAAGTGGTTCCGGATACGCACACGGCGAAACTAAGTACCCTCAAAAAATCCTTAGCCAAAGCGTCAAAAGCAGCACGTGCTGAAAGGGCCCTTAGGATGTGCGTGGGCCGAAATATCGACGCATCGATAATTGGGCGAAGCAAAGATTGGTCTCAAGTTCGCCCAGAGTGGGGTCTCGCCGGATGTTCTGCGTTTGTAGTAGCACCAAGAGGACGCACTCAGCATCTAAATTTGGGTGGGAAGGCGTTTTTGCATTCCTACGAATGGAAAAAAGATTCCGGATTTTCAGTCCTTGAGTTGATCATGACAGCTCCAATGGTAGTGACAAGTTGGATAAATCTTCAGTACTATGGTTCAACGGTAGACAACACCCATTTTGGCTCTGGAAATAAAACGCTTCATAACGTGACTGCGGGAGTCGGCGTGCTCGAAGGCTACAGCGGAGACCTGAGGGTCGGTCTGCCCATGCAGTCTGTACACGACGGTGAAAAGTACCAGCATGAACCTGCACGTTTAAATGTAGTCATTGAAGCACCTATTGAGGCTATGAACAGCATTTTGGAAAAACACCCAAGTGTGCGAAGCCTTTGTGATAATGGATGGATTAACCTCCTCTGCATGGATGAAAATGGTTTGGTTACGTTCCGGTATACAAAAGACCTTCATTGGGAAAAAATCTAATGTTGCCCTTTTTGGCACCTCTACCATTTAGGGTACTATCCAACACCTCCACCCTGTGTAGCATGGAGGGTGTCATTTAGCCATTAGCCCTTTTGATGATGAGCATCGAGAAGGGTATTTAATTACAGTTAGCAGGAACCTCCTGAACCATGCTTTGGGTATCGATAATTCTGTCCATAATGAAAAATCCCCGGAGAGTGATCACAATTGAATTTTCCTCAACGGCATTAATGACGCCATCAAACCGGGAAAATTTAAATAGGGTGCTGATTTCTTCTCCAGAGAGCGCTCTGCCGCGTTCATTTCGCCCTGTAATCCGAAAACGCTGCACCGTATTCACACGGACATTTTGGTAGTACTGATAGGCGTCATAGACCAAGGAAGCTTTCCTGGGTGGAACGGTAATTACCCTGCTGGAAAAAAAGGATTCTTGTTTCGTAATTTGTCGTTCACCATATTCTGATGAGGTCGACGTAACAGAATGAGACCATTCGAAACCCGTTGTGACTGAAGCACTATATGTTGCTCCCTTTCCAAAAAATGTCGCATTAACGGACACATCTAAGGTGGCGGACACGGACTTGCTTTTCGTGTTATTTACCGCAATGGATTCGGACCAGCCGGAGATAAACGTTCTCTGCTCACTAAATTCCGCACCTACTGTCTGCTGCAACTCACCCCTACTGCAATTTGTCAGGGTACTGTTAAAGCCAAATCCAGAACTGGGCTTGGGAAGGACCGGCTCGATAATAGAAGCGGAGATAGGTTGTATATTCCAATCAACCTCCTTGGCTACAACACGCCAAAAGACATTCTCAGCGCCTGGGAAATTGACCGTCAACCCCACACCAGATGCGTCCTTTATAGGTCTACCGAAATTGTCCGCCATGCTGAACACTCCCTCCGAGACTTCGGTGAACCGAAACACAAATGCTCCACGTTGTGCCTGTGATAACCCATTTAGGGAAGTCCTGTTCGTTTTTCTAGGGCCTTTATGGGCTGTCAGGAGAAACGAGATTCTAGATGTAGTGCCAACATCCAAGTATTCGCCCGTACTTTCCAACTGAATATAAAACGCGTTATTCTGACTGGGAACCGGGGTAAACATAAACACAAAGTCTGGCTGATCCCCTTCGAAAGTGGAGTTTGTACTAACTACCATTCCGCTGTTTACACTTGGGCTTCCTACCCACTTCATGGCCATCGATGAGGGAGTGCCGTCTTCGGCTACTTTTTGAAGATACAAGCCTGTTCCCCCTTCTAGGGTCAGCCGCGATACGTCGCTGGTTTTTGGGATTAGTCGTGCGTCAACTTGGATTGGAGTGGGATTGGGAAGAAAGGAAACCGTACCCAGGCTTTGCTTAGAAAGGATCTCTTGGTTAGTTGCATCTTTTAATGTGACAAGAACGGATACTCCATTAGTAAGCGATTGAAGCTCCCTTTCAGAAAGTTCGGTAACGGGGAATTTCAGAATGCCCATATACGCAAAAGCATCTAGTGGAACCGTTCGGGTTAGCGGACCTTCCGAGGTGGAAATCTCCACATCTACCTGGGTTGGAAAATACCCTTTTTGAGCAACCGACCGCGCGTTAATCACGATACCGATTTCTCCGGGAAAAGCACTTAAGCTGGCGGCATCTATCCCTTCACCCTGTACAATTTCTCCGGGTCCATCCGGGCCAAGATCTTCATCTGATGTGCAGGACTGAGTCAAAGTGGCAAAAAACACTAAATACGCCAAACAGCGAAAATACACGTTATCCATTGGTTTATTGAAAATATGTTTTTTCTTAATAATACTCTAATTCAATTAGTTACAAAAATAAAGCTAAACAACCTCAGGCTCAAAAAAACAGGGGAGACAAATGGTAGACAGCCGTCAAGTACAGGCGGAAATTAGTGCTATATTGAAAATATTACTGCTTCAAGTGAATCTTTTGTGTGAAGACCCATTTTTTTTCGAATACGCTGGCGCGCCTTCTTTATGCCGGGCAACGTAACTTTTAGCAAACCAGCCATTTCTTTTGAACTAAAATTCATTTTGACCAATGCCAAAATACGGTAGTCATTAGGAGATAATGAAGGGTATAGGTTTGCTAATCGCTGAAAAAACTCGGGGTGAACATCTTCGAAATTTTTAACGAACGCATTCCACCCTTTATCCTCTGCTATATCCGCATTTACTTTTTGGATGATGTCAAGAAACTCCGGCGCATTAGCAGCTCCTTTTGCTCTCAATGCCAATTGTTTAAGGCTATCGAGCGTCTCGTTTTTCCGCGTAAGATGGAGGGCCTGAGTCGTAAGTTGTCGGGATTTCACATGAAGTGCAACATCCAAACTTCTTCGGGCGAGTTCGCTTTGTCTATTTCTTGAACGCAGTAAATACCCTCCGATAGCAATTACCAATACAAGAAATACCAACGCCGCTCCGAACAAAACATGTTGTAATCTGGCGATCTCCGCCTGCTGTTCCAAAAGCTGAATGTTCGTCCGTTGGAGCTGAATTTCTGATTCCTTCGCTTCCAATTCAAAGTTAGTCCGTAATTCCTCTATCTGCTTCGATTTTGCCTGATCAAATAAAGAATCCCGCACAGCTTTGTACGCTTTGAAATCCCGTAATGCTTCACCAAGATCATTATTGTGTTCGTACGCTATGGACCTTCCATGCAATGCGTCGCTTAGTCCTTCTAATGACCCGATTTCTTTGGACAATACTGCAGCAAAGTCAAAATAGAAAAGTGCCTTTTTCGCATCTTTTAGTGCATTATAGCAGGTACCCAGTGCGTGATAGGCTTCTATTTTTTTTATGGGGTTGTTTGTTTGCTCCGCCATCGTCAACGCCTTGAGAAGGTTCTCCAGCGCTTGTTCGTAATTCCCCTGAGCGACGTAAACCTTTCCTATGTTGGTTAACGCGGTTGCATGTACGTCCACGGATTTCATTTCACCTGCAAGTTCAGCACTTCGAAGAAGGTAAGATGTTGCATCCGCAAACTCCATTAATGAAAAATGCATGTTACCAATATCATTTAGCGCCTGTGCTTGGAAAATTTTGTCATTTTGTGCTTCATATATGGCAAGTGCTTCTTTGTTGTAGGCTATCGATTCCTTGAAATTACCCAAACTTCCTTCTATGCCCCCAAGGGTGTTAAAAGCATCTGCTAACCGTAGCGTATCCTTTGAGGCTTTAAAAATGCTAACAGCTTGAAGGGTCACATCAAGAGCGATATTATAATTGCCTTTGCGCATATGAATCAATCCCATAAGCTGCAGCTCTGCTCCAGCGTTCTTTGTCTCGGTCTGACTTGATTTCAAGAGTTGAATATTTTCGTCAATCAAGTCCAAAGCGGCGTCAAAGTTTCCCTTGTAATACGCTAAAATAGCGAGACCAAAATTTGTGTCTGTTATTTTTTTTAAATCACCGGCTATTGTAAAGTATTGAAGTGCCAGTTCGTACCAATAGGTCGCAGAATCAAATACATTTTCGTTATTAAGGAGCACGGCGATATTGTAACTTGCCCTACCCAAGCCCAATGTGTCGGAAAGGCGTTGCGCATGATCCATCTGTTCAAGGGCAAAAGCCTTGGCCTGTACAGGGTCATTGTTTATATAAAAATCAAACAGATCCTGGAGCGCCATTATTCTTTGGCTGCCGGATTCGCTTGAATGGTAGTGTTCAAGTAGTCGATCCAGCTGCTGGGCATACCCCACGATCGAAATGGCCATGAAGTACCCGCAGAAAAAACAAATCCTCATGTTACGTTTATCTTTAATATTAGCTATAGTCCCCTATTACCACCCCCTATAATAGCTGTCGAGTCTCGTCAACTTGCATCCTATCAGCTGTTATAAATATAGCTTATAAAAAAAGAGTAAAAAAAGGAATGATGATTATCTTCGTATACTAGACCAAATAATTGACATAAACCTTAGGTAACTCAAAATTTTTCAACCTTTTTTTGAAGAATAAATTAGGGATTAATAAAAAAATAATGAATAACGAACAATTGGCAAAAGAGGTAAAAAGGCAGGTTCAGGTACTCCTAACTGAAAAAGGGTATGTGTGTATGGTAGATATGCTACTAAAACTTGGGTACCTAACAAAGCAGCGGTATGAGGACTGGCGCTTCGGAAAGGTTGATTTTTTAGAAAGAGGCTGCACAGTAAACTTAAGTAAATTAACGTTAGTGTACAAGCTCATGGTCGCGAATGCCTCTGCGCTCGGGTTGAAAAAATCATGGACAAGCTATAAACGATTTGGTAAAGGGCCAAAAAGCGCTCTGAGATTTAGTAAATCTGATAAACCTGCAATTGAAGAGGCGTATGCTACCCATTATGTTGCCACTGATCGAATAAAGGAACTAGCGGAAATCAAGCACACTAAGGACCTTGAAAGCGGAGAAGATACGGCATAAATATACTCATTCGGATTTGTTGTTGATGTTAAAAACCGGCCTCAGTTTGGACGAAACATCAAAAGGTATTTTCGCTGGAAAACCAACTGGCTGATTAATATTTCAATTTTTTTAAAAACAAGTGATTCATGTAAACCATCATTGCTTTGGAAATAATTTAATGAAAGCCTAACCTAGATATGATAAAATAGGAAAGCTAGTCATCGTTCAGAAGAATTATAGCGTAAGAAATTTCACTATATAAAATTTTGCAGGTATGGTGAATACTTTACTGATATTTTTTCTAATGGCAGATACAGTGGTCGTTTGAAGAAATCATTAATAAGTAGAACATTTTGTGATGTTAACTTTTTTATGCCTAATTTTTCGCCCAATTACAGATTTTTCATTTTTATCGAAATTAAGGTATATCGTATTTATGTGTGGAATTGTTGCATATACAGGACAAAGGGAGGCTTATCCCTTAATTTTAAAAGGCCTTAAGCGGCTGGAATACCGGGGGTACGACAGTGCCGGAGTCGCACTTGTCAATCAAGGGGTACATGTTTATAAGAAGATGGGAAAGGTTGCGGTACTTGAAGACAGTTTGCTGGGTGTACCGCTAAGCTCTCATACAGGAATTGGCCATACCCGCTGGGCTACGCACGGGGAACCGTCTGACCGGAATGCCCATCCACATCGATCAAGCAACGGCAAACTTGCGTTGGTGCATAATGGCATCATCGAAAA
>WGNT01000082.1 GCA_016124425.1 Cytophagales bacterium
GACGCTCTTCCGATCTGTACTACGGCGAACCCATGCTGGTGATACCTGTCTACCACATCCAGAGAATGAGCAGGAACCAAATTGTCTGGATCAAAAACAACTACATGGGTATGCGTACTTTCCATACGTTCAAGCGCATAATGTAACGATGCAACTTTGCTATTGAGCGGGGACGTTGGAAAAAACAAGCTAAACTTAGGGTCAGAAGGTACAGCTGACGTGGGTTCCACGGCATCGGCTACAAGGTAAATGCGGAAATGAGGATACTTCTGTTTTAAGAGTGCCGTTACAAGAGGCCAAGCGATACCCAGTTCTTTATAGACCGTGATTACACAAGCAAAATCTGAATTGGAATCCTTCACAGGGACAGGCTTTACCGGATCCGGCAGAAAATAGGCAACTAGGCCCGTAATAAATGGAAACACCAAATAAAAACAACAGAGGGTTGCGAATATTTCTAAAATAACCAAAGCTTCTAAAAGTTTACCGGTGAATTATTGCCTGAATTTACTATTATTGTATGGGTAATTCTTAATTTTTAAATGAATTTTTAAAAGAAAAAACAGCATGACTATTTCTGTAGAAATCCTTCAAAAACTCCCAATCGTTATGATAAGCATGTCCCGATGGGATGGCGATTTTTCCTCAGCGGCTTGGTCGCTAGCAAAAACATTTGCTAAAAACCAACCGGTAATTTACGTTGACTATCCCTATACATTACTGGACTACTGGAGAGAACGAAAATCGCCCGCCGTACTGCGAAGAAAACAACGACTCCTTTATGGAAGAAATCCGATCGAACCGCTACCTCAATTTGGAGCAAAGCTGTACGCACTTACACCCCCCCTAATGATCCCGATAAACTGGCTTCCAAATGGAACTGTGTACTCAATCCTCGCCAAATGGAACGACCGGCGCTTAATGCGCAGCATCACAAAAGGGTTGAATGCATTAAACGCCAAGGAATGTCTTTTTTTCAACTCTTTCAACCCCTTATACCTTACCTCACTTCCGAAAGACTTCCCTGCCAAGGCGTTCATTTATCAATCGAGGGACAACATCCGCGCACTAGAACCCTATCTACGTAAGCACGGTGCACGCGAAGAAATTGTCGCGGTAAAAAACGCATTTCTTAGCATCGTTACCTCACGGCAACTACAAGCCGATCTCACGGAACTCTCCGGAATGACTGTGGACTATTTGCCTAATGCCGCTGATTTCGACACCTTTCGAAAAGCATACGAAGAAGATCTGCCTCAACCAGCAGAACTGTCTGATATACCGCACCCTATTATTGGCTACACCGGAAACATTTGCCACAGATCCGACTATGATCTGTTAGCCGCAATTTGCGCGGGACATCCTGATAAACATATTGTCATGGTGGGTCCCCGTAACCATTGGAACAGCACCCAAATCGATTTAGACGCGATCCCCAATCTCCATTTTGTCGGCCCGAAGCCCTTGGAACGATTACCTGAGTTCTTGGCCCATTTTGATGTACTAATCCTACCGTTTTTGTGTAATGAAATAACCAAAAGCATTTATCCGCTAAAGATCAATGAATACTTAGCATCCGGAAAACCTGTTGTCGCCACTCCATTTTCACAGGATATTTTATCGTTTGACGGTCTCATACGCTTGGAGAAAGATCATCAAGCCTTTGTGTCCGCCATATCCGAAGAACTAGCGGGCGATTCACCTTCCAAACGCTTGGAACGAAACAGCTGCGCATCCAAGAACACATGGGACGATCGCGTGGCTCAAATTTGGCATCTTCTAGAGACTCGAATCAAACGCTTTCACTCTGGAAAAGCGCAGGAATTGTCCTGAGAATAATTTTAAAGTCAAACCAAATGCTGAAATTCTTAACATAGTCGTTGTCCAAGCTTAAACGTTCATCTTCAGACATGGCCCCTCTTCCTCGTTTTTCTACTTGCCAGAGGCCTGTAATGCCAGCTGGGCCCAAAAAGCGCAACGCGTACTTGTCAGTTGTGATCTTTTCGGCCTCATATAAAGGTAGGGGTCTGTTGCCTACCAAAGACATATCTCCTTTCAGCACATTCCAAAGCTGCGGAAGTTCATCAATACTTGTATTTCTAATAAATTTCCCAATTCTTGTAATCCTAGGATCATCCTTAATCTTGATGAATGCCGCTTCTTTATTTGTCAGACTCTTGGCATGAAATAGGCGTTCACAGACAACGTTTTTGTCGTCATAAAGTGGCTGCAGACAACCCCCTCCGGCCTGTTCGCAAAATTCACACAGTTCTCTAACTTCAGTGTCCATTGGTACTGATTCAGTAGTTGCGACAGTATATTGGTTGAGGTGTTTTAGATTTTGCAGGTTTGCATCTGCCCCTGTCTGCATGGACCTTAATTTGTAAAACTTGAAAATATTATACCCGGTACCAACTCTATACGAATAATAAAACACCGGACCTTTAGATTCCAGTTTGATCAAAATAGCTACAACTAGAAAGAGGGGGGAAAGCAGTAAAAGCACTATTCCGGATCCCACGATATCAATGAGCCGTTTGAAAAGGGGAATCTTGTAGGGTTTCATCATGGGATCCTCTTTTTTTGCCTTGGACTGCGTTGTGAGAGGATGTCTGATTTGGAAGTCAATGCGGTTTCTCAAAAGGCCATGCTGTAAAGGAAGGGTCAAAACATCTGTGATTTGTTCCTTAATAGCTGTTTTGACACCTTCTTGATCAATTTTGTCTAAAATCAGGAAAAATGGAATACTGGCGAAGCCAAGGTCCACGATGGTCCTTCGTAATGCGATTCCATGTACATCCCGTAAACTGGATACGCTGATAATGCCCGAAAGACGAAGGCCTTCTTGAGTAAGCGAATGATAAAGCGATACGCCGTTCGAAAAAACGACGATCTTGTAATCGTTGCACAAAGCCGCGGTGATTTGCTCTAATAGCTCCCCTTTGGATGCTATTATTGCGATAAGTGGATGATTGGTTTCCATTATAAAATCAGCTTGTTACTGTTTTTCCCATTCTTCGCAGGATAGAATTAATTCTGGCTTCCAACTCTTTAGGGTTAAACGGCTTCACCATAAAGTCGTCTGCACCTGCGTTCAGGATTAAAATTTTCTTTTCGGACGACTCCGTAGCAGAAAGCATAATAACTGGAATGGAGGAAAAAAAGCCACTAGAGCGTAAAAATACCACAAACTCTTCCCCGCTGATTTCAGGCATGTTTAGGTCACATATAATCACATCAGGAATGTTACCCGCCTGCATCCAGCTTATCGCCTCAGCAGGCTCTTTAAAAACCTGAACTAAAAATTTCTCCTTAAAATAGTGTTGAATAATCAAAAGTACAGACGGTTCATCGTCTATCGCTAGTATGCTCAATTTGTTGCTCATTAAGTAAATAATTTATAGGTGATATATTATTACAAAATTATACATACTGTTACAACAGTACTTAAAAGTACTTTACTCGTTATTTGTTAGTTAAATTAAACGATAATAATAATGAATAGGAAATGAATTAGTAAATAAATTTTAATATGCAAAAAGAATTGTACCAATAACATTTATAACTATTCAAAAGAGATTCTTAATAACATAAAAAAACCGGAAAAAGAAGAATCAATTTCTCTTTCCGGTTTTTTTGCTTGAGAAATTTTTGGAAAGTACTATTCCATATCCTTAAGTGCTTCGTCAAAATAGGCAATCGTCTTTTCCAACCCAACCCTAAGCGGGATTTTGGGTTCCCAATCTAACTCCTTTTTGGCCAAATCGATTACAGGTCTACGCTGCATGGGATCATCTTGGGGAAGGGGCATAAACTTCAGTTTGCTCTTTGAATTCGTGAGTTCAATCACGTTTTCGGCGAGCTCCAACATGGTAAACTCCACAGGGTTCCCAATATTCACAGGACCGGTGAACCCGTCCCTACTATTCATTAACTTATGCATCCCGCTTATCAGATCGTCGACGTAACAAAAGCTGCGGGTCTGCTTTCCATCTCCAAAAATGGTGATATCATTACCCTGAAGCGCCTGAACGATAAAGTTACTTACAACACGCCCGTCATAGGGATTCATACGGGGACCATACGTGTTGAAAATCCGCATAACTTTGATGTTAAGTTTGTGTTGTCGGTGATAATCAAAAAACAAGGTCTCCGCACAACGTTTTCCTTCATCGTAACACGCCCGGATGCCGGTAATGCTTACGCTTCCTTTGTATGATTCCGGCTGAGGATGTACCTCAGGATCTCCATAAACTTCACTTGTAGATGCCTGAAGAATTTTAATCTTTAACCGTTTAGCAAGCCCAAGCATGTTAATTGCTCCGATTACGCTAGTTTTTGTGGTCTGTACGGGATCAAATTGATAATGTATCGGGCTGGCAGGACAGGCCAAGTTATAGATTTCATCCACTTCAACAAATAAGGGCATCGTTACATCATGCCGCATAAACTCAAAGTTTTTATTCTGCAATAAGTGGTGAATGTTCTTCCTTCTGCCGGTAAAAAGATTATCAACACACAATACCTCGTTGCCTTCACTTAAAAGTAAATCGCACAGATGGCTACCCAAAAAACCGGCTCCCCCGGTAACTAGAATTCTCTTCATAACTAGCTTTTTATTTTTTTTTAGAAATTGAACTTGTTTTTCAGCAAAAGTACGACCTGATGAAACATTAATTTAAAAGGTATCTGGTGCTCAAAAATAGGCATTATTTGAATTATAAGGGAAAATGTCGTTACATTTTTTAATAACCGGCTATAATTAAGACGCAAACCACCCGACAAATTAATTACCACCAATAAAAACACAACGCGGATCCCTTTTCTGGAATACCTCCGATAGCTCAGAAATAAAAATGCATACACCATTGATGTAAATGACTGGTTAGTTTGTTAGGAAACGCTTACTTTTAGGGAATTAATTAACGTGACTAACCTGAAAAATACGCCTTATGAAAATTGATTACGCCACTTTCGTGTTTACATGCAGCATACTACTCTCAGCCATCGCGCCAGCGATAGGTCAGGCCGGTAAACGCGACCTCTATGAGCTTAAAACCTACCATATCGAAAACGCCGCCCAAGAAGCAATGATCGATGCGTTTCTAAAAAACGCCTTTATTCCTGCCGCACATAGACATGGTATAAAGGAGGTAGGAGTGTTCAAGCCAATAGCTTCAGAACCAGATGCGGGAAAAAAAGTATATGTATTCATACCACATAAGGATTCGAAAAGTTACTTCTCGTTTCCCGGAAAGTTGGCAAAGGACGACCTGTACCAACAGGCGGGAAAAGACTATATCTACGCCTCGCATACGAAGCCACCATATAAACGCCTCGAAACATCCCTGTTGCAAGGATTTACCGGTTCTCCTAGATATAAAGCATCTGGCGTAACTGGTCCAAAGAAGGATCGAATTTACGAACTACGGAGTTATGAGGCAGCAACTGAACGCCTCTATGAACAAAAAGTAAAAATGTTCAACAGTGGTGAAATCGATATTTTCGACAAATTAGGGTTTAACCCCGTGTTTTATGCAGAGACGCTCGCTGGTGCGCAAATGCCAAACCTGATGTATATGACGACCTTTGAAAATATGGAAAAACGAAATGCAGGGTGGAACGCATTCCGTGTTGATCCTGATTGGGAAGCAATGAAAGACCTTGAAGAATATAAAAATACCGTTTCCAGAAATGATACCCGGCTTCTTTACCCCGCTGACTATTCAGATCTGTAGAATTTGAAAAACGCCAGTTATTTAAAAGCGGAAAGAAAAAACTTTCCGCTTTTTTTTCATCAGTGCGTTTTTCCGTCACTTATACCAGCTCAACGAAGTCTTCAGCCAATAGTTGTATTGCCGGCACGGTCTGTGAGATCAGCTTTAGATCCTTCAACACCGCCATGGCATGCTCAAGTGTCTGGGACGAAACTTTGGCGTTGGTAGCCCAATCTGTCTGAGCAAACCATTCAACAATATCTGGTTTTTCCAACTTGTAATAGGTTGCTACTTCCTCAATCGTCCTTTGGGAATCGGATTTCAATGACTTGTTTTTAGCATACACCAGATCCTGAACTTGCTTTAACTCCTTTGGAAACTCGGACAGCATACGCTCCGAAGCGACAAGGACAAAACAAGGCCACGGTGTAGGAATCTCTCCTATCCGTCGGAATTCGCCGGACCTAACCAAGGGTTGGGTTGTGAATTTCTCCCAAAGAAACACTTTAGGTGTTACCTTCTTAAAAGCTTTCCTCGCCCCATCCAAATTACCGACGATCTCAAATTCAAGTCCCTCCGTGGACCATCCTGCTTGTTTGGCTAATAAATAAGCCATTAGGTGGGAGCCAGACCCCATTCTGCTTACCAAAAAGGGGACATTTTTCACATCATTCAGTTCCCGCAAGCGGGAAGAGGCGGGCACATGAATTCCCCAGCTAAGAGGTGAAGTCACGTGAAAGCCTATAATGCTACCGGAATTGCCATCAATTTTATCCTTGATAAAGCTTTCTGTAAGTATTACGGCCAAATCCACGTTGTTCTCCCGAATAGCCGCATTCATGGCTCCCGAACCCCTGGGTTCATTTCCCCACTCCAACTGTATCTCTTGCGAGATCAATGGCTGTTCCTTCACCAACTGTATGAACGGATAGTTAAAATGTTCGGGAACTCCCATCATCCTAAATTTTTCCATGCCCCAAAGATAGAAAATTTATTGTGGATGAAAATTTACATTTGTAAGTCAAACTTCGGGGAATAGGCAAGGTAATTGTTATCTTTGTACTTTATTTATCAACTATTATTCTGTAGTTGGTTGTTATACAATCATTGAACTAATCTTATCCTATGAAATTCAAACCAGGAGTAAAATACGGTGAGGAATTAAAAGACCTACTCGCTTACGCTAAGGAAAGTGAATTTGCGATGCCTGCTGTCAACTGTATCAATTCGAATACCGTAAATGCGGTACTTGAGACAGCAAAAAAGGTAAATTCGCCCGTCATAATCCAATTTTCGAACGGCGGCGCCCAATTCTTTGCCGGCAAAGGGCTTCCTAACGACAAGCAGCAAGGTTCCATTGCAGGAGGCGTGTCCGGTGCCATGCATGTACATAAGATGGCGGAAGCATATGGTGTTCCGGTCATCCTGCATACCGACCATGCCGCGAAAAAACTACTTCCTTGGATAGATGGGTTATTGGCTGAAGGAAAAGCATACTATGACGCCTTCAAAAGGCCGCTTTATAGCTCACACATGCTTGACCTTTCCGAAGAACCGTTGGAGGAAAACATAAGTACATCTGTATCCTACTTTCAGGAGTTTGCAAAACTTCAGATGGCTATAGAAATAGAACTCGGTGTCACCGGTGGCGAAGAAGACGGAGTAGACAATACAGACGTGGACAGTTCCAAATTGTATACCCAGCCAGAGGAAGTTGCCTACGCCTATGAAGAATTGAAGAAGGTGAGTGATCTGTTTACCGTAGCGGCAGCCTTTGGAAACGTTCACGGAGTTTATAAGCCAGGAAACGTATCGCTGAAGCCAACCATTCTAAAAAAATCCCAGGATTACATAAACGAAAAATTCGGGACAACCGGTAAGCCAGTAAATTTTGTTTTTCACGGAGGTTCAGGGTCGACTGTGGAAGAGATTAGAGAGGCAAACTCCTATGGATCTGTAAAAATGAATATAGATACGGATCTTCAGTGGGCGTTCTGGGAAGGAATTAAAGTCTATTATTTAAGTAAAGAAGGCTATCTTCAAACGCAACTGGGCAATCCGGAAGGCCAGGATAACCCGAACAAAAAGTTTTATGACCCTAGGGTCTGGCTTCGAAAAGGGGAAGAAAATTTTTCAAAAAGATTGGAAGTCGCTTTCGACATGCTAAACGCAATCGGTAGAAATTAACAGTAAAAAAAGGGACCAATTGACGGTCCCTTTTTTTATGCTTTTAAGTTGAAAGGATATTGGCGATTCTAAGCTCTTCCTCGTCCACTTTCTTATCATCCACAATGGCCCTTTTAATAGGCGTGAAGACGATCTTATTGTTTATGACACCCACCATCACGTCATATTTACCGTGTAGCAGCCCCTCTACGGCCGACACACCGAGTTTACTGGCAAGCGTTCTATCAAAAGCTGAAGGCGCCCCTCCACGCTGAAGATGCCCCAGTATGGTCACTTTGATATCATAGCTGGGAAGTATTTTACGGACTTTCTCGGCAATTTCCGCCGCGCCGCCACTTTTTCCACCTTCGGCAACAATTACGATGTTACTTTCCTTTTTTGCCTTTTCCCTACTTTTTAGCCGTTCGAGTAGCATTTCTACGGGCATTTTCTTCTCGGGAATCAAAATTGCGGCCGCCGCACTTCCTATACCCGCGTTTATGGCGATGAATCCGGCATCCCGACCCATCACTTCAATAAAAAATAATCGGTCATGGGAAGTGGCTGTATCCCTGATTTTGTCGATTGCCTGTATGGCTGTATTACATGCGGTATCAAAACCAATCGTTAGGTCTGTGCCAAAAAGATCATTGTCGATCGTTCCCGGTAATCCAACTGCCGGAATCCCGAATTCCTTGTAGAACAAATGAGCGCCAGTGAGTGAACCATCGCCACCAATAACCACCAAGGCGTCTATACCGATTGCTTTGATGTTCTCATAGGCCTTCTTGCGCCCTTCAGCGGTACGGAATTCTTCACTGCGGGCTGATTTAAGAAAGGTACCACCCCGCTCCAAGACATGTGCGATGGATTTACTGTCCATCTTACGAATATCATTGTTGATCATCCCTTCATAGCCCCTATATATCCCGTAAACCTCTAAATTATAATAAAATCCCGCACGAACTACCGCTCTTATTGCCGCATTCATTCCTGGGGCATCCCCACCGGAGGTAAGCACTCCTATTTTTTTTATCGTATTATCCATCTAATTGATCAAATCTCCGTGAGGTTCTTAAACATCATTTCAGCAGCAGCAAAATTGGTGGCAAGCGGGACATTGTGAACATCACATATCCGCATAAGCATTTGTACGTCCGGTTCATGCGGATGTTTCCCCAGCGGATCCCTGAAAAAAACGACCATATCTAACTCCTTTTGGGCTACCATAGCTCCTATCTGGGCATCTCCACCAAGTGGGCCTGACAATAATTTGATTACTTTGAAACCAGCCCGCTCTATATGCTGCCCTGTGGTACCTGTGGCAACTAGCTCTATACCTTCTAGTTCCCGTCTGAATCCACTCAAAAAATGGACCATATCAGCTTTTTTCCCGTCATGGGCAATTAATGCTATTTTCATATCTCCTAATAGGTTCGTAAGGCAAAGTTAGGTATTAAATATCATCCCGCTATCATTCGGCTACTGCTATGTGTCCGACGGATAAAATTTTATTTGGCTAGAAAAAACGAAACCAGCTCCTCCCACTCTTCCTTTAGCGCCAACTTGGGCCGGATCCTTCCAGCTCTCCTGTACCAGTAATCGGCATTGAATTGATCGCCTTCTTTGCGGTGAAGGTAGGCATGCACATAGGCAGCATCCTCGCCAGGAAGCTGGTCAACAAGGTCATGGGCACCGCTCCAGTCGTTTTTCGCATCAAACCACAGTGCCTTTAAGTAGACCGACAACCCATCTGGCATTTTGCCGGAGTTTATCGCATCCTTGAATTCAGCTAATGTCATCGTAGATAAAGTTGGTTGACGGCTTCAAAGTAAGCATATAAAAAATAAGTCACCAAACCATCTTTTATTTTCTGTGGCAAAAACCCTGTCCACCGATTAAAGGGCTTGATAAAAACCCAGCATTGTAAGAAAAAGAGGTGTTTGGTTTCTGCTGATTTTTATCCAAAATACCGGAAAAGTAGCGCGTTGGAGGTATCATTAAGACGGCCATACCCCTTGTTTTTCTAGGGGTATAGGCGAGCCAAACGGATCATAAGAAAATCAGTACGGATCAACATCAATTACAATACGGGCTGATTTAAAGTCCCTTTCCGACTGCAACTGAATGAGGCTGGCTTCAATA
>WGNT01000133.1 GCA_016124425.1 Cytophagales bacterium
TACCATGGTTCCCAATAATTCACAGCAGGTTTATCAGCCTCGAAGACGATACCCGGATCCGACCAGGCTGCGGCGGCAAACTTATCGGTCAAACAGGACGCAAACATGGCCCATTTACCCCCGTAGGAATGTCCGGTAATGCCGATTCTGGAGGAATCTACCTGAGGAAGGTTTGCCAAAAGTTCCCATGCCGTATTTGCCGCATAGGCAAGCATGGATAAGGGCTGAACAGTTGCTGAATCAATAGAAGGGTAATAGATCGAGTAGGTCTGATTCGCAGTAGACTCCGTAGTGCCTAGAGATAAGGTTACAAACCCCCGCTTGGCAAGCTGAAGGGCAAAATCCCGGTTGGGCTTTCCTTGTCCGATACCCGTTTCGGGTTCATAGAATACAGTGACTACCGCCGCACATTCTTTTGCCTGATGGGGAATCAGCAGATAACCTTCAGTTAGTTGACCTGGAACCCATTCAAACCGAATTTTTTGTTGCCGGTGAGAATCGAGGATTGTTTCATCCAATACCTCAAAAGAAGGCTTTTCTATAGTTGTAGGCCACTTTCCCATTAACGAATGCCACTTTTCACGCAGGTGTTCCCGTTGCACGTCCCATTCCGCCAATGTTGTAATGCGAGTTCCGTCCTCCCTAAGAAGCGGTGATACATACTCACCGTAATCGTCAAGGTACTCGAAAGGTACTGAAAAATAGGGAACCAATGTTTCCCACTCAATCAGTTTGGAAAGCAGAGCGGGGTAGGTGTTTCCCGTGCTTGTACCTGCCCCCTTCATGTGGGATCCGTAGGTAATATTGTCTCCAAAACATACTATTTTCTTGCCGTCACCCGTATTATCTGTCTGTTTAAGAAATTCAAACAATTTCTTTGCGACCAATTGGTAGCCGGTAGGGGTAAGGTGAACGCCATCATCTATGCCAGAATTCCGCTTGTTCATGATTAATTTACCGGCATGTTTCTCGGAATTATTCGCAGCAACAAACGTACTGTAAAGGTCAATCATTGGAAGCCCGTTGCGGGTTGCCAACTTCTGAATGACGGCATTCGCACGTTTGATTTTCTCCTGCGGTTTTTCATGAAAAAGAGACTCTTTGTACCATACCTTTACAGCCAAAGTATCTACAGGGACCAAATTCAACAAAATGACCTTAAATGGCCTGTCAAGAAGTTCTTCTATGATCCGTTGATAGTTTTTTTCAAATGTCTGGTAATCGACGAATTTTTCAAGATTGATCATGTCGTTCATCCCGATGGAGAGGAACACAAGGTCTGGATTCTCCTGAATAATGTCTTCCTGAATCCGAGGTATCATCTCAAAACTACTGTCGCCGCTTCTTCCCTTATTGATGATAACCCATTTTTCAGTTGCCGGTATGTCCATTATGGTTCTATCTTCCAGAGAAAAGGTTATTGTAGGAACCAGTAGGAGAAGGGTCGCCATAAGAGACAGTGTACATACTGGAATTCGAATCATGGGGATTGCTGAATTAGCCGGGTTCTTTAACAGGGTAGAAGCGAGTAACTTCTGCCTAGATGTACCAAATATACATATTAGTACCAAACTACTTGATCCAAAATAATGAAATAAATAGCCGAGTTCAAAAAATATCATATTAATTTGGGCGTAAACGCCGGTAATTTTGAAATTTCGGCAGTATCCTGTTTCTTTACACCGGTCTGGGAAAAGGTGCTGCTTATTCCTGTTCATGCCGCCGCTAACGCACAGATCCTAAGTTGCCGTTGTTTTTTATTATCACCAATACTCCCATTTATGAACCATTTCCTCCGCATCTCCGCTGTCGTTTTAGTTGTCATAGGAATATCTATATGTCTGGCCTGTAAAACGTCGGATAAGCCGGTCATATACCTGTACGGAGATAAGTATCTTGAAATGACCCACTGGCTTGAGGGCAATGGATTTGATGTAGTGGAGGTGGTTGATCCGGCTTCTGAAATAGCCTCGCTGCCGGAAGAAGCTGCTTTGTTGCTATTTGCGCCTGATTACCCGCAACAGCGATTGGATTTACCGGAACTGTTTTTCACGTTGGCCTTGGAGAAAAACATAAAGCTCTACGTAGAATACCCGGAATGGGTACCGGGAATAACGCTTGGGAAGGATGTGATACAGACGAGGCTCGAAAGAGGGGTAGTTTCCTCCGAGGCATTCGGGCCGGAGCTTCCCGTCACAAGCATACTGGGCATCAATGATTGTCACATCATTCCTTCGAATGCTGAAAACCCGCTTGTGGTCTTGGCAAAAGTTGCCGGATTGGATTATGCACCCTATGGGTTGGAGGGTGCCGAAACCTACCCTATGCTGGTGTCGCAGGGAAATTTCCTGTTCGCCTTCACAAAACTCTCGAATGTCGCATCGGGACGTTACGGTCCCGAAAATCACTGGAAGACGCTTTGGGGCTTTATCATTGCGCAACTAACTGGCAAAGATTCGTTTACGTTCAATAAATGGCCCAGTTTTTTAGCGCCCAGTTTTGACAGCCAAGCGGTTTTGACTGAAGATGACAAGCGGAATAGTGTTAAGAAAGGTGTTGATTGGTTTTATAAGGGTAGATTTTTTTTACATCCATCCTCTAAGGATACCTGGCTTGCTTATCAGGGAGACGGCACAAATCCGGTAGGACCGCCGTTTCCTCGGGAGACTCCTAATGGAGACGGGTCTTTGGGGATTTTGGAAGGGCATTCCTCCAATATCTACTTTGATGGGTCCCAGCAATATCGCTACTGGATAAGGGCCGATGTGCAGGGAGAAACAGCCTATGCTTTGGCAGCAGCGTCTAGCTTGCTGGAAGAACCTTCGTATGCAGCTCCAGCCAAGAACCTCATCGAGTATATCTTTCGGTCTGAATTGCGGGGAGGTCCCCGAAACCATCCGGATTCCGCTGCTTATGGCCTCATTGGTTGGTCACATACCCATCCGGGCGTTTATTATGGAGATGATAATGCACGTGCTATTTTGGGGATACTCGGTGCTTCCGCCCATCTTAGCACAGGTCAATGGGACAAAGAAATGGTTGAGGCAATTCTTGCCAATTTTCGGACTACTGGTACGTTGGGTTTTAGACGAAACCGGCTAGAGCAACGGGACGTGCAGCGAAATGGGTGGCAATATTATTGGGACAGAGAGGAAGTGAATCCTGCCCCACACTTTGAATCGTGGATGTGGGCCTTATACCTATGGCTTTACGATAAAACCGGACATGAACCATTGCTGGAAAGGGCAAAATCCGCCATTCGGATTACTATGGAGGGATACCCCGAGGAATGGCTATGGACCAACGGAATTCAGCAGGAACGGGCTAGAATGATTTTACCACTCGCTTGGTTGGTGAGGGTGGAAGATACGGAGGAGCACCGCGCTTGGCTGGATACGATCGTGAGCAAATTGCTCGAAAACCAGATGGACAACGGGGCCATTCGTGAAGAGCTTGGCGGCGAGGGAAAGGGCCGTTATGGGCGTACCAAGTCCAATGCCGAATACGGGCTGCATGAAGCGCCCCTGATTTTTGAAAATGGGGACCCTATTGCGGATATGCTTTATACAAGCAATTTCGCGTTCTTTAGTCTAAACGAAGCACCCCATGCCACCGGAAACGCAACCTATCAGGAAGCGCTTCGTAACTTGTCTGACTTCCTTACCCGAATACAGGTTAAAAGTGACCGGTTTGAAGATGTGGACGGTGCTTGGTTTCGGGCATTCGATTACTCCCGCTGGGAATTTTGGGCCAGTAATGCCGATGTGGGTTGGGGAGCTTGGGGAACACTGACAGGTTGGACCCAAAGCTGGATCGTAGCGACGCAGGTATTGGTGTTACAGGACCAAAGTTATTGGGAATTGACCAACAAAACAGCGATCAACCAACATTTTCCGAATACCTATACCCTGATGTTTGAACAAAAAGAAAAATGAAAAGAAGAAATTTTATTTCACGGATTGCATTGAGCGGAGGTGCCTTCACGGCTACTTCTTGGCTGGGTTCATTTCCTGCCTCGGGAAAAACGGTCAATAAAGTAGCAGGGGAAGGATTCGGGGCAACACGGATGCAAGCCGATATCATTATAGCCGGCGGGGGACTTGGTGGTTGCGCGGCAGCACTTGCTGCACTGCGAAATGGACTGTCCGTGATTCTTACCGAGGAGACGGATTGGATTGGAGGACAAATTACCCAGCAGGGCGTTCCGCCTGATGAGCATCAATGGATAGAAAGCCATGGTGCACCACCGACCTACAGGGCATTTCGGACCGGCGTAAGGGACTATTATAAAAACCATTACCCCCTTACCCCTGAAGCGAAGGCACGTGAAAACCTGAATCCGGGTGATGGATCCGTATCCAGGCTCTGTCATGAGCCACGGGTAGCCGTTGCCGTATTGGAGGGAATGTTGGCACCGTATCAGAGCAACAGACAACTTGTTGTCCTACTGGAGCATAAAATCCACAGGGCACAGGTATCTGGACCTAAAGTAGATACGTTGGTAGTACGGGACCTAGTGTCGGGCAAGGAACAGGTGCTGGAGGCGCCGTTTTTTGTTGATGCTACCGAGCTAGGGGATCTTTTACCGCTAACGGGGACGGCCTATGTCACAGGTACCGAATCCAAGGCCCAAACGGGTGAGCTCCATGCGCCAGTAACTGGGGACCCGAACAATAACCAAGCCTTTACCAGGTGTTTTGCCATGGATTATCTGCCGGGTGAGGATCACGTTATCGAGAAGCCGCTGGAATATACATTTTGGAGCCAACACGTTCCACCTCTAACTCCGCCATGGTCCGGCAAAATCTTGGATCTTATGTATTCCAACCCGAGGAATCTTGAGCCTAAGGCGCTGGGTTTTCATCCGGAAGGATTGCCTACCGGTGACGCGCTGAACCTTTGGAACTACAGACGTATTATCAATAAAAACAACTTCAACCCCGGATTCCACAAGGGGGACATTACCATAGTCAATTGGCCACAAAATGATTACATGCTGGGAAATATTGTCGACGTCGATGATGAAACCTTTGCCTACCATGTAGCACGTGCCAAGCAGTTGAGTCTATCCTTACTGTATTGGCTCCAAACCGAGGCTCCTAGACCTGACGGAGGAAAGGGATGGCGAGGGCTGCGGCTCCGAAACGACATCATGGGTACCGAAGACGGACTGGCCAAATATCCCTATGTCCGCGAGTCGCGCCGCATTAAGGCGTTGTTTACCGTACTCGAGGAACATGTCGGCGCTGAAAACCGGAAAATGGTGATGACAGGTACCGGCCCCCTTCGTGCTGCCCAGTTTTACGACAGCGTAGGTATCGGGTACTACCATATAGACCTTCATCCGAGTAGCGGTGGAGACAACTATATCGATTTTGGTTCCTTGCCGTTTCAAATTCCGTTGGGTGCCTTGATTCCAGAAAAGACCGAAAACCTGCTTCCGGCTAACAAAAACATAGGTACCACACACATTACAAATGGCTGCTACCGACTTCACCCCGTGGAGTGGAGCATCGGTGAGGCCGTTGGGCTTTTGGTCAGTTATTGCCTCCAAAATAGCCTATCTCCCAGAGAGGTCCGCGGAAACAGGCAGCATCTTTCCAGTTTTCAAGCATACATCCGTAGCCAAGGCATAGAGACGGAATGGCCTGACGGAAAATAGAAAATGATATTGCTTGTAAGGTCGGTAAGGAGTTCTTACCTTGAACCTAAAACGACGTAACAATGGAAACATCTCACAGCTACCTCCGAGCAAAAATACCCGAAGGCCCGCTGGAGGAAAAATGGACGAACTACAAACGGAATGCAAGGCTGGTTAGCCCCGCTAACCGCTCCTCCTATTCTGTCATCGTCGTAGGTACGGGTTTGGCGGGCTCCTCCGCGGCTGCTTCGCTCGCTGAAATGGGCTATAATGTCAGTACGTTTTGTTTTCAGGATTCTCCACGACGGGCCCATTCTGTCGCTGCCCAAGGCGGAGTAAACGCCGCCAAAAATTATCAGAACGACGGAGACAGTATCTATCGGATGTTTTTTGATACACTTAAAGGGGGCGATTTCCGCGCCCGCGAAGCGAATGTATATCGGCTGGCAGAATGTTCCGGCCACTTAATCGATCAGGCTGTTGCGCAGGGTGTGCCTTTTGCGAGGGAATATAGCGGCTACTTGAACAACCGCTCTTTTGGCGGAGTGCAAGTGAGTCGCACGTTTTATGCACGTGGGCAAACCGGACAGCAGCTGCTTCTCGGAGCCTACCAGGCCCTTATGCGCCAAGTCCATCTAGGAAAAGTCACCAGTTATACCCGACATGAAATGTTGGATTTGGTGGTGAAAGATGGAACGGCAAAGGGAATTATTGTAAGAAATCTGGATACAGGAGCCATTACGCGGCATGCGGCACACGCCGTAGTATTGGCTAGCGGAGGTTTTGGAAAGATATTTTATCTTTCTACCCTGGCTATGGGGTGCAATGGTTCCGCCATTTGGCGGGCACATAAGCGTGGAGCCCTGACGGCCTGCCCGAGTTGGACGCAGATACATCCTACCTGTCTGCCTCAATCGGGAACCCATCAGTCAAAGTTGACCTTGATGTCTGAGTCTCTTCGGAATGACGGGCGCATCTGGGTTCCTGCTAGGTTGGATGAGATGCGACCGCCTGCAGCTATTCCAGAGGATGAACGGGATTATTATTTGGAGCGTCGTTATCCGGCCTTCGGAAACCTCGCGCCTAGGGACATCGCTTCCAGGGCAGCGAAAGAACGGATTGATGCCGGTTTCGGGGTAGGTCCGTTAAAAAATGCCGTATACCTTGATTTTAAAGATGCTATTTCGAAACAGGGTGTAGAAGAAGTCAAAAAGAAATATGGTAATCTATTCGACATGTATGAAAAGATTACCGGCGTAAATGCTTACGCGGAGCCAATGAAGATTTCTCCGGCCGCTCATTTTTCCATGGGAGGCCTTTGGGTGGATTATGAATTGAGTACGACGGTTCCGGGACTTTTTGCTATCGGAGAGGCCAATTTTTCAGATCACGGAGCAAATCGGCTTGGTGCAAATTCACTTTTGCAAGCCTGCGTGGACGGGTACTATATTTTACCCTATACCTTACCACACTACTTGGCGGGGTTGTCTGCCGAAGACCGTGCCATCTCCGTGGATGGACCTGAATTTGAGGTTGCAGAGCAGGAAATTCGGGAAGAGGTTCAGCGGCTTACGAAAATAAAAGGAACCAGAACCGTGGACGATTTCCACCGCGTCCTAGGCAAACTACTTTACGACTACTGCGGACTCAGCAGAAGTTCCACCGGGCTTCTAGAGGCAATAGCTAAAATTGACTCCCTAAAAAAAGAATTTCAGGAAGATGTTTTGATCCCCGGTACCCCAGACCGGATGAACGATGAACTCGAGAAGGCTACGCGCGTGGCCGACTACCTTGACATTGCCCGTCAAATGTGTGAAGATGCGCTTACGCGCAACGAATCCTGTGGCGCTCATTTCCGCGAGGAATTTCAAACTTCAACCGGGGAGGCAGCAAGAAACGACGCTGAATTTGCTTTTATCTCTTGTTGGCGATACGGAAAGAACGGATCAGAAATGGTTCGCGAACCCCTGGAATTTGAGTATGTGAAACCAACGGAAAGGAGCTATAAATGATGAACTTTCTTTTGAAAATATGGCGCCAACCTTCTCCAGACAGCAAAGGAAGGTTAGTGAGCTATTCCGTAACAGATATTTCCCCAGATACCTCATTCTTGGAAATGTTGGATACCCTAAACGAATCCCTCGTTTTGAAAGGGGAAGAACCTATAGCGTTTGATCATGATTGTAGGGAGGGGATTTGCGGGCAATGCGGCTTCATGATCAATGGAAGAGCCCATGGACCGCTGACACATACTACTACCTGTACCTTACATATGCGTTCGTTTCAGGATAAGGAGACGATTATTGTAGAGCCCTTCCGCGCAGCTGCTTTTCCGGTTAAAAAGGACCTACGGGTAGACCGGTCGGCACTTGATAAAATAATCATGGCAGGCGGATATATAAGCGTCCGGACGGGTCAGGCGCCAGAGGCTAATAGCATTCCCATCTCCAGTGAAGCGGTAGAGGGGGCGTTTGACGCTGCGGCTTGTATCGGATGCGGGGCATGTGTCGCCAGTTGTAAAAATGCCAGTGCTGCACTGTTTACTGCGGCGAAAATCAGCCATCTGGCTCAGCTTCCCCAAGGACAGATAGAGCATAAAAAGCGCACCAGAAAGTTGGTAGAAACCGCGGATCAGCTTGGTTTTGGGGCCTGTTCCAATACCGGGGCATGTGAAGTTGAATGCCCACAGCAGATCTCTATAGGACACATCGCGCTGATGAACCAGGAATACTGGAAGTCATAAATGGTTGTGGACTCGTCTTTCGTTGGCGTCAGAGGCTTGTCATCGCCTTAATCACCTGATTCGCCGGGTCGATCCAAGAGGCAAAGCTTCCGATCATTTCCTCAAAAGGAACCTGGTGCGTGACATAGTTAGCTACCGGAAATTGCTTGTTTTTAAGGGTATCTATGACATAAAGAAAATCCGCCTTCGTAGCATTTCTACTGGAAAGAATGCTTGCCTCTTTCGCATGCAAACTTGGGTGGTGGAAGCTAAGATAGTCTTTATACAAGCCAACAAGCAGGTACCTGCCGCTATGAGACATGTAATCCACGCCCGATTCTAAAGCGGTCTTGTTTCCCGTTGCATCAAAAACTACCTCGCACAGTTCATTTTGTGTCACCGCAGCTACTGCTTTCTTTAATTCCTTGTTGGCCAAAAATACGTGAGCAGCCCCAAAATGCGTGGCAGCTACATCCAATCGTGTTTGGTTTATGTCTGAAGCGATGACCTCTGCTCCCTGAAGTTTGGCAAATAGTACGATGGCAAGTCCAATCGGCCCACATCCCATCACCAACACCTTTTGACCTTTGGATACCTGTGCTCTTTTTACCGCATGGGCAGCAATACAAAGGGGTTCAATGATGGCAATTTCTTCCCAGCTTAGGTCCGGAGTAGGGATAAGGAGTCTTGCGGGGATAGAAATGATCTCCTGCATGCCCCCGTCAATATGTACGCCTAATACCTTTAACGTAGCACAGCAGTTGGTTTTTCCCGCCCTGCAGGCAATGCAGTTGCCGCAGTTGATGTAGGGGATGATGGCCACTCGTTCTCCGGGTGTTAGTGTGGAATGTCCGTTGGCATCGTAAATTTCTCCGGCTAGTTCGTGGCCTAAGATTCGTGGATAGGAAAAAAAAGCCTGATTTCCAGCGTAAGCATGTAGATCCGTGCCACAGATCCCGATTTTTCTAATTTTCACCAAGACCTCATCTGCCGCAGCGGTTGGTATCTCCCGGGACCTGAGCTGCAAGTCTCCAGGTGTTTCACACACGATGTATTTCATTTGTTAATCATTTGCTTTTCAAAGGTCAGAAACTTTCCCGATGTATCAGGGTAGCCCTTCCCGATAAGAATTGGGAAAATCGTTCCGTTGGACGGGTCCGTGTGCGGGACGATTTCGTGTCGCTTGAGCGAATTGTTTTTTCTGCCCTGCCCAAAAATAGAAAAAGAAGGCCACATGCGCCTTCTTTTTTCAGTTAAGTTGAAAATAAACTCCACGATCAGGGTAGTACCCCGTCAGCCGACGTCAGTGCCTGTATTCGCTGAAGGACGAGGGGTTCTTTTAGTTTGCTCGTGAGGATGTCCATAAAGTACTTCAAATTCGGGTAGTTTTCGGCGGCGACAAAACTTTGTTTGACGGCAAATTGTAGATTCACTTGCACCTTTTGATCCATGGCGATAGTCTGATAGGAGAAAGACAAGGTGCCATCAGGAATCGTCAACGCGATGTTTTCAGGATAATCATCAAGCTCGTATCCTTCGGGAATAGTGATGTTGGCCGTATATCGGTCGGTTAGCGTATAATTAAAATCTACAGGAAATGTTCTCGCATCAGCAGTAAAGGGGTTTTCTGTCCATCGGTTAATCGAAAACGGGCGGATAAAAAGATTGTCCTCCAATGCTAGCGGTTGCTTACTCGAGATTGCTGTTTCTAGGGTATGACGGCTTCCCATTTCCTTGATGGTTGCATTAAACGCCAACACATCTTCTTCCGGATCGGTAATAATTTCTTTTTTAAACGATTCCAGGGATTCCTCTTTCGAAATATCACCATACCTAACTGCATCATAATCTATCAGCCGAAGCGTCGCAGCGCGGAGTAGCCCGGAATCGGGAGACACTTTGATGTCAATATACTGCGTGATCCCCGACCGGTGTTCTAGGGCTACCGGCATCAGGCCACTTTCCGATTCCATGATAAGGAAGCCGTCGTTCACGTGAAAATCCAAAGGCAAAAACCCGAGCGGTCGATTGGGGTTGCAAGCATCTATATAGTAAAGTTTGTCGTCTGTGCTCGCTACCAGCATGAGGTGGTTGAATTGGTCGGCAAACGGGAAAGAGATCAAATTAGACCTCCCATTGCCTTTGCTACTGATAAATACCGGATGTGCTTCAATGTCGGACGCTTTAAGCAGTGCCATCAGTGTCAAATTTATCTCGGCACGGCTACCTTTTTTATTAGCTAAGATTTCTTTTAACGTCTGCTCCGGGACAATTCCGCCCTCTCCGCTATGTACCAGGTTTGTTGTGATGTACTGATAGGCTTGTTGCAGGATTTCAGCTTTTGTTTTTCCGGTATTGTCGGTTATCGGCAACGATTTGATCGTATTTTTGTCTGGCTTTGTGTAAGAGGAAAACGCTTTCCGTTCCTTAAAAAAATCCGCCAGTTCTTGCCAGGTACTAAACATTTTTTCATAACCGGATTCCGTCTGTCCCAAGGCGTTGGTGGATTGGGATTTGTAGCCGGCTAGTTGAAACTGAACCTTTTCGAGGTAATCCGCAAAGTGGTTCATATAGGGTTCGGCTTTTACTGAACGTAGGTCTGTCAAATTCCACACATAATAGCCCTTCGGCCCCTGTCTGTAATTGGCAGTAATTACCTTTGCCCCTTGGCCGAGTGTTCTGTAATCTAAAAATTCTGGGATGTCCAAACTATACGAAGACTTTAGGGTTGGGATATCATTCTGAAATACCCAGCCGTCTATGAAAAGGATGGATTTGTCTATTTTGGTATAGCTATATTCAAAGATAGACCCTTCTTTTAACTCCGGAAAGGTAAAGCGGATTTCCTTATATCCGTCACCGGCATCTACCTTAAAAAAATCATCTTTAGTAAGTTTGGTTACCTTCTCTATCCCGTCTTCCATATTGACAACCTGCGCGCGGAGCCGCTGTATGTCCTCAATCCCATCCTGTCCTTCATAATACCTCAGCAGTATGTCCCCGTGGGATTTACCACTTTCCCGGAGCACTTTTATCCGCCGGTGTATTTCGCTGTGCAATTGTACGTTTGGGAAAAAGCTAGTATTGCTTTCTGCAAGAACTACGGCATCGGAACCCGGCTCAAAGGGTACGTCTGTCAGCTCAAATTCTTCGGACGTGTATTTTCCGAATTTCATTTCTTGCGCCCAAAGGAAGGATTTTCCACATACGAGCCCCAAGAGGAAGGTAAAAACCAGTATAGTTTTCATGGATGGTTATTTTTTAAAAGTAAGTTGTCTTTGAAATTCTTTTTGGATGCCAGATAGCATCTCTCTTTCAGCCTCTTCAGAGGTATCCGGATGAAGGTGGGTCTTGATTCTTTTGTTTATTAGGAGTTTGTTGGCTTCGTGAACCGTTTCCAGTGCATGCTGGTAATCAGGGGTAGTAACATCCCAAAAAGGCGGCTCACCTTCAAAAACGAGAGGATTGTCAGTAGTAATCTCAATGGTTTCCTCGTACTCCCATTGTGTGTTCTTTAAATCCTCAATGGGTAGTTTGTTCCAGGAAAGAGGAACAATAACTCGCTTGGCCGTATTTTGGGAAAATCTAGCGACAAACCCTTCAAAGGAAATTTCCGCAGTAGGAACATTCCGTTCCTGGCTCACGACGATCTCAAATGAGCTAAGGTTTAATCCTCTTCCTCCCAGCTTGGCGTTCAAAAAGTCCTTTTGCTCCTTTTCTGAAAGTTGATAAATCAAACTCCCGAAGATTTCGGCCGGTTCTCCCCAGTATCGTGATTTCCCCACAATTTTTGCATCGCCACTTTCCAATAGGTCTACCTGTAAACGCAGCTGGGACTTATGAAATTCACTTGCAGCATAAGAAGGTGTGCGGTCGATAAGGCCGCCGTCTTCTGTTATCACCAATACCGGCCTGTTTTTCGTAAAACTTCCGAGATAACCCGTTGGCAGGGTAGTTGAGGTACATTCAAGCCAGAGGGTGTCTGAAGGCAGCGGAACGCGCAAAATCACATGGTTAAATTGGTTGGAGGGAAAATCCACGTCAATCGGTTCTTTGTCATCTCCGGCAAGCACTAGTGTGTAATCGGCGGGAATCCCAACTTCTTTCAAGAGCGCTTTCATCAACAAACTGAGGCCCTTGCAATCTCCGTATTTCATTGCAACCACATCCGAGGCCTTCATCGACCGCCATCCTCCTATTCCCAATTGGATACTTACATAGCGGTAGTTTTTTTGAAGGTATTTGTAAATGACGTCGATCTTTTCAAAATCATCCGACAAGCCCTCAGTGAGCGCAATCACCTGTCTTTTGGTCTCATCAGGAATTTCATCCCTTCCTTGATTCAAGTGATTAAACCATTTGCCAAAGGACTGCCAGGAATCCATTGTAGCTGCGAAGCCCTCCATCGAAAATTTGATCGGTGCAAGCGCAACAAAGGGGAGCTCCTCTTTTTCTGTTTTTCTATCCAGCGGCGCAAGGTCACGTACTTCCCACCATAACTTTTGCCATCCAGGAAGCGCATCCGTAGCAGCATTAGCAGTTACTAATTTCTCCTTATATCTTAATCCGATACTTTCCGGATAGGCAACTTCAAATGAGGATTCCGTTATCTTCTGAAAATAATAGCTGTTTGGATACCATTTTGGAAGATTGAAATTACCCTCCCTTTTTATTTGCAGTTCAACCTCCACTTTGAGTGGGACGGGCAGATTGTCCACGGTAAAATAGTTGATTTTGGAGTCTTCGATGATGGAACCCTCTCCAATCGTAGCCCGCTCGCTTAGGTCTTTGCTGCGGATTCTCCGAAGGGTTTTCCCGCTTTTCGGATCAATTATCCGCGCTTCAAAATGCTCAATTTTTGTAAACTGATCGATATCGATGCTGTAGCTTCCATGATCCAGTCCCTTGGCATCCAGCACTATCGTGGTTTGGCGAATATCTACCAGGTAACTGTAATCTTCCAGTAGCGTAACTTTCATGTGCTTTTCAAGGGAAGAGTAAGCAGGGACAACTACCTGGCAGGTGGCGTTTGTCCATACTAAAAGGGCACCTAGGGTGCTAAAAAAAGACCATGTAAACGAAGTCATTATCAAAAATATTATTTTGTTGGAAAGATATATTTTTTTCGGAAATCTTAACGGATTGGACGGGAATTTTTTTAGAAAAAATTTATTGCTTTAAAATGGCAACTTTTTTGGTTTGGATAAGACGCCGCTTTTCAAGAACTTGTTGGTAAGGAGCACCTATCGACTCAAAAGAGGTTGAATATCCAAATAGATACTATCGACAATATGGCTGTAATGAATTCGCGACGCATCACGTATACTGAAATGAAAGATACCTTTGTCAATATTCTGACAAAAAACGGTTTTTCAACCTCAAAGGCCATCCCCTGTGCCGAGCTTTTCGCGCAATCGAGTTTGGATGGTGTTCCTTCTCACGGCCTCAACCGATTTCCCGAGTTTATCCGTTTGGTAAAAGAGGGGTATGTTATTCCTGCTGCGGAACCGGTGCTTGAGTTTTCTATCCCTGTGTTTGAACGTTGGAACGGAAACCTGGCTGCAGGAATGCTTAATGCCCAATTTGCAATGAATCGGGCAATAGCTATGGCGGGCAGCGAGGGTTTGGGATGTGTGGGGCTTTCCAATACCAATCATTGGATGCGGGCTGGAAATTACGGATGGCAGGCAGTTGAGGCGGGATGTATTGGGATTTGTTTTACAAACACTCTTCCAAATATGCCTGCATGGGGAGGTAAAGAACCTAAGATCGGTAACAACCCACTGGTGCTTGCTGTACCCTCCGGCGATAAGGGGGTGGTGTTGGATATCGCTATGTCACAGTTTTCTTACGGAAAAATGGGTGCTTACTTTAGAAGTGGGGAAGCGTTGCCCTATGATGGGGGATTTGACACGGACGGTAACCTCACTAAACGTGCTGAAGTTATCTTGGAAAACAATTTCGCGCTGCCCTTCGGCATGTGGAAAGGAGCGGGATTATCATTGATGCTTAACCTTATATGTTCGTTGGTGTCGGGAGGTAAGGCTACCCACGAGATTGGGCGGGAAAAAGAAGAACACAGCATCTCCCAGTTTTTTCTCTGCCTACATCCGGAGAAACTCGGGCTGGATCTTGGGGAATTTTTAGAAAAAGCTGATGAAATTATAGCCGACCTGCTTCATTCAGATACATTTGAAGGAAAGTCGGTTTTTTTTCCTGGCCAGCAGTCGCTGAAAAATAGGGAGGAGAATCTCGTGAACGGTATACCCGTGGAAGGGGCTATTTGGGAGGCAGTACTAAAAATGTTACGGGAATGAAAGAACCTCATTTGAAGCGGCTGATTTTGATAATGGGATTACCCGGGTCTGGCAAGAGTTTTTTTGGCAAACGGCTTGCTGATAGTATAGGCGCTACCTATTTCAACAGCGATAAGGAACGAAATCGCCTTGGAAAAAGAGGGAATTATGCGTTATCGGATAAGCGCTTGATTTATGAGGTGCTTCTTGAGCTGGCAAAGGACGAGTTGGAGGCAAACAAAGATGTCATTGTCGACGCTACTTTTCAACTACAGTCCTTGCGTGAATTGTTTTTTCAACTAGCAAAAAGGGAAGGCGCTACTTGCTATTGCTTTTATATCCATGCGGCAGAACTTCTGGTTCGGGAGCGGCTTAGCCGTCCCCGTATTGAAAGTGAAGCTGATTTTCAGGTCTACCTAAAATTAAAGGAGGAATTTGATCCCTTTCACTGTGATGTGCACCAACTGGAATCCCGCGCTGACAACATCGCAGAAATGCTGGAATCTGCCCAAAAAACACTGAAACATGGAAAAAAATGATCTTATTAGTATGGCTGCTACCGGTTCTTTATACGGTCAGCCCTTCGAGGATGGGCTCCAGGAGACGCATATTTCCTGGGTGCTTTTCACGGCAGATTTTGCCCTTAAAATAAAACGACCGGTTTCGTTTTCATTTCTCGACTTTTCTACCTTGGAACGTAGACGACACTTTTGCGAAAGAGAAGTGGTGCTTAATAGCCGTACTACCGACATTTACCTTCAGGTAGTTTCCATCACCAAACAGGAAGGAGAATGGATCTTAGGAAAAGACAGCCGCTCTGTGGTGGAGTATGGTGTGGTCATGAAGCGTCAGGACAGTGCATTGCGTATGGATCTTTTGCTCTCGCAGGGTAAGGTCGAAATAGCCGTCGTGCGTCAGTTGGCAGCTCAGGTAGCGGCTTTCCATGAAAATGCTGCGCGTATTCCCATTCCCTTCGAGGTCAGTCGGGCGAAAGAACTATTTGCCGATTTACAGTCAGTGACCTCGGTGATGGAGGAATATGGACATTCTGAATGGCTGGCAGTGATCGCGGAATCCATTGAATTCAGCAACGTTTTCCTAGATCAGTATCAGGCACAGTTTCGTTTACGTGCGGACTCGGGTACCGTGCGGGATGTTCACGGGGATTTGCATAGCAGAAACATTTTTTTGGCCAACCCACCGATTATCTTCGACTGTATCGAATTCAAAGACAGCTACCGGCAGATTGATGTTTGGTATGAAGTGGCGTTTCTTTGTATGGATATGGAATTTTTTGGAAAAAAGACATTATCCGAGGTTTTTTTCGAGGAGTATACGGCGATTCAGCAGGGAGCGTTAGAAAAAACAGACACCCGAATATTTTTGTATTATAAGATGCTTCGCGCCAATATCCGTGCAAAAGTGTTGGCACTACAGGCTTCCCCGGACGGTAATGGTAGTTCCGGAGCAAAAAATATAGCTGATTCCGTTAGGTACCTACAACTAATGAGGGAATATTTGGAGGAGCTTCGTCGAATGTGAGAAAGAAAAAAGTTGATTAAAGTCATGTTTAGGGATGATCGCGGTGATAGTACGCCTTGATTTGAATGGGTAATTTTGATTTTTGTATCCATTAGACCATTTACAGTTACCTATCCTATAGTTATGCACTTTCCTTCCTTACAGCCACACACGTTTCACATCCCGGTTATGGGATTGGGATTTACCGTCGACTCTCCGCTTAAGATTGCCAAATTCGGTATATCTAGTTGTGTGTCGATTATCGATGATTTCTTGCTGGAAGACATGCGCAAGCTGTACAGTGAAAAATTAGGCCTTCCTTTTCAGGCGATAGCTGACACAGAACTTGACGCTAAAGCACGGCGTACAACAGCCTATTTAGACTTTTTAAATGCCCAAGTCGAGAATCAGGTTACTGAACTGGCAGCACAGGATTTTGACCTAGACCAGGAAATCAATACCTATTTTGAACTTTTACCGGATGACCATCCTGCTCATGAGATGTATCTAACGATGAAATCAGGCACAGGTACTGCAAGGGAAGCCCTTCAACAACTTCTTCGGGAAGAGATCAAGGCAGGCAGCATTGATGTGAACATCATGACTAAAGTTGACAAGCTGAATTATGATGCCGAAGGAAACGAACTTCCACGTCAATATTCGGATGCCTTGGCTGCCCTTCGGGGATTTGCTACCAGCAAGCTCGACGCTTCAGTTATTTTTTCAGCGGGATTAAATCCAGCCCTCTACTCATATATGGAGCAGTTTTCGGATTTTTTTCCAGATGAGAAGGGGCATGTCAAAAAGCGGATCATCCTTAAAGTAAGCGATTACCGCTCTGCGCTGATTCAGGGGAAGTTTCTGGCAAAGAAAGGGCTATGGGTTTCCGAGTTCCGAATTGAGTCAGGCTTGAATTGTGGAGGACATGCCTTTGCTACTGAGGGATTTCTTATTGGGCCTATATTGGAAGAGTTTAAGCAACAAAGGCAGGTGCTAGCAAGTACCCTTACGGAAACCTGTCAACAAGTTTTATTAGAAAAGGGGTTATTTGCGTTGCCTACAGGCAGCCAGCCGAAAATCACCTATCAAGGAGGACTGGGAGATGCCCGGGAGGACCAGTTTGTGAGGGAATATTACGCCCTAGACGGAACAGGTTGGGGAAGCCCATTTTTATTGGTGCCGGAAGCCACCTCTGTCGATGATGACACGTTGAACCGCTTGATTGAAGCACGAAAGTCTGACTTTTACTTAAGCCATTCATCGCCTTTAGGGGTTCCGTTTAACAACCTTCGGACAAGCAGTGGGGAGGAACAACGAAAAGCCCGTATTGCCAAAAACAGGCCAGGAAGTCCCTGCTATAAGAAATTTCTGTCCTTCAGCAAAGAGTTTACAGAAGTACCTATTTGCACTGCCTCCAGGCAGTATCAACACTTGAAAATAAAACAAGAAGCGGCAGGAGAAGTAAGTTCCGTAGAGGTCGCCAAGGTGCTGGAAAAGGATTGCCTATGTGAAGGATTAAGCGCTTCTGCCATCCTTCGGCAGGGTACGGATCCTAGGAGGAATCTAAAAGCGGTGACTATCTGCCCCGGACCAAATCTCGCGTACTTTAAGGGCATCTTTAGTCTCAAAGAAATGGTGGACCACATTTATGGGAGGATCAACCTAAACTTGGATCCAGAAAGGCCCCACGTATTTATCAAAGAAGTGCAGCTATATGTAGACTATCTGAAGAATGAAATAGCGAATTCACTTCCCGGCAAGACACAGAAAGTAGAGGCCTACCTAGACCGTTTTCGCAAGAATCTGTCGGAAGGGATTCAGTATTATCAAAATCTCATTGATACGGTAAAGCCCGGAGCAGAGGAAGTACTTGAAAGGATGAAATTGCAGCTCCAGCAAGTAAAAGGTGAGTTACAGGAAATGGCGTTGCCAGTATAAGAAAAATTTGCTAGTATGGGGGAAGAATCAATAGATCGCTATGCCTTCATGGACTTATCCTTTTCTCCTTCGCACAATCCCTCCGCGCTACGCGGTAAAGTACCCAAGTACGCTTTTGCTGTTCTTGGGTATTTTTATTGGTATATCTTCCTGTCAGAAGCCACAGCTTGAACTCGATTTCTTAATTCAAGGAGCGAGGGTGTTCAACGGGGAGAATCAGGATGCATTGCTTTTGGACGTGGGGATTCTAGGAGAACGGTTGGTTCTTGTCGGAAATGCCTCTGATTATTCCATAAAGGCAGCTAGGACGATTGATGCGACAGGATTGTATTTGAGTCCGGGGTTTATCGATCCGCATACCCATTTAGACAGGGACCTCTCTAGTCCCGATTCTTCTAAGCGGGCAAATCTCTCCGCACTCAGACAAGGTGTGACCACGGTGATTTCAGGAAATGACGGAGGAAGCCCGTTGCCGGTCGGTAGGAAACTTGAAGAGTGGGAACGAATGGGCGTTGGTACCAATGTAGGACTTTTTGTCGGGCACGGATCGGTCAGGCGGCTTGTATTGGGGCTGGAAGCTACACAACCCAGCGATCACCAACTTAAGGAAATGGAGGCCATCGTAGCCAAATCCATGGAAGAAGGAGCATTTGGGTTGTCCACAGGACTCTTTTATGCACCGGCAAGTTTTGCCAAGGAGGAGGAAGTAGTAGCATTGGCAAAAGTAGTTGGCGCTTACGGTGGGATTTATGATACCCACATACGCGACGAGAGTTCTTATTCAATCGGCCTATTAGCTTCTATAGAGGAAGTACTTTCCATCGGCCGAAAAGCAAATCTACCGGTACACATATCCCACATAAAGGCGCTAGGAACCGATGTTTGGGGCAAAAGTAGGGAAGTAGTCGCCCTCGTGGAAGCGGCACTAGCGGAAGGGCTTACGGTATCAGCGAACCAATATCCTTACTTGGCGTCCAAAACAAGCCTAAGGGCTACTGTAATTCCCCGTTGGGCTGAGGCAGGAGGAGCAGAAGCAATGCTTTCCAGGTTTAGGACCTCCGAAAACAGGGACAGGCTGGAAAGGGAGATTACCGAAAATATACGGAAGCGTGGGGGAGGTGAAAGCCTGGTTTTTTCCGAGACAGCCAATCCAGCCTATGAAGGGATGTCTCTCAAAGAATTTTCGGAAAAACGACTTCTATCAGAGGCAGCATCCGTCCTGGCGATTCTTGAGGAAGAACCGGGTTTAGGAGTAATCTCCTATAACATGGTAGAAGAGGATGTACGGCATTTTATGCAGCAACCTTGGGTAGTTACCGGATCGGATGCCTCGTCGGGACATCCCAGAAAGTTCGGGTCTTTTGTCCGAAAAATCACCGAGTATGGTATGCGATCGAATTGGATAGCTTTGCCTTTTGCGATTCACCAATCTTCAGGAAATACAGCCAGACTATTGGGAATCGTCGATAGGGGGTTTGTGAAAGAAGGGTTTTTTGCCGATCTGTGCCTGTTCAACCCACTTGACTTGAAGGAAAGAGCCACGTTTGACTCCCCTTATGAGGAGGCAGAAGGGATGGTCTACGTGTTCGTCAATGGTCAGTTGGTCATTGAACTGGGAAATTATACCGGCGTGCTTGCCGGCAAATCCTTGCGGCACCAACCATCTCTCTGAAAATGCATCCCCTATTTGCATTTTCACGTCAGAAAGCCAATAGCATCATATCGATGCTAAAGCCCTAAGTAGTTTTTCTTTTACCTCTTCCGCGAGCGGTTTTATTGCTGGATTATCTACGGCAGCCATGGCTGCAGAAGGGTCCATGATGGCCACCTCAATTACGCCGTTTTCAATCTCACGTAGGGTGACATTACAGGGAAGCAGGGCGCCGATATTAGGTTCAGCCTGTAACACCTTATCGGCAAATACCGGGTTGCATGCTCCGAGTATCAGGTAAGGGTTGTACGTCTTATCCAGCTTTTTTTTCATGGTGGCTTGAATGTCGATTTCAGTTAGGACGCCAAATCCTTCGGCTTTCAGGGCTGCTTCTGTTTTTTCACGTACAGCATGAAATGCTTGGCCGGAAATGGTTTTTGATTGAAAATAAGTCATGTTAGATCAACGTTTAGTTCATTTCAAAGATACAGGATTAAAATCGGTTGCTTTGTAACTATAGGCACATTAGTGTAGTGTTTCTTCGTATAAAATTTTCACCCAACAAACTTTTGGTAGCAATTAGCTTCTTCTAATGTGTATAATTACAGCTAATAATATACACAATTTTGCATTAATGGCGTAAAAAAAACAGCAATTGGCTTTCTGAAAAAAACAGAATAAAATGAAAAAAGCCAAGGTTGTTTAACCCTTTTGTGTTACTTTACGTTCTAACAACGAAAATGCGTTCAATAAACCCAAAATAGATACGATTAATGCTCTTTTTTTGGGGTTTATTGAGGCTATTTCTTTGTGGAAATATGTTAAACCTATAAAACCCAATTTTATGCTTAAACAATTTTACAGGGACCGTTTGTCTGTCTATGCAATGACAGGAACGGTTTTTTTATTTCTCTTCATGAACGTTGTCATCGTTCAAGTGGCAAAGGCCCAGGGTAATCAACCTTTTCGGATAAGTGGAACTGTCACTTCATCTGATCAAGGTGAGACACTTCCTGGTGTCAATGTGCTAATAAAGGGTACAAACGTAGGAACAGCGACAGATATCGACGGCAAGTATTCGCTGGAGGTTCCTTCTTCTGATGCTGTGTTGAGTTTTTCCTTTATAGGCTTTGAGGTTCAGGAAATTAGAGTGGGCAACCGGACTGCCATTGACGTAGTTTTGTCCCAAGAGCTTTCCGCATTATCCGAGGTTGTTGTTGTTGGGTACGGAACGCAAGAACGGGCTAAAGTTACGGGAGCCATTTCCTCTATTAGTTCGGAGCAAATAAGGGCGTTGCCGGTTCCAAACTTGGCTTCGGCCCTTCAGGGGCGTGCCGCCGGTGTCACGGTCACCAATGCAGGTGCGCCTGGTGCCAACCCCCTTGTGCGCGTAAGGGGCATAGGTACAGTAGGTAACAACGATCCCTTATATGTGATCGATGGGGTGCCTGCTGGTGGCTTAAACCAGATTAACCCAGCTGATATCGAGTCTATAGAAGTATTGAAAGATGCCTCTGCGGCGGCAATTTATGGTTCAAGAGCGGCTAATGGAGTCATTTTGGTGACCACAAAAAAAGGAAAGTTGGGAGAAGCTAGGGTTTCTGTCGATTCGTATTATGGTACCCAGACTGCTTGGCGTCAACTTGACCTTTTGGATAGAGACGAGTACATTGCTTTTGGTAGGGATCTTTTGGCCAATGGCAATCAGCCTGCTCCCCAACGGTTCAGCAACTTGGGTGAATTCGCCAATGTGAACACCGATTGGCAAGCCGAAATGTTCCAGACAGCTCCTATTCAGGACCACAATGTGGCAGTTTCCGGAGGGTCTGAATCGGCATTGTACAATGTGTCCTTTGGGTATTTCAAGCAAGAGGGGATCATGAGGGGGACAGGATTTGAGCGCGTGTCTTTCCGTACCAATACGGATTTCAAAATCAATAGTCGAATTAAGATCGGGCAGACGCTTACCTTTGCCTACTCTGATCGCGCAAACGAACCGTTGACGGGAGGAAGAAGTCAAATAGAGCATATGGTGAAGCAGGTGCCTTATATTCCGGTAAGGGATCCAAACCGTCTCGGTGGATTTCGATCCCCTGACAGAGTGGATGGATCTGATCCCGAAAACCCCGTACTAAATGCGGAGATTCGAACAAACCGGCAACAGGATTTCAAGCTTCTTGGTACAGCCTATCTCGACGTAGACATTATAGAGGGGTTGAAATATAAGTTCCTGGTAGGTATGGATATCGGTATCGGGACAAATGACCAATACACACCTAGATTTAATGCAGGGGACTTCAACTTTCAACCCTTTGCCACTATTTCCCAAAACCGATCCACTTTTGTCTCTCCATTGATTAGTAATCAGCTTTCCTACAGTAAGTCATTTGGTGACCATTCCATTGATGCGTTGGCTGTATTGGAGCAACAGACGTTTGTATCTACTGGATTATCCGGAAACGGGCAGAACCTGTTAACAAACGAAGTACGGGAACTACAGGGCGTTCAAAATCAAACAACGTCAAGCAACAAGACAGAGTATGGCCTAATCTCATATATAGGTAGGTTAAATTACGATTACCAACAGAAGTACCTGCTTAGTGCGTCCGTACGGCGTGATGGAGGGTCTAGGTTTGGTCCGGCAAACAAATGGGGTACTTTTCCCTCCTTGTCCGTTGGCTGGCGACTTAGCCAAGAAGGTTTCATGGAGTCCCTTCCAGCCGTTAGTGATTTCAAGCTCCGCGCAAGCTATGGTGAAACTGGAAACGATAGAATCGGTGATTATGTATACCAAGGCACCATAAACAGCAATCACTTCTACAATTTTAACGGTTCTTTGCAGGGAGCAAGTACCATTTCGGCGCTGGCTAATGCAAACCTGCGCTGGGAAACCACAATTATGCGAAACATAGGTTTTGACCTTGGTTTGTTCAACGACCGCTTCAACCTATCCGCCGAGTGGTTTGATAATACGACGGAAGGTATGATCCTTGGGGTTCCAATTCCTCCTTCTTTGGGATATGACGGTGCTCCGGTGGCAAACGTCGGAAATGTATCCAATAGGGGATTGGAATTTACGGCAGGGTACCGAAAATATACGGGAGATTTCCAGTTTTCAATTGATGGAAATATCGGGTTTATCGCAAACGAATTAACTTCTCTTGGATCCGGAAATACTATTTTCGGTCCGCAGTTTCAGGGAGATGCGATGACATTTACCGAGGAAGGTCAGCCAATTGCCTATTTTTATGGATGGCAGATGGACGGATTATTTCAAGTGGGAGACGACCGAAGCCAGCAGCCGAATGCTGCTCCCGGAGATATCCGGTTTAGGAAATTCGATGACGAGGCGACACTTCTTTCGGATGCAGACCGTACGAATTTAGGTCATTACCTTCCCGATTTTACGTACGGGGTCAATTTCTCCGCAAATTATAAAAACTTCGATCTCACGATGTTTTGGCAGGGTGTACAGGGAAATGAAATCTTCAATTTGTTGCGTTTTCATACCGAAGGAATGACGCGTTTGTTTAACGCAAGTACTGTGGTGTTAGATAGATGGACACCGGAAAATCCAAACACAAACGTACCTCGCGCGGTCTCAGGCGATCCCAACCGAAACGCGAGATCCAGTTCGCGCTGGGTTGAAGATGGTTCTTACCTTCGCTTGAAGAACCTGTCTATTGGCTATACGGTACCCCGTACGCTGCTGGATTCCTTCAGCAAGGGAAGTATCTCCAACCTGCGGGTATACCTTTCCTCCCAAAACCTGCTAACCTTCACCAACTATACAGGTTATGATCCTGAAGTAGCAGTGCGGGACGGAATCAACAACACCCTTGGCGCAGGTATTGATTTCGGACAGTTCCCAGCCGCCAGAACCATCATGGGAGGAATTCAACTTACGTTTTAAATTAGGCTTCATTCAAACGAAAATATAACATGAAAACAAAATCAATATTAACCCTTCTGTTTTTATTGGTCGGAATTGTTTCTTGTGATGAGGAAATTCTAAGTCCGGTCAACCCAAATCAGTTGGGAATTGAGACCTTTTACAGAACCGGTCCACAGCTAGAAGCAGCGGTCAATTCCGTCTATGCCGGTTTGCAGGCAAACAACCTATATAACAGGGAATATTTCTTTCTACATGACCTGCTTTCAGACGATTGCGATACCGGTGGTCCCCAGCTGGAAGGGGCGAGAGCCCAAGTGCTAAACCATGTTTTTGATGCGTCAAATCCCTTGGTCACGGCCAACTGGAGGGGCTGGTACCGTATCGTACACCGTGCCAATCTTGTACTTGAAAATGCACCAAATGCGGTAGAGGAAATCACTGATGCGCTACGGAACCGAATCATCGGCGAGGCCCACTTCCTAAGGGCGCTTGCCAATTTCGAGCTGGTAAGCCTTTGGGGCCCGATTCCACTTATGATTTCAAGCGCCTCATCTCCAGACGGCGAGCCAAGGTCTTCTGAGGAAGAGGTATATCAGTTGGTTTTCAGCGATTTACAAACCGCTATAGCAAACTTGCCACTAAAAAGCGAACTCACCGGCGCCAATGTGGGAAGGGCAACCCGGGGTGCTGCCCAAGCGTTGGCTGCTAAAGCACACATGTTTAGGGGGAATTTCGCAGCTGCAAAGCCCTTTTTGGAAGCAGTGATTTCATCAGGTCAATATGCCTTGGTGGACAGGTATTTGGATAATTTTGAAGAAGAGAACGAAAACAATTCCGAATCGGTATGGGAAGTTCAGTTTTCCCAGGCATTTGGAAACGCAGGCGGATGGAATGCAGACGGTAGCAATATAGCAGAAGTAACCTTCAGAGGTCAGGAATATGGGCCAAACGCATGGAGGAACGTCATTCCTAGTTCTGGCTTGGTGGCTGAATTCGAAACCGTTGCCGGAGGTGCCGCAAAAGATGATCCACGGGGAAGGTATTCTTTTTTCAGGATAGGTGACACATTCAACAACGGACAGAGTGTACTCTCGGCAGCTCAGGTACAAGGGAATATAGAACGACCAAGCTGGAGAAAATATCAGGTGATATACAAGCGGCCTAATGAAGATACTCAATCTGGAATCAATTTTAGAGTGATTCGCTATGCGGATGTCCTTCTAATGATGGCGGAGGTTGAAAATGAGACCGTGGGACCCGCTGCTGCGCTGCAATATATCAATCAGGTAAGGGCAAGGGCGGATGTGGATATGCCTCCTTATCCAACAGCCCAGTATCCAACAAGTACCCAAGCTGAAATGCGTAGAGCCATACAGCATGAGCGAAGGGTAGAGCTTTCCGGCGAACAAGTCCGTAATAGGGATATCCGAAGATGGAGAAGACAGGGTGTGCTTCCATCAGAACCTATCGCTGTCTTTAGGCCCCACAACGACTTACTGCCTCTCCCTCAGGTAGAAATCGATAACAACACCGCATTGTCGGGTGCAGATCAGAATACAGGGTATACTGCAGAATAACCATAAAGTACATCATTTGACTTAAAAAAGATAGCCGCAATTAATGCGGCTATCTTTTTTTCTGGTTTCCAGCACCTCAGTTTTGTCTGTAGATCAGAATAATACGCTATATTTCATGATGATGGGATCTTCTGGATCCGCTATTGTTTCCTAATACGCTTCTAGTTGGGCGGCGTAACTTCCCAAAAGACCGTTTTCCAGTGCATGCATCCAAACATCAGCTTGTAATACTTCGTAGAAATACCCGTCTTAAGCATATCCTTTACATTTCAATCCTCCCAGCATGTTGATATATCCTTGTGCCGTATTCGCCAGCTGCGATTTCATCGGCGGGTCTATGAGTTGAATGTCCATATACTGCAAAAACTGTGTATTACAAACCGCTAAGCAAAGGGTCATTCATCCAAAAGCTGATGAATATCATCTGTTGGATTGATGGCTACTTGGGTTTTGATGCTTTTTCTGTCGTACATTCAGTTCAAATAGAAATTATTTAACCAAAATGTATATCTCTATGAAAAAGCTTCTGGTTCCTACCGATTTCTCCCCTCATGCTGATCTTGCCTTAGACTATGCCATTGATCTGGCAGCTAAAAAGCACCTTGAACTATACTTATTGCACATATTACTCACACCAGTCAACTGGCTAAAATTGGAAAAATCACAGGAGGCGCTCTACCCTGAGATCCAACAGTCCATCCGGAATGCTAAATCTGAACTTGCTGAACGCGTAAACCTCGCTAAAGATAGGGGGGTAGTCATCACTTCTAGCATACACTTCAGTCAGGGCAATGATCAAATTCTTCCTTTCGCTGAGCGTGAGAATGCCGATTTGATTGTCATGGGCTCTCACGGAAAGTACGGTTGGAAAGCACATATGCTTGGTTCAAACACCTATCATGTAGTGCGAAAATCGTCGATACCCGTGTTGGTCGTGAAGCCAAACGCCAATGGACAGAAACAGTTGAAAAACATCGTTTTCGCAACGGATTTCAGCGAGTTAGCGGGAAAGGCCTTCGGAAAGATTCTAACATTCGCGTATACTTTTGATGCTAGCCTAACCTTGTTGTTCGTCAATACACCAGCGAATTTTATGGAAGAAGGTCAGATGGAGGAATTAGGCAATGCCTTTTTGGAAAAGTATGGGGATAAAGCCTATCCCATCCATTACTACAGTGCCTATAAGGAGGAAAGAGGAATTATTCAGTTTGCCGAGAAGACAAAGGCGGATGCTGTGGCAGTTATTACACACGGAAGATCCGATCTGCAACAGCTGTTCTTACCTTCTGTAGCTGAAAACCTGATTACGTATTTGAACCTGCCGGTGTTTTCGATAAATTTGACCGCCGTAAACTAGTAGGCCGAACAGAACGCAACAAAAAAAATACGCCCCGGATCCTGTCAGTAACAGATAATCCGGGGCATTTTTCCCGATGGTATGGCTTGCGCTATTCAAAAAACTGTTTTAGCGCAGCAATTTTGTTGTCTAATGATTGCTCTACCGCCCTGTAGGCTTCCCTATTTGGAAGGGTTTCATTGACGGAAATATAGTATTTGATTTTCGGCTCAGTTCCTGAAGGTCTTGCCGATATTTTACTGCCGTCTTCCAAATAGAATTGAATAACGTTGGATTTATCCAAATCTAACGTTTCTTCTGTTCCGTCAGTCATCGAATAGATCTTGCTTTCTTTTACATCAACGATTTTCACCACCTTGATGCCATTTATGGATTCAGGCTTGTTTGTGCGGAATCCATGCATCAGCTGTTGAATCTGTTCTGCCCCGTCTTTGCCCTTTTTGGTAATCGAAATCAACGACTCTTTGTAAAATCCGTACTGCATATAGATTTCTGCTAGCACGTCAATGACGGTTTGACCTTTTGTTTTGTAATAGGCGACGATTTCAGCCATGATCGCACAGGCAGACACCCCGTCTTTGTCCCGTACAAAGTCGCCTACGAGAAAACCATAACTCTCTTCACCTCCCGCAATAAACTGCGTCTTCCCTTCTTGCGCTAGGATGACTTCAGCGATGTATTTGAACCCCGTGAGTGTAGCGTAACTTTTTACACCAAATCCTTTACTGATTTCCGTGATAAGATCTGTCGTTACAATTGTATTTACAGTAAACTCCTTACCTGTCAGACGACCATGTTCCCTCCACTTTGTCAGAAGGTAGTAGATGATTAGCGAACCTGTTTGATTGCCGTTTAGCAGTTCAAATTCCCCTTTTTCATTCGGCACCACTGCCGCGTACCTGTCTCCGTCGGGGTCGCAGGCCAAGACGAGTTCCGCATTCACTTCTTTGCCTAGGTTTACCGACATTTCCAGCGCCTCTGCCTCTTCGGGATTTGGATAGATCACTGTAGGAAAGTTGCCGTCAGGTTCAATTTGCTCTTTTACCACATGAATGTTTTCAAAACCGAAAACCCGTAGCGCCGCAGGGACCATTTTGCCTGAGGCTCCATGAATTGGCGAAAAGACGATTGTCATGTCTTTTTGTACCAGAATAGACTCTGGTGACATGGATAGCTTTCTTACCTCATTCAAATATATCAGATCAAAATCCTCCTCAATGTATTCGATAAGGGCGTCGTTCTTATTCCAATTTACGTCGTCAATAGAGTTGATTTTCAATACTTCACTAATGATATTTTTGTCATGCGGGGGTACTACCTGTCCGCCATCCTGCCAATATACCTTATACCCGTTGTATTCCTTCGGATTGTGGGAAGCAGTCACCATTACCCCACTCTGGCACCCAAAATGTCGGATGGCAAAAGAAAGCATCGGTGTTGGGCGCATTTCCCGGAAATACTTCACATGAATCCCATTGGCTGTCAGTACATTCGCGGTAGTTTCTGCAAAAAGTGTGTTGTTGATTCTGCTATCATGGGTGATCGCTAAACGGATAACTTGATCCGGAAACGATTGAAGCAGGTAATTGGCTAAGCCCTGAGTTGCCATACCGATAGTATACACGTTCATCCGGTTTGAACCGACACCCATTAACCCACGAAGGCCACCCGTACCGAATTCCAGGTCCCTGTAAAATGAATCAATAAGCTCTGTCGGGTCTTCGGATGCCAGAAGAACTTCTATTTCTTTTTTAGTAGCCGGGTCAATGCTGCTAGTTAGCCAAGAATTGGCCTTGTTGATGATTGAGGCGTCTGTCATTGTTAATAAAAAGTTTGTTTAACATCTTATGTTACATGCTGAAAATTAAGTAATAAATACGTTTTTCCCATTTTCGGAGGTAAAAATATCACTTTATTTTCTAAAGATCTTTCATTTTTAAGAAATGTCTGCCATCTTCAACAATTTCATTTCAGCCGCCCGCTAATCTAAAACGAAGGAATAGCAAAAATCCCAAGGAGATAGCGTTTGGAATTGGTGGCATCCGCGTTATTCCATTCGGTCGAACGCGTAAAAACTGGTGCGGTATATTGGAAACTCTCATCTTATGCCGTAACTTCATGTTGTAGATTAACAGCTATTACTCCTTATGAATTTAAATGCACTAGATAAAGACCTGACAGCCATTATAGAATTGAGAAATAAGTTGTCAAAATTCTCCTATGCCGATCCTGAATATGATGTGATTGAAGAGGAACTTCATGATTTGGAGGATGACTTCAATGATGTTTATGGGGACGATTTGGAGCGGGAACTGGAAAAAATTTACGCTAAACTGAACTCCGACAACGATGTTCTCCTTCCGTCGGCCTACCTGGCCAATGAGTACATTCCGCTAATGGCAGATGCGAAAGGAATTGTTTCCTACGAAGTAAAAGGAAAGCAGGGTGTGCCGATTGAGTCTGAGCAATTTGACGGACAAGATGTTCGGCTGATACTGATCTCCAATCCAGCAAGGTTTGTTATGCAGATTAACGGCCGCTCCTTAAAGGATGTATGGCGTTCCCGGTAACGCTATAAACCCCCTTTTACTCCTATGCTATGTTTTTTAGTTTGAAACAGTCTATATGTGTGGCTCTTGCAGTTTTGGTTGGGAACGGTGTATTTTCTTCATGCGCACGGAATCCGGGAAATATTCCTTCTGTTGAACCCTCATCTGCGAAGGTGGCAAGCCAAATTGATGTAGCATCTGTATCTCCCTCAGCGCGACAACAAGTGACTGGTCCTGATGACACGGAAGTAGGGGTTTTTTTCATGCCTTCTTGGAATACCTCTTCAGATCCGAATGTAGACGTAGACAGTTTTTGGGCTTGTCTCCAGGGAAGGGAAAACTGTGCGTTTTTGAATGACCCATCGATATGGGGAACGCAAGGGCGCATTTATAACAGACAAAATCCCTATGAGGGTCCCTTTCTCGGTAAAAAGCCTCATGAAAGCCTAAAAGGATTTTATAAGAGAGATGACCCGCAGGTGGCTAGGCAACAAATAACCTATATGAAGGAATATGGAATAGATTTCTTTGTATACAAATGGTTCTTTGGAAGACACTATTACTATCACTTGGACTATGCACCGCAATCTTCGATCTTTTATCCGAAAGGTTGGCCCAAAGACCGGTCTAAATCAGGGAGGGTGGCCGTGCCTGGTGTCGAACAGTGGGACACGCAGCTAAAGGTATTGTTGGCCGAAAACAAAAAGCTCTCTGCCAATCAGCGAATTAAATTTGCCCTAAGCTGGACCGACGACAGCGACGAACGTTGGGTAGATTGGTTGAAAATGGGCTCTCCCGAGACCATCGCTTCAAGGGCCAACTTTCCCGGTGAAAAGCCTACTAAAACCGCCTATTTGCAGGTCCACGACAAGATGACACTTTTATGGATACAGCAGTATTTTCTAAGAGATGACTACCTTAAGGACGAACTCGGAAGACCGGTTTTGTACCTGTATTTCCCACATGATACAGAAGCAAGGGCAGCGTACTACGGACTTTCATTATCCGAACTGCTGGAAAGATCTTCGGCCTTAGCAAGAAAATCGGGGCTTCCCGGAATCAAGTTTATTGCGGTAACATCCGGCGTGATGCTAGAAGCGGAACGTAATTACGGAATGCCTACCACATGGAAAGCCACCGACGAAAGTCGACCTTGGTTAGGTGGATCCTATGGAAAGCGCATGTTGATGCAGGAATATGTTCCACGACTGAAAGACATGGGTTTTGACGGAATGACAGGGTACGTGTATCACACCTTTAGAGGGCTGAGTAATAAAAGCTATGCGGACATGCGACAGACCTATCGGGAACATTGGCGGGAGTGGAGTACGCTTTTTCGACCGGATCCCTCGTTTGAATATCAGGTACCCGTAGCCATGGGCTGGGACAGAAGACCCGCTGGTGGTACCTGGCCTCAAAGCAGTGGATTTCCCAGCGAACCCGCTAAAGATAAGGTGATAAGTACAAAGGCCACGTTTACGGAAAAACTGGCGGAAGCCAAAGCCGTATCCGAAAGAAACCGCCCCAGTAATGGTAACACTGTCATGATCTGTTGCTGGAACGAATATCTGGAAGGCAATCACATTGAGCCGACACAGGGCCATGGCTTTGATTACCTAGAAGCGATAAAAGAAGTTTTTGAAAAATAAGGATGCTGCCCTTAGTAACACACTATGATACTGGATTTATGTACGGTTGTAAATTAAGTGCCCATGATAAAGGACTACTGTTAGTGGGCAAACTTCGATTTACCATTGAATAATTTTCTCCCGACAGCGGTTCGAAGCAAGAGACGATCATCTAAAGGCAAATGTTTCTGCTCTCGCTTATCAGCGAACTACTCAGGTTGGATGCTACTGTTTTTGATTCAAAACCCGGTGAGGAGGTAATAGAACGGTCTCTAGTGCATAATCTGTTGCGAAATCAACCGAATCCAAGTTTCGATCTGACCCGCCGAAGTACCGTGTAGGCGACCTCTCGTGCCTGCAATTCGCCCTTTTCTAGAATCTCGTTCAGGACATGAGGATTGGCCATGTAATAATCAAAGCGGGTTCGCTCCTCCTTATAGGTATCCAAAATCAATTGCAACAGTTCCTTCTTTGCATGGCCGTACCCGAAATTTCCCCCTAGATATTTCTCCCGTAGACTAGCCGTTTGGCTTTTATCCGCAATAAGGCTAAATAGTTTAAAAACGGTGCAGGTATCGGGGTCTTTGGGTTCCTCCAAGGGAGTGCTGTCCGTGATAATGCTGTTTATGTTTTTTTTCAGTTCTTTTTCCGGAAGAAAGATATCAATATAGTTATTGTAGGATTTGCTCATCTTCTTTCCGTCTGTTCCTGGAATGATCATGACCTCTTCGCTGATGCGTGGTTCAGGGAGAAGCAACAATTCCTGTTCAAATCGCGCATTAAACGTGCTTGCGATGTCTCGGGTAATTTCCAAATGCTGTAGCTGATCCTTACCCACTGGTACGATATGCGCATCATACATCAATATATCCGCGGCCATCAATACGGGATATACAAAAAGGCCCGCGTTTACATCCGCGAGTCGGTCAGATTTGTCTTTAAAACTGTGCGCATTGGCAAGCATCGGAAAGGGTGTAAAGCAGCTGAGATACCAAGTAAGTTCCGTTACTTCAGGGATACGAGATTGCCGGTAAAATACCGTGCGGTCAACGTCAAGACCAAATGCCAACCAAGCGGCGGCTACCGCACGGACGTTTTGCTCACGCATGTCACCGTCCTTAAGTGTAGTCAACGAGTGAAGGTCTGCAATGAAGATAAAGGATTCATTTGCCTCGATTTTAGCCAGGTTAATGGCAGGAAGAATAGCCCCCAAAAGATTGCCAAGATGAGGTTTGCCAGAGCTTTGAATTCCGGTGAGTACACGTGCCATTGGTAAATTTTTTGACGCAAATTAGCTAAAATACCATACATTTCGTTGCCTATTTGACGTTATTTGTAACTATGAAGCACCTATGTCGTTTGTCCCTATTACTATTTTTATCGGTATTTTCCTGTTTTCCGGCTAGTAGTCAGGACGTTGAAACGTCGGCTATACATTGGGAAACCAGCGTAATCAACCTTGGTCCGGTGTTGGAGGAAAACGGTCCTGCCCAAGCTACTTTTCAGTTTGTAAATAAAACCAATCAACGATTGGTTTTGGAAGAGATTACTACTGAATGTGGCTGTACAACAGCTGAGTTTTCACGAGATACCCTTGGCCAAGATGATGCTGGGAAGGTGGTGGTTCAATTTGATCCACAAACCAAGGGAGGGGAGTTTTCTAAATTAATTCTGGTAAAAACAAACCTGTTTCCGTATCACGACACCTTGCGGTTGGAGGGATACAATGCACCGCTCCCCTTGAGTCTAGCGGATCATTATGTTGTAAAGCATTCGGATCTTGGATTTAAGTTGAATGCCGTCAACTTAGGGCAAGTATTTACCAATGAGCGGCAGGTAAAATATGTGGATTTTTTCAATTTCGGTGACTACCCCATACAGTTGAGCCAACAGCAAGAAACGCTTCCCTTACACATAGAAGCAAAGCTGATTCCGGCAGTGGTAACGGCAAATACGCGTGGTGTTTTGGAACTGATCTATGATGCTGCAGCAAAAAATGATTTGGGTTTCTTTGACGAAAATATTGAACTGTCGCTTCTTTCCGATGAACGAAGGGTTCTTCCTGTTAGGATCTTGTCCACTGTACATGAATATTTCGAGCCAGTTCCGTTTTCCGAAAAAGATAACGTGCCTAGGTTGGCCGTAAATGAAATGACTGTTGACCTGAGCCGAATCAACAGCAATCAAGTGGTGTCCAGACAACTTACCTTGGAAAACACCGGAGGGCAGCCGCTCCACATCCGAAAGATGGTTGCTAATTGTGATTGTGTAGCCTTAACTGTTCCTAGGGACGAAATTCAGCCCGGAGAACAGATGGACGTAACGGTGACGTTTGATCCGAGCGGGAGAAGGGGTATTGACCACAAGACCGTGACGATCTTTAGCAACGATCCGCTTTGGCCTACACGGACAGTATTGATAAAAAGCAGAATTAATTAAAGGCTGAAATGCCGATTGTTTCCTTTTCAAAAACTGGAAGAACGCTATCATACGCTCCCTCCTAGGAGCCAGTACCCACAGATTGCTGGGTTTTACCATTTGCTGCCTTTTGTTTGGTAAATTAACTATAATGAATCATTTTTACATGCAGCTTGCTGTAGGTTCGTACCGATAAATTGCCGCTTTGTGTTGGAAGACCTTCCCGGTACGACCGTATGGATAATCGATCGTTCATGATCTTGGTATCGTTATTGCGAACTTTTGTTTTGAACAGATCAGGCGATGCGTGCAACATGGAGTACATTAAGAAATTGTTCGTGTAAAAGGCTACTGAATGGATCAGGATTACCCCTCTCCCGAAATTATCGCAAAAATTAAATTATTGGAGGAAAAGTTTCGGTCCTCCGGTCAGGATCTCTCGTCATATCTCGAGGGATTACTTCATGCGGATTACCTGAATTACTGGGATTATATCAATTTGGATACCCTACTTACTTTGCAGCAGCCCAGAACATCGTTTAAGGATGAAAAAATTTTTATTATTTACCATCAAATTACCGAACTGTATTTCAACTTGATCACTTGGGAAATTGAGCAGATGGCAGCAATTGATCCGATCCCCCTGGAGTTTTTTAAAGCCCGTTTGAAGCGGGTTATTATGTATTTCGACTTGTTGATATCCTCTTTTGCAGTTATGTCTAAAGGGATGGAGCGGGATCAATTTATGAAGTTTCGAATGTCTTTGCTACCGTCAAGTGGTTTCCAGAGCGCACAGTATAGGATGATTGAAATTATGTGCACTGATATTCAGAACCTCGTTCATCTTCAGGAACGGGAAGATTATAAGGATATTAATCTGACAAACATAGATGCTCTTTTCAACATTCTATACTGGCAATATGGTGCGACCGAACTGGCTACCGGAGAGAAGACGTTGACTTTAAAGTCGTTCGAAAACAAATACGGTGCCCAGCTGAAAGCCTTGATCGCCTCTTTCAGGCATAGGAACCTGTGGAAAAAATACCTATATTTTGATGGTAAAGATGAGGAATTGACTCGGTTGATGCGTGAACTTGATGTAAAGGCAAATGTTTTCTGGCCCTTGGCGCATTATAAATCTGCCGTAAAGTACCTGCAGAAAGACCCGAAGGACATCGCCGCTACCGGTGGTACAAACTGGCAAAAGTACCTTCCTCCAAGGTTTCAAAAAGTAATATTCTACCCGGAGCTGTGGGATGAGGCGGAAATCAGAAACTGGGGAAAAACCTGGGTAGAAGAGGAAGTATTTGGGCATGCCTGACCGAACCGGGGTTGCAGGTGCTATGCTTTAGCGGGGTTTCTTTTCATAGTCGCCTTAATTTCTTCTATAAAAAACCGTGGATGGTCCTTGAACTTTTTCCAGTCAGCTTCTAGCATAAGCTTAAGCCGCTGTATATCGGCTCCATGGGATAAGGGTTCGGGTAATTCATTGATATATTTCAACAAATTGTAGCAAGTCGTAAATTGTCCGCAAGCAATCAGGTTATCCTGTCGATTTAGCTTTATGTCCACTTCATCCCACCACAATGTAGTGGGCATTTGGGATGCAATAAGGGCTGACTCCTCGATTTTTTCGTAGTCATTGCCGAGAACATCTTTGTTTATTGCTGATTTTGTGAGGTTTTGATGCTGCCCGTTTAGTTCGTACACCGTGTTGGTGATGATTCGATGTTTGTTGCTGGGGTTTTCGTAAAGAAAATCGTAATTGATTCTCCGCAACTGATTTAGAAAGATATAGCTTACCATGGTAAATGTAGACGTGATCCGCTCGGTAATCATCCGTCTCCATAACGAAATGCTTAATTTATCTAAGCCTTGTATTTTTGCCAAAAGCACACCTGGTATATTCCTTCGGAACACATTTTGAACCGTATAGGTGAGGAATTTAGCGCTGAGGCTTGTGAATAGCCCAAACCCACTCAAAACCAGACCGATGCCGGTTAGAACACCTCCAGTGATGTACAGCCCTGACCAAGATCTACCAAAGAACAGCTCCATCGAATTCCCGAGGATAAGGAGCAATCCTGTGATCAATGTGAGAAGGTACCACCTGTTGAAGCGAAGAGCTCCGATAAACCCACTGAAAGCTGCCTCAAGAGACTTATTGCCTTTTGGGCCTACCTCTTTTTGATCCTCCATCCAGGGAGGCATCATATAGCTGCCGACATCATTGACCATAATCAAATCAAAGGGGGTTCCAGGTGCATTGGAATTGTTGAAGTTTACGATACTTCCGATGCCTTGATTGTCCACTATACCACCGTCCATGATGCCAACGCCGTTCACGAAAAGAAATTTGCCTTTCAGGTCTTTATAAACATTTTCAGGCTGCTTATTACGAAAATCATCGGGAAAAATAATGGGCTCAAAGCCCATAGGGAAGCAGGAGGAGGAAGCAATGGCATCTGCTATCCGGATGCTGCCTTTGAACGGTATTATTTCTTCACAATACAACCTGTAGTTGCCGAACAGTCCGTGATTTTGAAATCTAAACGCCAGTCCAAATGAAAAGTCCGTTGCATTAAAACACACATACTTAAGGTTGGAATCCTTGATGTGATCTAACTCGTCCATAGTACCGGTAGCTAATAAGGTCTGGTAGGCCAAGGAAAATGCATTGATAAGTGATCTTTTTTTCGGCGTCGCGTCCCAGACACTATCATCTTCCATGTAAGAAAGCGCCGTTTTCATGAGCTTATCGTCGTAAAGAAAAGAATAGAGGCTTTCAAAAAACACCGAAAACGGAATTCCCTGCGCTTGGCAAGCCGCAAAGTATGCCCCGGTTATCGTACCGCCGCTCACGGTACTTAGGCCTGTAACGTTTTCCAACAGCTTCTTTTCTCCGTAACGTACCCTATTCAAATAGGAAAGAACCCCTGCTGAGAATGCGGATGCACGGTATCCGCCTCCGCTAAAACATAAGCCAATGGAGTTAAAAGGGATTATTGTGGGATTGGTGAGCATGAGTTTGCCATCTAATGAACGTTATTGCTAAAAGCTAGTAAATTAATTTTGAATCTTATAGCATACCGTCGTTTTTCTTTGCGTAGCGGGCGTGAACTTTTTGAAAGAAAAATTGGTATGTAGTCCATTAGATGATGTGAAACCTCGGTTGCGCAAGTCCCTTTTAAGGATAACTACCTTACCCCATGAAGAAAGAAATTCAGCTTACCCTTAGTCCGAGGGAAGCATTTGATGATACCGTTTTTCGCAATGCAGTCACAAAGATGGCGGGCCTATCCGCGGATTCAGAGGATGTTTTTATCAGACAAACCAAACGATCCATTGATGCTCGTGGCAGAGACGTAAAGGTCAATGTTACGGCCGAAATCTTTGTCAGCGAGCCGCCGCTTCCCCTCATACAGCGCGACCGAACCTATCCTAAGGTGCATGACGTAAACCCAATCATCATTGTAGGCGCGGGTCCTGCAGGCTTGTTTGCTGCCTTGCGGGCTATTGAACTGGGGGTAAAACCGATTGTCATTGAGCGGGGGAAGGATGTTCGTGCAAGGCGAAGGGATCTCGCGGCCATCAATAAGGACCATGTGGTAAATCCCGAATCAAATTACTGTTTTGGGGAGGGAGGAGCCGGTACCTATTCGGATGGAAAGTTATATACACGCTCAAAAAAAAGGGGAGATATTCGACGTATTATGGAGATTCTGGTTGCACATGGAGCTACCGAGGAAATTCTTGTCGATGCACATCCGCACATTGGAACCAATAAATTGCCGCAATTGGTCGCTGCATTAAGGCAGTCCATTCTGGATGCTGGAGGGGAAGTGCGTTTTGAGACCCGCGTGGACGATTTTGTAATAAATGGTAATGCAATAACCGGAGTGGTTTGTTCCTCGGGAGAAATAGTTGGAGGTTTGGGGGTAATCTTAGCCACGGGACATTCCGCTCGGGACATTTTTCATCTCCTCAATCGGAAGAAGATACTTATAGAAGCAAAGCCTTTTGCCCTCGGCGTACGGATTGAACACAGCCAACAACTGATCGATCAAATCCAATACCATTGTTCCTCTGACAGGGGACCCTACCTGCCTCCATCATCTTATTCCATTGTGCAACAGACCCAACTGAATCAGGTTGAGCGCGGCGTGTTTTCCTTTTGCATGTGCCCTGGCGGCTTTATTGTCCCCGCTGCTACCTCGCCAGGTGAGATCGTTGTCAATGGCATGAGCCCAAGCAGAAGAGACGGTAAATTCGCAAACTCCGGCATGGTCGTTGCCGTTGAACTGGAAGACCTATCTCCATATCGCAACCATGGGCCCTTGGCGGGTTTGGTATTTCAACAGGAGGTAGAACAACGCGCATGGGCATTCGGAGGCAAAACGCAACAGGCCCCAGCACAACGGATGGTAGACTTTGTCAACAAAAAGGAGAGTTCAACCTTACTACCCACGTCCTATCAGCCAGGTATTGTTTCGGTAGGCATGGATGAAGTACTTCCAGACTTTATAGCACAGCGGTTGAGGCAGGCCTTTATTATGTTTAACAAGAAGATGAAGGGGTACTTTACCAATGAGGCGCAAATGATTGGGATCGAAAGCCGAACGTCCTCCCCCGTACGTATCCCGAGGGATAAGGAGACATTGGAACACCCCCATGTTAGAAGGTTATTTCCCTGTGGTGAGGGGGCTGGTTTCGCTGGTGGCATTGTTTCTGCTGCAATGGATGGGGAGCGGTGTGCTGAGCGACTCATCGCCCTATACAAAAACAAACCTAACTAACCGAACAAAATAATGAAAACCAAAAAAACTGTAGTCCTTGGCGCTTCGCCAAATGAAGATAGATATGCCTACGTAGCAGCTCAGATGCTGCATGAGCGGGATATTCCGTTTGTTCCTGTAGGAATAAAAAAGGGTTTTGTATTCGGGGAGGAAATTCGTGATTTAAAAGAGCGACCGGTTATAGAAGATGTTGATACGGTGACCATGTATGTATCCGCAAAGAACCAAGTTGAGTGGTACGACTATATCCTTTCGCTAAACCCGAAGCGAATTATATTCAATCCCGGTGCACAAAATCCTGAATTGTCGCAGCTCGCAAAAGAAAAAGGCATACAAAGCGTATCCGCCTGTACATTGGTAATGTTGAGTTCCGGACAGTTTTAAATTCCATTTGTTGGAGTGTGTATTACTACCCTTTGCTGAAACTTAACTTTTGGCCGACCAATCTAAGTTCAACAAATCGCGTATGGTCCGGCAAATAGGTTAGGATGGTCTTGCGGGTTGCTTTGGTGTGCTTTCTAAAAACAAGTTCATTATCCAGATATGTGGCGCAGAGATTAAAGATACCATAATAAAGAAGAGTAGGGTTATGTCTTTTTCGGCCAGCCACTGATTAAAAACCACCAAAATAAACGCAATGCCGATGATACTGATCAAGGAAAAAGGCAAAAGGCTTTTGACAAATAGCAGCCCGTTGTTCTCCTTTGCAAAACTTAGTTTGTAGTATTCTTCCATCATGCTGGGTAATGCATGCCAAAAACAAAAATAAGTGATGAAGCCAAGCAGCAGCGGCATGTAGTAAAGGCAAAACCCTAAAACAATCATTTCTATAATAAAACCGTATTTTTTCGGCGTTTTCTGCAGTAGGACTAGCAAGGAGCTTGTTAGGAAAAAACTACCAATTATCGGCGTCGTCCATGGATTTATAAATTGTATATCCACTAAATTCAGCAGAATCTCCCTAGTTTGATTGAAGTCGCCAAATAATATCACGGAGAGGTAGAAACATCCCATACTGAGATAAAGTAATTGTTTTTTACTTGTCGCAGGGACTGATATAAAGTGCGACTGTCCAAAATGGTAAGCGGACATCCCTATAAAAAGTACTAGGGCAGCAATGGGGTAAAAATACCAGCATAACAAATACACCAGCATTATGCCAAGGTATATGAGAATGAATGTTTTCAGGTTTTGTTTTTTGCCTTGGTTTTCTTGATAAAGCAGATGGTCAATAGCGCCATGGGGAATTCCTAGCGTTACCATCAAAAGGATAAACCATGCCCAAAGAAACGACTCACTTTGATATTCGGAAATGGAATAGGCAATACCTACCAGTATTCCAGTACCCTTACCTATGCCCTCAATGCGTTTCATATCGAAGCAATGACTTGATGAAAATTTTGAATTTCAATCTACTTAATATAGATAGCTCTTGGAGAAAGGTAGTTTCTTCGTTTAAGAAATCCAAAATGTCTTGTCCATTGTTTTTTTTGAACAAGTCTTGAAAGACAAAGGGTAATTCACCTGGCCAACGCGTAGCGATATTCAAAAGTATATTGTCGTAAAAGGAAAATCTAGCTTTTCTAATCCAGTCAAGCTTACTACCGCCCTTACATTCTACGAGCGCATCGATTACCTGCTTGCTGTGTTTTTGTATGGTATGAAATGTGTATCCGGTGGAGGGCTTTGTACAACCTGCGACTGATCCCAGCGATATCAAATCGGGATGTTTAACTTCCGTATATAGGTTCTTTGTCGTCATGGGGATGCATCCCTCTTCACGGTAATTAATAATATATTCGTCGACCCCCAGCTTCTCTTGGATATACTTTTTAAGCTTTGATTCGAGCAGCGTTTTTGCTACAAACGGCTCTTTCGTGAAGAGCGTATACTCTACAAGCGCACGTTTCTTGGTGTGGGGTAAGATGTACACGAAAGCTGTTTCTGAAGGAAGAGCGGTTTCAAAATCCATCAAAATGACTCTTGAGGGATCAAAGCATGCGGAAGATGTTTCGATTTCCCAGCCCAAAAAAACCTGTTTGAGGTAGTTTTTATCTTTTAAGCTGCATAATGGGATTGAATTCAGGATTTTTTTTCCGGTAACCGTGCCATTGTTAAGGGTTGTAACGACAGGCCGCCCGTCCCTTACAATAATGTCCGTTACCGAATCTAGCATCCAGGTAATATTATCGGCTGCGTGGATCTTTTCAGTCACACTGGCATAAAAATCCGATGATTTGATTTGAAAGTATCTCAGATCTACAAGCGGCTTGATTGTAGTAAAAGACCCATTTTTTAGCGATATATTATTCCAAGAAACGAGTGGAGAGTTTTTAGGGTGTATTTCGAGAGGTTCCTCGGACCAGTAACACCATGTTCTGTCATTTTTCTGTTTTGGGTCATTGTCTATTAGAAGAATACGCTGGTTTTTAAGCGGGCTATTGAGTAGATGGTAGACAAAACTCAATCCAGCACACCCCAAACCAGTGACTACAAGATCATAATCCATAGGAGGAAGGATGTAGAATTAAATAGGGGTCTTCCCTTAAGAAAGACCCCTACTTTTTTTATTGTTGTGTTACGGCAACAGTCTTACTTGATTCCGCGATAGCTACATAATAAATTACCAAACCGAATCCGATTTTGTTGATCGCATCTGCAAGGTTGTAGAATAAGTCTATGCTACTTACTTCAAAAGCTCCTGATAATAAGTTTCCTGGCAATACCATGTAACCTATTGGATAAATTGACCATCCAAGTGTGATGAAGATTTTTAGTAGGAACATTGCACTACCCAATGCAGGGCTGTCGGAAGTCTTGGTCAACTTAGCAATGTCGCCGGCAAATACCTCATAAACAATGTACAAATATCCCAAGGTTGATATAATACCCCAAAGGATGTTGTTGTCGATACCGGAAGTTTCACCGATATATCCTGTTACGAGCATCACCAAAGAAGCAACAATTAGCTTAAACAAGGTTCCGCCTTTTGCGCCAAATGGCTTTGTCAATAGGTAAAATTCCACGCACATCAAGGGAACTGTCAACGTCCAGTCCACATACCTGAACGCAGTTGGGCTTTGACCTGTTTGAAGGTAAAAATCCCTCATGTAATAATAGTGGACGGCAGCGATACCGGTGATCAAACCGGAAACTAACAAGGATAACTTCCACTTTCCGTCAACGGAATTTCTCTCCACAAAGAAGAATACAGCCGATGCAAACATCGCCATATATCCAATGAAGAAGGTAATGGCTACTGGGTCAGTGTTAATGATTTTCTCCAGACCGACAATTTCAGCTACTAATGGTATGCTCATAATTTTTTTGTAAAGGGTTATTGATTAAACATGAAATTTATTTAAGTTATTGTAATAAGATAACCTAATTAAATTTGTTTAACGAAAAATAAATAAAATTAAACAAATGTAAATAAATGTCTGAAAATCAGGTATGAAATGACTCAAAAATGAATATCAAATAAAAACAATTATTTTACATAACATGATATGTATAAAATATTATTTTAGGTACCTGTTTTTTAACCGTACGTATCATTTCTTAACTTATGAACGCTAAGAATAGCGTAAAATAGGGTACGTACTTCGGGATTTTTTGCGTATTTTTGTAAATAATTTGAGTTTTTAAAATGGATCCGATTAAGAAAGGGATTTCTGTAAATACTTCGCATGAGCAAAGAAAAAGAGTCGAACAGGGGTGATTATTCCGCCCAAAATATTCAAGTATTAGAAGGATTAGAGGCTGTACGAAAGCGCCCGGCGATGTATATAGGAGATATCGGGGTAAAGGGCCTGCACCACCTTATTTGGGAGGTTGTGGACAATTCCATAGATGAGGCTTTGGCTGGTCACTGCGACACGATCAGAGTAACCATTAACGAGGATAACTCTGTTACCGTCGAGGACAACGGCCGTGGTATTCCTACTGATTTTCACGAAAAGGAAAATCGATCCGCCCTTGAAGTCGTTATGACCGTACTTCATGCCGGCGGTAAATTCGACAAAGATACCTACAAGGTCTCTGGAGGATTACATGGTGTCGGTGTTTCCTGTGTCAATGCGCTTTCCGTTATGCTTAAGGCTACCGTGTACCGTAAAGGGAAGGTATACGAACAAGAATATAGCAGGGGAGTACCGCAGTATACCGTTCGGGAGATAGGCACGACTGAGAAACGCGGGACGGTAATCCATTTTAAGCCTGATAGCGAGATCTTTCAGGCTACCGAGTATAAATATGAAACGATCGCTAACCGCATGCGGGAGATGTCGTTTTTGAATGCGGGTATTAGCATTCATCTGGAGGATTTGAGGGAGCAGGAAGAGGATGGTACGGTACGAAAAGACCATTTTTATTCCGATGGCGGGCTTGTAGAGTTTGTCGCTTATCTTGACGAAAACAAACAAAAAATTATAGACACGCCAATTTATATCGAAGCCGAAAAAAACGGTGTGCCAGTGCAAGTGGCCATGAGTTACAACTCATCCTATAGTGAAAACGTAGTGTCGTATGTCAATACGATCAATACCTATGAAGGGGGAAGCCATGTGTCCGGATTTAGAAGAGCGCTTACAAGGACGTTAAAAGCTTATGCGGATAAGTCGGGGATGTTGGACAAGGTAAAACTTGAAATAGCCGGTGATGATTTCCGAGAAGGGCTGACCGCGGTCATATCCGTCAAAGTAGCTGAACCTCAATTTGAAGGACAGACGAAGACGAAGTTAGGTAATTCGGATGTTATAGGAGCTGTGGATGGGGCAGTATCGGAGACGTTACAGTCATGGCTGGAGGAACATCCCCGAGAGGCAAAGATCATCGTTGGCAAGGTTATTTTGGCAGCACAGGCACGCCACGCAGCAAAAAAGGCTCGGGAAATGGTGCAACGTAAAAACGTACTCGGAGGAGGTGGCCTCCCAGGCAAGCTTGCGGACTGTGCAAATTCTGATCCTACTGTCTGTGAATTGTACCTCGTCGAAGGAGACTCTGCCGGAGGCTCTGCTAAGCAGGGTAGAGATAGAGATTACCAAGCTATTTTGCCTCTTAAGGGAAAGATTCTGAACGTAGAGAAAGCGCTTGAACATAAGATTTATGACAACGATGAAATTAAAAATATTCTAACTGCCCTGGGTGTTAAAATTGGTACGATGAACGATGAGAAGGAGCTGGATCTCTCGCATCTTAGGTACCATAAGATAATCATCATGACCGATGCTGATATTGACGGGTCACACATCCGGACACTTATCCTAACGCTTTTCTTCCGATACATGCGGACACTGATCGAAAGGGGGTATGTATATATTGCGTTGCCTCCGCTTTATCTTTTGAAGCGGGGAAAAGAGGAGCGATACTGCTGGTCGGAAGATCAGCGAAAAGCCATCACGCAGGAGTTGGCACAGGACGGAAAAGTAGACAGCGTCGGCATTCAGAGATACAAAGGACTCGGAGAAATGAACCCGGAACAATTGTGGACTACAACTATGGATCCAAATACCCGTACATTGAAGCAGGTAACGATTGATTCCGCGGCAGAAGCAGACCATCTCTTTAGTATGCTGATGGGCGATGAGGTTGCTCCGAGAAGAGATTTTATTGAAAAGAACGCCAAATATGCCAAAATTGACACCTGATGGTCAGGCACAGATCAAAAAGGGGGGCTTAGGGCCCCTTTTTTTTTCTCTGATTATTTTGCTAAAATTACACCATCCTTGATTAGACTAAATAAAAGAAGATGATACCATCCGATAAATTAGAAGAGGTAATTAACAACAGTGACCTGATTAGTAGGGATTTAAGCTGGTTAAAGTTTAACGAAAGGGTATTTGATCAGATATTAAAGGATACTAGGAATATATTCGAAAAGTTTAAGTTTTTGGCAATTACGGCTTCTAACTTGGATGAATTTTTTATGATACGTGTTGGCTCCCTCTATAACTACCTTGATTATGATAAGGTAAGGGTGGATTATTCCGGTCTTCGGGAGGAGGCATTCAAAATGAAGTTAATGATAGAGTGTCAGCGCTTTCATACGCGGCAGCAAACCCATTTTCTTGAGCAGTTGCTTCCCCAAACCGAAAAGACTGGTTTTATTCTTAGCAATGTGAAGAATTTGGAGCCGGATGAACAATTGGCAATCAAAGACTATTTTTTCAAAGCCGTTTACCCGATGTTGACGCCGATGGTTTTTGACGGCTATCATACCTTCCCCATACTCATGAACAAATTGTTGATCTTTGGGGTCATCACACTGAATGAGGGAGACAAAAAGGATAATAGAAAGCTATCGTTTGTTCAAATCCCCTCCAATATCCCTAGGTTTTTTGAACTTGAACGTGAAGGCGCCATAATCTTTATTCCTATTGAGGAGGTGATACGTGAACATATTTTTTCCCTTTTTCGGAATGTAAACATTGAGTCCGTCAACCTGTTCCGCATTACGCGAAACGGAGATTTCACGCTTGAGGAAAGTGAAGATATGGATTCGAATTTTCTCGAAGAGGTAAAGCGTAAACTAAACGAGCGAAAAACCGGAAGGGTGGTTCGCATTGAAATAGAGGAGGGGTATAGCAAGTGGATGATCAATTTGCTAAAAGAACGCTGGATCATTAGCGATGATAGCATTTTCAAAATTCCCCGTAAAAGTCTCATGGATTTTACGGGACTTTGGCAAGTTATCGGCAACAAACGCTTTAAAGACAAAATTCCGCCCCCTCCGGATCCTGTTCCACCCCTTTCGTACCCGGAAGCAGCTACGGAAGATATTTTTCAAGTACTCAAAAACAAAGATATCTTGCTGCATCATCCCTATAACAGCATTGAACCCATCATGGTTTTGTTGGAAAAGGCGGTGGATGACCCGAGCGTCATGGCGATCAAGATGACCATATATCGCTTGGCAAAAAATTCCCGGATTGTCGGCGCGCTGCTGCGAGCGGTTGAAAATGGGAAGCATGTGTCCGTCTTATTTGAGGTAAAAGCTCGATTTGACGAAGAAAACAACATCAGAGAAGCAAAGCGGCTGCAAAAAGCCGGTTGCTTCGTAATCTACGGTGTGACGAATTTGAAAACGCATACCAAATTGATGTTGATTGTCAAAAAAGACGAAAATAAGGTGACTAGGTATGTGCACCTTGGATCAGGAAACTACAATGAAGAAACATCCCGGATATATACGGATATTGGACTCCTTACTACCAATGAAATTCTGGCCAACGATGTGTCAGAATTCTTCAATGTAATCACCGGTCACTCTCTTCCAAATACTTATCAGAACCTACTTACCTCTCCAAGGGAAATGCGAAAAAAGCTGATCGAATTTATAGAGGAGGAAGCAGAAAACGCTCGAAACGGCCACCCATCCGGTATCTTTATTAAACTGAATTCCTTAGAAGATTCAGCGTTTATATACGCATTGTACCGGGCCTCTCAGGCGGGTGTTAAGATAAAACTGATTATAAGGGGAATCTGCTGCCTTCGACCCGGTAGAATCGGGCTAAGTGAGAATATCGAAGTACTGTCGATCGTGGGGGATTTTCTGGAACATTCCCGAATTTACCACTTCCACAATAACGGCAACTCAAGAACCTACGTGGGCAGTGCCGATGCAATGGTACGGAGTTTTGATAAGCGGCTTGAGTCATTGTTTCGCGTGGAAACACCCATTCTCGAAAAGCAGCTTATGAACATTCTCGCCTATAATCTACGCGACAACGTCAATGCTTATCGCATGCAGGAGGACGGAAGCTACGTGAGCAAACAAAACGAGGCCGAAGTAGAACCTTTTAATATCCATCAGGAATTCTTCACACTTAAGCCCGAGATGATCACACAGGTGAAATTGGTACAGGAATGAGCTAAGGAAGTGGCTGTAAGTTATTCCTTGCTTGGTCAAAAAGGTAATTCATAACCCCGTCTTTAAGGCCGACATCTGGTACAATCATTCGCGTGGACTTCGCAGCGTTCATGGCTGAAATGTAGATTTTTGAAGCGGGAATAATCACATCCGCCCGATCTTCGTTTAATTTCAGTAGATGTATTCGTTCTTCAAAGGTGTGGCTTTGCAACTGGATTTGTACGGCCTTTATAGTAGCTAGATCAAGGTATTTTTTTGTTTTACGCTGTTTGGAAAGCTCCATGATCTTGTTGATGTTGCCTCCCGTTCCAATGCACGTTACACTGTTTCCGCTTAGGTGGTGTCTAATAAACTGCGCCATTTCCGCATCAGTGGTAGCGGATTCATTTTCACTCAGCGTCCTTACAGAACCAAGGGCAAATGATTTGCTGGCGATTTTTATGGATTTCTTGTAGATATTAAGTTCGGTACTTCCACCTCCCACATCGATATGGAGGTAGGTTTTATGGTCAATAATGGACCATAACGCACGGTCTATCAGTTCTGCCTCCCGATCCCCATCAATGATTGTTATCGTCAGGCCAATCTCTTCAGCTACTTGTTGGGCAATTTCTTCCCCGTTTTTTGATTCACGCATTGCGGATGTAGCACAGACCATGTAGTGGTCAACCTCGTAGAGTTCTATCAGTGTTTTGTATGCCCCCATAAGTTTCACGAATTTTTCGCGGTTCTTAGGACTGATTTCCTGACGTAAGAAGACGTCATTTCCCAGACGTAGAGGAAATCGGAGGTATTCGACTTTTTTAAACGAATAGCTTCCTTGGTAGAAAAAAACATTTGTTATCTGTAACCGGATGGCGTTGGACCCAATATCAACTGCTGCTAATCTCACGTGTCTTAGTTCGTATGTTGCCTATAAAACGCAAATATCGGACAGAATCGCTTCTATCCGATAGAATGGTGAAAAATTAACCTCAATAGGTGCCTATTTTCATTACTCCCTACCTCTTTCGGGAAAGGGCTACCAATACTAGCCCCGAGACCAAGGCTGCACCGCCGGCGTAGGGAGACCAATTAATCTGATTTTCCTTGTCAGCATTTACTTCAATTGGCCCGGCATCGATAACGGTTTCCTCTGTGGTATAGGATACGCCGGTAATGATGAACATAATCACTCCAACTACAATTAAGATAATTCCAAAAATTTTCATAGCTACGTTGTGTTTGTTTTGTGCAGGTAGTTCAAAAAGCTTACCAAATCACCAGCAGGGTAAGCCGAATGGCTAAAACGATGCGTTACATATCGGCATACCGTCCCCTTTTTAATTTTCGGCGAAGGCGGAAATAATTATAAAAACCTAGTACCACCAACATGATACTGATGAGGAATGAAATATAACCCAGATCTTTAACATTGTCCAAATCCTCTACTTTAATCAATGCCGTGCCACTGACGACAAAATACAAACTGGTCCTGATGTAGGATAGAAGTGTTCGGTCATTCGCCAATTTTGTGCGTTGCCTCGCAAGAAAATCCCGTACGATTAACTCCTCTTCCATATCTGATTGCATATTTTTGGTGAAATCTAAAATTTTATTTCAGTTTAAATTTTTTTGTAGTTAATTCAACACAGCGTTTTGATTCAGTGGACCAATCGATTGAATAGGGCAGTCCCAAATTTATACAACGCTACTTAATTTATCAATAACCACAAAAAATACTTCATCTTAACTAATGTAACTATGGGAAATAGACTACTATTAAGTGCGGTCCTAGTTTTATTATCATTGAATACCTTTGCCCAGATTGAGGAATTGGCCGAAACGCTGGACATGTTATCAGAGGAAACCTTGAAAGATACTACCTATTGGGTATCGGAATTCAGTGGAGGCCTAAACTTTAATCAGGCAGGTTTCAGTGAAAACTGGAAAGCAGGAGGGATCAATTCGGTTGCTTTTGGAAGTATCGTCGCCGCAAAAGCATTGTATAGAAAAGGAAAATTAACTTGGGATAACGAATTGGAACTGCTTTATGGAATCGTAAACAACCAAGGGCAGGGAACAAGAAAATCAAATGACCGGATGTTTTTCGATAGCAAATTTGGATACAGGTTATCTAGTACATGGGCGGCCTTTTTTTCCGCCAACTTCCTAAGTCAGTTTACAGATGGTTTTGAGTATGAGAATGATGGATCCGTACGGTTGATCTCAGGATTCATGTCCCCGGGATTTTTGACTTCCTCCATGGGCTTTGAGTTTCGTCCAAATGACGAGTTCAACCTGCGAATTGGACCATTCTCGCCAAGATTCACCTTTGTTAACAACTCCGCAATTGCAGTTAATGTCCCTTCAAATTATGGTGTACCCCTAGGAGAAACTACGCGGATAGAATGGCTGGCACTGCAGCTTTTTGCGAATTACGATAAAACTATCAGTGAAAAGTTCAATATAAAAAGCAGGTACATGCTTTTTGCCAACTATGAAACCATGGCA
>WGNT01000108.1 GCA_016124425.1 Cytophagales bacterium
GGTGTTGTATATTTTGAGGCTATTCGAATGCATCCGGCAAATTTATCAAACTTTCAATACTTTTTTTAGGAAAATAATTTTATTACCTTTGTAGCGTATACGAAATCAGCAAATAGGGGACACACAGTCCCCTATTTCGTTATGGCCGATCAAAACGTATACCGAAAAGCGCCTGTTGAGCTAAATTATGGATCTGGAACAAACGATAGCGGAGATAGTGGAGAAGCACCTACCGGATGATTCCCACTTTTTAGTGGAAGTAAAACTAAGTCGTCAGGCACCTAAAAGGGCGCTTCATATTCTGATAGATGCGGACAGCGGCGTAAATATAGATAGTTGTGCAAAAGTAAGTAGGGCTGTGTCTGATGAAATTGAAGCAAAAGACCTAATAGAAGAAGCGTACATCCTGGAGGTTTCATCTCCAGGAATTGATTACCCGCTTAACTCTCGCAGGCAATATCAAAAAAACATCGGCCGCAACCTAAGCGTATTGCTTGAGAACGGCGAGATCCGGGAAGGGCAGCTAAAGGCAGTTATTCAGACAGGCATCGTCCTGATCGTAAAAGTAAAAGAGAAAGGAAAGAAGGCCACCGAGGAGGAAATTGGTGTATCCTTCGATCAGATTAAAAAGTCAACAGTAATGGTTTCTTTTAAGTAAATACAATGGATGCTAAAGTTTTAATTGAATCGTTTGCGGAATTTGCAAGGTCGAAAAACGTAGACCGTCCCACCATGATCCGAATATTGGAGGATGTTTTTAGGGCGATGATTCGTAAGAAATATGAAACGGATGAAAACTTTGACGTGATCATCAACGCTGACAAGGGAGATTTGGAGATTGTACGAATCCGGGAAATTGTGGATGATGATTCAGAGGATATCTGGGATTACGACAAGATCAGCTTATCCGAAGCAAAAAAAATTGAGCCTGACTTTGAGATCGGAGAAGAGACCTACGAACGGATAGAGTTGGAGGATTTTGGACGACGGGCGGTGATGATGGCCCGGCAGACACTCATTCAACGCATCAAGGATCTGGAGAAAGACCTCCTTTTCCAGCAGTACGAAGAGCTAGTCGGCGAGATTGTAACCGCAGAAGTATATCAAATTCTGGGCAGGGAGACCCTACTTATGGATTCGGACGGAAATGAACTTATCCTTCCGAAAAGCGAGCAAATCCCAAAAGACCGCTTTCGGAAAGGAGATTCGGTGCGGGCTATTGTGCATAAGGTAGAAATGAACAACGGCAATCCCCGGATCATCCTGTCTAGAACGTCACCGATATTCTTGGAGCGGCTCTTTGAAAACGAAGTCCCTGAGGTATATGATGGCCTGATTACAATAAAGAAAATCGTTCGCGAGCCGGGAGAGCGGGCAAAAGTAGCCGTTGAATCCTATGATGACCGCATTGATCCCGTAGGCGCCTGTGTAGGGATGAAAGGAAGCCGTATCCACGCTGTGGTACGGGAATTGCAGAACGAGAACATCGACGTAATCAACTTTACGGAGAATCTCGATCTCTACGTTACCCGGGCACTCAGTCCGGCCAAGGTGTCGTCCATTCAGGCCGATGAAGGAAGGAAGCGACTATCCGTTTTTCTCAAGCCCGACCAGGTATCTTTAGCGATTGGAAAAGGGGGCTTCAACATCCGCCTTGCGAGTAGGTTAGTGGGTTACGAAATCGATGTATTCCGGGAATTGTCTGATTACGAGGAAGAGGAAGATGTCGATTTGAGCGAATTTTCGGATGAAATCGAAGATTGGGTGATAAATGAATTCAAAAAAACCGGCCTTGATACCGCAAAAAGCGTATTGGCTCTTACCAGAGAAGACTTACTTCGACGGACCGAGTTAGAAGAAGAGACCATTGACGATGTCTTCAGAATATTAAAACAAGAATTTGAGCAATAAAATCCGATAGTTTATTCGCTATCGGGCTTATATTTGCAGAATAATAAAAATACAGGAATAGGTTTTTGCGTATGTCAGAAGAAAAAATGATGCGATTGGGCCAGGTTGCCAGAAAACTCAACGTAGGTATTGCTACCATCGTGGAGTCTATGGGCAAGAAAGGCATTGATGTAGAAGGTAATCCGAACTCTAAAATTAGCTTGGAGCATTTTAATATGCTGGCTAAAGAGTTCAAATCTTCTGCACAAGAAAAAGAAGAGGCCGCTCATCTCTCCATAGGCAAACGCCACAATGAGACATTCACCATCAAAGCTGAATCGGAAGCCGAGCCTGAACGAATAAAAAAGCCAGAACCGGAAAAACCGACTCCTGCGCCAGCACCACCCGTAGAAGCTGCCAAGCCTGAAGAAAAGCAGGCGGAAGCTGAAAAGGTTGCCTCAGAAGCGCCAAAGCTACAGGGAATTAAGGTGGTCGGAAAGATAAACCTAGATGCAAAAAAAGAGGTCGAACCTGTAAAAGCTCCGGAAAAACCTAAAGCAGCTCCCGTTGAATTACCTAAAGAGGAAGCAAAAACGACACCTACCGAAGAACAAAAACCAACATCAGAACCGGTCAAAGAGACGCCAAAAGCCGAAACTCCTCCACCAAAGCCAGCACCCGTAGTAGAAGCAAAGGAAGAACCTTCCCCAGCACCGGCAAAGGAGGAAGCAAAATCGGTAACAGCTCCTGCACCCAAAACAGAACCCGTACCCCCTGTACAGCAAGAAACTCCAAAAGAAGATATAGAAGTCCCAAGCTCAAAGGAATCTGTTGGAGAAACTGAGTTAAAAGTGAATCCACCAGACGTAGAAAAGAAAGAAGGGCAGGTAATCGCCGCAAAGGCAGACTCCCTAAAGGGCCTTACCGTATTAGGTAAAATCGAGCTCCCGAAAGACAAGCCAAAAAAGAAGTCCAAACCAGTGGCTTCTTCCGATGAGCGGAACAAAGAAAAGAAAAAACGTCCAAGAAAACGGATCGACAACCGACCGAAACCAGGGGAAGGAGACAAACCTGCAGGCACTACTCCAGCAGCTTCCGGAGGAACTCCCGGACAGAACCGTCCGCCAGCAAGAAAGCCAGGTACATCAACAGGTCCTGCGGGCAACAGACCTTCCGGAGGGCCTGGTAATCGCCAAGGTGGCGGTGTAGGTAGACCACTTCCGGCAGGATCTAGGTATCAGAAAGCAGAGCCTACCCAAAAAGAAATTCAGGAGCAGATCAAGCAGACCCTAGCCAGACTTCAAGGTAGTGGCTCCAAAGGCGGCGGCAAAGGCAAAAATAGACGGGATAAACGTCAGGAACGCAATAAAGAGGTAGAGGACCATATTGAGGATGGAAAAATCCTTAAGGTGACGGAATTTATCTCCGCCAATGACCTAGCTTCCTTAATGGATGTCTCTGTTAATGAAGTGATCTCCGTTTGTATGTCACTGGGCATGTTCGTATCGATCAACCAACGCCTCGATGCGGAAGCCATCACCATCATTGCTGATGAATTCAACTACGATGTGGAATTCACCAAATCTGACGAGGAAGAAGCGCAAATACTCACCGCTGACTCGCCCGACGAATTAAAAGACCGGGCCCCAATCGTCACGATCATGGGTCACGTGGATCATGGTAAAACATCCCTCCTTGATTATATCCGCACAGCAAAGGTAACACACGGCGAGGCTGGTGGAATTACCCAGCATATCGGAGCATACGATGTAATGACAAATACAGGGCATAAGATCGCCTTCTTGGATACACCGGGTCACGAGGCCTTTACTGCCATGAGGGCGCGGGGAGCCAAAATTACGGATGTTGCTATCATCGTAATCGCAGCTGACGACAACGTCATGCCGCAGACAAAAGAAGCTATCAACCACGCACAGGTTGCGGGTGTACCGATGATCTTTGCCATAAATAAGGTCGATAAGCCCAACTCAAACCCGAACAAAATCAAGGAAGAGTTGGCAAATATGAACTTGCTGGTGGAAGATTGGGGTGGTAAGTATCAGTCCCAAGAAATCTCCGCGAAGACGGGGCAAGGAATAGACGAGCTGCTTGAAAAGGTTTTGCTTGAGGCGGAAATACTCGAACTAAAAGCAAATCCAAATAAGAACGCGGTAGGTACTGTTGTAGAAGCATCCTTGGACAAAGGTAGAGGCTATGTAACGACCATCATGGTACAGGCAGGTACCTTGAAGGTGGGTGATGTCATTCTAGCAGGTCAACACTACGGGCGTGTAAAAGCAATGTTTGATCACTTAGGCAAGAAAGTGGAGGCAGCTGAACCATCTACTCCAGTACAGGTGCTAGGCCTTAGCGGTGCACCTCAAGCAGGAGATATTTTCAAGGTTTATGATACCGAACGGGAGGCACGTGAAATCGCCAACTCCAGGGAGCAAATACAACGTGAGCAAAGTCTTCGTACCAAAAAACACATCACTTTGGATGAGATTGGTAGACGACTCGCTATTGGAAGCTTTAAGGAACTGAACATCATCATAAAAGGTGACGTGGATGGTTCTGTAGAGGCATTGGCAGACTCCCTGCTTAAACTCTCCAAAGACGAGGTTAACGTAAATATCATACATCAAGGTGTAGGACAAATCTCCGAATCTGATGTGCTGCTTGCTTCCGCATCGGATGCGATCATACTTGGATTCCAAGTAAGGCCCTCTGCCAACGCGAAGAAGCTCGCCGAGCAGGAGGAAATTGAGATCCGCCATTACTCGGTCATTTACGACGCGATTAATCAGATCAAAGACGCCATCGAGGGTATGCTTGAGCCGGAATTCGAAGAAATAATTACAGGCAATATCGAGGTCCGCGAAGTGTTCAAGATCTCCAAAATCGGTACGGTAGCCGGTTGCTACGTCACCAACGGAAATATCAGCCGAAAGAACAAGATCCGCGTGATCAGGGATGGTATCGTTATTCACGAGGGGGATATCGATCAACTGAAGCGATTTAAGGATGATGTTGCCGAGGTGAAGGCAGGCTATGAATGCGGTGTGTCCATCAAAGGCTTCCACAATATCGAAGTCGGTGATACCTTCGAAGGGTATAAAATGGAAGAAATCAAACGTAAAAAATAAGCGGCCAAGCCTGCTAAAAAGGACAGCTGAAAGGTTGTCCTTTTTTTGTTATGCTTAACGGGTTTTAGCGATGGTTTTTTTGTTTCTTTTTAAATTAGGAGGAATACTCTCCTTTGTACTGCTTATAGCCGGTTTTGTGCGACCGGTCTATGTGCTGTGGTTTTTACCGAAATGCAACAGAAGACTTGTTCTTTATCGATATGGTTCTGCAGCGCTAGTTTGTTGGGCCGTGTACTTTCTATTAACCTATTTCATTAACGGATAATCCTCCAGGAAACAAATAAACAACGAATAAACGAAGACGTTTTCGGATTCAAACTAAATGATCACCTTTGTAAAATATGTCGTTGCCATTTTTTTTACCACACAGGGGTTTGTATGAACCTAAAAAAATACTTCAAAGGGAGACAGAACAGCGCTTTTTTCAAAATCCTCTGTGCCCTCCGTGTAACCTCCGTGTTCTTAGTGGTTCCCTTTTTAGCGTATGGATTGATTCTCCCATCGACCGTAACGAAATTAAAGTTGCTCTATGTGAACTAGTTTGTCCTATGTGGTAACAGTTGCTTGTTTTTAATTACCACATAGTTTCATAGTTCACATAGGGGTTTGCAGGAAACTAAAAAAATACCGCAAAGGGAGACAGAACAGTGCTTCTTTCAAAATCCTCTGTGCGCTCCGTGTAACCTCTGCGTCCTAAGTGGTTCCCTTTTTACCCCATGCATAGATTCTTTCATCGACCGCAACGTGATTAAAGTAGCGTTAGAGTTCAATAGCGTTTTTTGCTCCTATTGAGCGGATATGTGCGGCAGCTTCATCATACTCAGCTTCTGTTTTCAAATGCTCCATCATCAGCGGGATATTCGGCAGCTTGCTTAGTTCGGTAAGAAACATGCCATAATCCATCACCCCTTTTCCGGGGGCTACCTCAGTGAACTGGGGCATGTAATAATCTTCTTTGATCACGATATCTTTCGCATGACAACTTCGGATGTGGGGGCCAAGACGTTTGAAACAGTCCTTGATCAACGCGGCATTTCCGTAGAAGAGCCGCGGGCTCACGATCAAGTTCATCGGGTCCATATGCACCCCAAAAGAAGGGTGCTCAATGGCCTTGATGAGATCCAAATAAGTGTCTACGCTATCCGGGAAGGCCCATGGCATCTGCTCAATGGTAAAGTGGGTTCGGGTTGGTTTTACGGAGTCGATAATCTTTCGGGTGACCTCCACAACCTCATCGAAGGTCTCTTTAGTCAGATTTTCGGGGTGAGGACCCGCCCAATGGGTAGGGTTTTTCGAGCCACTGATATTGACGCAGCAATTGGCCCCTATTTCATCCGCTAATGCCAGGGAGTTGACGCATTTTTCAAAAGCTTCCCTGGCCATATTCGCATCCGGGCTTATGGGATTGCTCCATGCACCTACTTCAGCGATGACAACATCAGCTTTTTTTGCAGCCAGTTCATAGGCACGGATTTCATCCAAGGAAGCCCCCAAGCCTATTGGACAATAGGCCGCACGATACCCTTTGGCCTTTACTGCGGCTATCCAGGCGTCGGGATTTGTATACTTTTGGTAAATCGGTCCCCCCAAACGGATGGAGGCTTTTGTACTGGCTTTCAGAGGATTTACAGAAGCAAACCCTACTGCAGCCGTGGCAATAAGGGCTTTTTTATGAAAAGTGCGTCGGTCCATGGGCTTGTTTTTAGCTAAATATATAAAAATGTATTTCAACTAGCAACCTTAACAAAACCCCATTCCGAAGATTCCATTCTCAACGCCCTTTCTTTATCGAATCTTCACACTGTTTTTAATTCCAATATCTATCGATATCAAATCCAAAAGGTCTATTTCATGTGTCTATAATTGTTTTTCAAAGGTCACATGGAATCTCGCATGGTAGATAGTCATCCCAGTGTGTGACGGCCACGTCATGCTCGATTTCAACTGTATTACTACCCTATTTCCAGCCTATTTCTTCAAAAAAATATCAACAAGTATCGAGTATCCATAAATATCCCATAAACCCTATTTCTACTATATTTCTACCCGATTCCTAAAAATCTACATCCACAAATACCCAATCTGCCTTTCGGCAGCCAAGTATCCCCCAAATACCAAACTAAAAAAGCCTATTTCTACTGCATTTCCACCATATTTCCACCCTATTTCTAAAAAAAATATCCACAAATATCCAGTATCCACCAATATCAACCCAAATATGACCCCTAAATTCAATCATTCTCCTCCACCAACTCTTTCACACATTCCACCCAGGTATCTCTTGAATTGAGACTCGGTACCAAGTTCCATACTTCTCCCCCCTCTTCAATAAACTGCTCCTTGTATTCTTCGCCAACCTCCACAGTTGTTTCGAGGCAATCAGCCACAAAGGCTGGGGAAAAAACAAGCACTTTTTTGACCCCGCTTTCGGCCAGTTCTTTGATGACGCCTTCCGTATACGGTTTGATCCAAGGGTCATTTCCAAGGCGGGATTGAAAGCAGGTTTTCACTTTTTCTGCCGGAAGGGCTAGCTTTTCTGCGATCAGGCGTGTGGTCAAAAAACACTGCGCACGGTAGCAGAACTGGTTTTTCTTCGTATAATTAGCGCAACATTTATCACTTAGCTGACAGTAACCGTCTACAGACCCCTTGCGGATTTGCCGCTCCGGAAGGCCGTGGTAGGAGAAAAGAAAAACATCATACGCCTCCTTTTCCATCATTTCACGCCCCAGTTCGGCCCAAGCCTCTAAAAAGACGGGATGCTCCACGAAGTTGTTAATGAAGGTAATAGATGGGATAATCTGCCATTTTTGGGTTTCTTCCATCACCCTGTCGATCACCGAACCATTTGTGGCAGAGGCGTATTGAGGGAAGAGTGGAAGTACGATGATCTTTTTAACATTTGCTTTATTCAATGCTAATAAACCATCGGCGATACTCGGCGATTGGTAGCGCATTGCCATCTCTACGTGGTACACAGATGGGTCCAATTTAGCGACCAATTTGTCCTTCAAATCCTGTGTGTGAAAAAGAAGGGGGGACCCTCGGTCTGTCCACAGTTTGCGGTATTCCTTGGCGGACTTTGGAGCCCGAAATGGCGCGATGATCAAGTTTACAAGCATCCAACGTGGAATAAACGGAAAGTCTATTACCCTTCCATCCATCAAAAATTCACGTAGGTATTTTCGTACATCTCCCGTGGCCGTGCTGTCCGGAGTACCCAGATTAACCAGCAAAACGCCGGTCTTTGCTTTATTCTTACTCATCCGATGGTTACTAAATTGGTAGTTTTCCCTAGTTAACCAAAGGTAAGCCCGAATGTTAAAAAAAGGAAGTGAATTCTCCGATAAAGGATGTAAGCTTCTGGGCTTCCTACTTAATGCCGCCCAAGTCTTTCCAATAAAAAAACTATATAAAATATAAAATATAAATTATAAATAAAATATATACCTTTATGAAATTAATTATACTACTGATATATCTTTTTATTTAAAATATGATCTTTATCAGCGAATTAAGTTTTAGCCTACCGCTTCAAAATCCCGTACTGAAGTTTTCCATCATCCTATTTAAAAGGAAGTGAGGACAAAATGCCGAATACGTACATCATTTCACTAGACGATCCCCGGATCGGGAAGGTCTTTTGTTTTTTTCATGCTCCACTTCATCAGTGGCCCGGCAGTCATGCTCGTAATGATGGCCATAACAACAAGGGCAACAAAAAGCTTTTCGTTGATAAGCCCGTTCTCAAGTGCGATTAGCCCCAGAATAATTTCCATTGCACCCCTTGCGTTCATTCCAAACCCAACAGCAAGCGATTCCTTCAGATTGAATCCCCCCCGAAATGCGCCGTATCCGCTGCCTACTATTTTGCCCGCAAAAGAAATGGCCAAGACTGCCAAGGTTAAAAGTAGGTCAAAATTTGTCACAAAATTGATACTCAGACCTATGGAAACAAAAAACAGCGGCGCAAAGATATTATTGATAAACTGGTGAACAATTTCTTTGGCACGCTCCGACATATGTTCGCTGTCTCCGAGCGCTATTCCAAGAAGAAATGCGCCAAAAATGGCATGAATCCCCAACCATTCCGTGAACGCCGCTGAAAGAAAACAAAACGCCATGGCAAGTGAAAGGACACCTCCCGGCCAGGCCAGTTTTTTATTGACCCAAGGCAGCGACCGGTTGATCAGCGCCTTTCCAACGGTAAGCATAAAAAATGTAAATAGTAAGGTCACTCCGATTGTTTGTAACAGCGATAGGCTGCCGGACTTGCCCATAAAGGATAAAATTACGGAGAAGATAAGCCAGCCGATAATGTCATTGACCATCGCGGACGCGACGATAAGCATTCCCATTTTGGTTTTAAAAAGGTTAAGGTCCATGAGAATTCTGACGACGACAGGCAGCGCCGTAATGGACATGGCCGTGCCCATAAAGAGCGAAAACAGAAGCTTATTTCCCGCGGCCAACCCAAAAAATTCTGGAAAATAGTATGGAAATACGAATCCCAAGGCAAAAGGGACTACAAGCCCCAGCAGGCTGATATTCAGCGCCGCTTTGCCCTGTGACCAGACCAAATGAAGCTCTACCTCCAGTCCTGCTATAAATAGCAGTAGGATAACAGCGACTTGCACAAAACCGTCAAGGGCCAAATTTGCCGCAGGATTGCTCAAAAACAAGGAATCGAAGATCTCTGGAGACAGACTTCCAAGAATCGTCGGGCCCAAGATTATCCCCGCAAGCAACTCTCCTACTACAGCGGGCTGCTTGAACTTTCTGGCCAGCTCGGCAAATGCGCGGGCCATTAGCAGCATTACAGCTAATTGCAGGAGTAAGTTGATTACTTCGGTATGGGATAAGCCGGTCATGCAGTAGGAATTACTTTTTAACAATCAAAAGATTGCAGGGGAGATTTCCTAAGATATCTTCAATATCGTGGGGAAAAAGCCTGTCAAAAAAGGTAAGGTTGTCGTGCCCTCCCAGTATCAACAAATCTGCATGAATACTTTCTGAAAATTTAGCCAATTCGTGGGCCCAACGGCCGTTTGTTATCTTTATGGTTATCTTTAACCCATGTTGATCAATCGTCTTAAGGATATCTTCCACGTAGCGAATTTCCTCATTGACGATTTTTTTACGCTGCTTCGAGGCAGATTCTTCGGTATCCTCACCAATAGTTGCCATTTGCAAGCCGTACATTTTTATCTCATTTAAAATGAAAACCTGCGAAGCCTGTTCCAAGTTACAGATTTCAATTGCTTTGCCAATCACATATGGTGTCTGAGGCTGTTGTGTACCGTTGATCACTATTTTTTTGAAGGAAGTTGGTTCCTCGGAAGGCTCAATCAGTATTAATACGGAACATGCCGCTTTTCGGATGATCTTTCGGGCGATGCTCCCCAGGTAATAGGTAAAAAGCATTTCCTTTTTCATCGCACCGGCCACCAAAAGGTCTACATTTTCCGCATTGCAGAGTTGGATGATTTTTTTGGCAGGCTTTCCCTCTTCCCATATAATCTTGGTCTGATTGGGGTCTACATCATATTTCTTCAATAGACTTAATAGCCTACTCTCCAGTTCCTCCGACTTTTTTCCTATATGGATTAGCAATAGCGAGGCATTATGAAGATCTTTGAGTCGCTTGGTTTCTGCGATCAATGCTTCTAGTCGGGGCGAAAAGGCAATAGCAAGGGCAATCTTCCGGTACATAGTGGTTGCGGTATCTATCAGAAATCAAAATAGCTAAAAATTTGGGATATATCGGCCATTGGAGAAGTAAATATAGTTAACGGCTATTTTTTTGTAAAACCCTTCAAACTCGCTGCGAAAAAAAGCTTGTCGAAGCGGGTGCAGTGGAGGCACTGAAAGAAATAATAAACTATTTTTTCGATTAACGATCATCGTTTCGCATTTCTTCTACGGCCGTCTTGCGAACTCGATCTTTTCTGGTAGTATTATGGGCTTTTAACTGTTTTAGTCGCTGAGGAAATGCGCGGTCATCCTATGTGTACTATGCACCTATATGGTTTTAAAAAATTTAACCGACCATTATCCCATAGGGTCTATCGTACAGGAAGCAACCACTTTCAAAATCAGCTATTAGGTTTCATGTTTTTTGGGCAATCGCATGTCCTCTGTAATAAAGCATATAACAGCATAGGTATCTATCAGAAGATTCATCACGTATACGCTTTAAAATCATCCAAAAGTGCATCAAAATCATCTTTCACCTGAATCAACCTGCACTGCTTGTGGTGTGAAAGACAGTCGCAGCGTCCTCAACGAAAGGTCCAACCCGTTTTCAAAATAGATTCGAACAGCCATTGCAAATGGATTTTAGGTATGCACTTTTTGTAAATAGGACAAAAAATAATAGGGTGAAGTGGCATACTTCAACCAGCCAAAATCTGGGTGGAGATTGCATCTACATCCTATTTATCCTTTTTTTTCATGGATTTAAGGCATTTGCAATGCCGGATCGTATCAATTCTTTCCTCTAACAAACAGAGTAAAGACGATTCTAGTATTTGCTGTGTAAAACCCTTTTCGAAACAAATTATGCTATTTTGATAGCTTCTCCAAAAAACTCCGTAATCCAACCACTTCCACCTTTGAATCATAGACGTAATTATCCTCACCGGGCGTGATAATGTACAATCTATCAATACCCAGGTCCTTCATGGCGATATACGCTCCTTTAGTCAGTTTGGGAGACAGGCTTAACTTAATTTCCGCGGCAGCTAACCAGCTGTTTTCCCTCCTAATCAGTAGATCAATCTCGGCCCCGTCCTGCGTACGGTAAAAATATACCTCGTCATCCATATGGATTACAGCCTTTACCTGATGGAGTACAAAGGCTTCCCAAGAGCTGCCAACAGCTATATTTCCATAAAGGCCCTCCATACCTTTTACACCCAACAGGTAATGAAGCATGCCTGTATCCCGAAAATAGATTTTGGGGGATTTTACAAGCCTCTTTTTTACGTTTATATGCCAAGAGGGCAGTTCGGTTATCAAAAAGGCATTTACAAAATAGCCCACGTAGGTTTTCACGGTAGGCATACTTAGGCCAAGTGACTTTGCCAACGTGCTGTAGTTCATTATTGCGCCGTTAAGTGAGGCCAACATCATCATAAGCTGCCTAGAGCTATTCGGATTGGCAGATAAACCTAGAGATGGTAGGTCTCTTTGGATGTAACTATGGATAAAACTCCCATACCAGGATTGTTTGTATTTAATGCCTTGATTTAGCGCCGGCTCGGGAAATCCACCATAAAGCCACAAAGTAGCCAACGGAATCTGATCCTTGACTTCCAAAAGATTCAATGGGTACATTTCCAGGTAATTGATTCTCCCAGCCAAACTTTCGGAGGACTGTTTCAACAATTCTGGGGAGGCAGAACCCAAAATCACAAACCTTCCCGGAATTCGGTGTTCATCTACTAATGAACGAATTAGTGGAAAAAGGGCGGGCTTATGCTGTATTTCATCCAATATAATCGTATGCCCAGGTATAGAAGTAAAAAACAGTTCCGGATCATTCAATTTGTTTAGATCTGAATCCTTCTCCAGATCCAAATAAATATAAGGCATTTTGTAGCCAAAGTATTTCGCAAAGGTAGTTTTTCCCACTTGGCGTGGTCCAATGATGCCCGTGACGGGGAAATGCGTCACCGAAAAAGAAAATTCTGAAAGTAATAACCGATCAATCATCCCTGCAAATTTAAAAATTATTTTTAAATTTGCAGGAATTACTGGATAAATAAAAGAAATAAATAAAGCGTTTTATTGTGAAATTGGTTCTCGCCGCGGGCACAGAGATTGTTTAAAAAAATTCTTTGAGTCCTCTTTGTTACCTCCGCGTTCTTTGTGGTTCTATTTAAGAAATTAACTTCGAATGAAACTATATTTGGAGTTGATTAGATAATCCATAAATTTTTTTTTCAGGTCATTCGGTGGATCGTAGTATTGAACAAATGCCTAATTCATTTAAGTAATTCGCTCTCCCGGAGGGTTTCAGTTCAACAAATCATAGTACCCTGCGGGATGCTACGCTTGTTATACTAACCGTTATGGTGATAGACTTACAGCATATTTTGATTTTCAGTTCAGATTGAGATTTTGTAAATTTGAAATAGTTAAAGATTAACAAGTTCGGATAATACCAAAGATATTTGAATATTTACGGATTCTGATTTTCTTCTACTCGAATGAGCACGAACCAACGGCAAAGTAATCCTGTTATTGAATCCGCAATATTCCCCATCACCGTTTTAGCCGGTCAGGCGCGGGTGAATTTCCCATTAAACCATTGCCCGTTTATTCACTGGACGGTTGAGTGCTTACTGCTCGTTTTTTTCGCATCCTTGCTGTGCGCATGTGCTCCTTCTAAAATCCCTTCTGATGCATTTTTTGACGGCCAGTCATTCAGGGGCTGGAATGCCCACACAGGATCGGTTTGGCGCATTAATGACGGAGTCATCACGGGTGGCAGTTTAAAGGGGAATCCGCGCAACGAATTCCTGGCGACGGACAAGGTCTACAAAAACTTTCACCTGCGGCTCGAATACCGCCTTATAGGCACAGAAGGATTCGTGAATGGTGGCGTACAGTTTCACAGCCGGCGAACCACCAATCCGGCGAATGAAATGACGGGTTACCAGGCAGACATCGGTGCAGGTTACACGGGTTACCTCTATGATGAGTCGCGGCGCAATCGCTTTTTAGCGGAAGCAGACCCTGATTTCGTAGCTTCGATTGAGCAGCCGGGCCAGTGGAACCAATACGAAGTCATTGCTCGTGGCAAGCAGGTGACGATCATTCTCAATGGTCAAAGGACGATTACTTACCAGGAGCAGGAGGAAGATATTCCGCTGGAAGGACACATTGCCTTGCAGATCCATGGCGACAGCAAAGCAGAAATCTCGTTCCGCAACCTGCATATTGAGGAGTTGGATGATACTGTCATTCCATCCAATGAGGCTATCCTGAGTCGTTTCGGAAGCTTACAGACCCGGGCGCCGGTTCCCGCCTTCGAAGACGGCACCTTCCAGTTGCAAGAAGAAGATGTTGTCGTATTTGTAGGTCAGGAGAACTTTGTGCGTGAGCAAAGATCGGGCGAATTGGAGTCGCTTTTATCAGCAGGTTTTGCCAGGCAACGGCCCCGTTTTCGTTCGATGGCATGGGAAGGAGATGTGGTCTATGAGCAATGGCGTGACCTGAACTTCGGCGATTGGGGCGATCAATTGGATGCTGTGGGCGCTACGGTGATCGTGGCGCAATTCGGTCAGATGGAAGCACTGGATGGACCCGGCCGACTGGCGGATTTCGAAGCAGCCTACAATCAGTTGCTGGATCAATTTTCCCGCCGTACCCACAAGTTGGTGCTGGTATCTCCCATCCGTTTTGAAAAACCGCTTGCTTCCCATGCACCCGACCTAAGGGAAAGGAATGACGATCTTCAGTTGTATGTAAAATCGATGGAAAAGATCGCGGCCCAACGCAATGCGCTGTTCGTGGATTTGACCAGGATGCGTACCGGGAATCGGCTCACTGAGAATGGAATCCACCTGACCGCGGAGGGACTGCGCCGGGTAAGCGCGGAAATTGCCAGGCAGTTGGATGTTGAAATTGGGGAGATACCTTCGGAGACGGTCCGTCAGGCCATCGTTCAAAAAAATCGCCTGTGGTTTGATTTCTGGCGGCCGGCAAACTGGTCCTTTGTCTATGGAGACCGCGTGAATCAGATGTATGGGCAGGGGGCCGGGGCTGAGCCCTCGTTGCAGGTCGCTTTTGAACAGCAGCTGCCCCTTGTGGAAAACGCAGATGCCGTCATTTACGACCGGATTGCTGGTAAAGAAGCACCGGGAATCTCGGTTGATCCGGTTGAGTACAGTGAGATGGATGCGTTGACACCAGAAGAACAACTAGCGGGTTTCACGATCGCAGAAGGGTATTCGGTCAATCTTTTCGCTTCAGAGCTGGAAGGAGTAGTGAATCCCGTGCAATTCGCATGGGACGAGGAGGGGAGACTCTACGTCGCATGTTCACCCTCCTACCCGCAGACCCTCGCCGGTATGCCCGCGCAGGATTACATTCAAGTCCTGGAGGATCGTGACCGTGACGGGGTCGCAGATAGCTCCTGGCGGTTTGCCGAAAACCTGAGCATGGTTCAAGGCATAGAACCGGGTAGAGACGGGCTCTACGTTTGCGACTTCGATCGAATTCTCTATCTCCGTGACACCGACGGGGACAAAAAGGCCGATGATCGGCAGGTACTATTCTCCGGTTTCGGTGTAGGCGATACACATCAACTGGTAAACAGCATTACGCATGGACCGGATGGGACACTGTGGTTCACCCAGGGACTCCACGCCATTTCCCGAGTGGAGACCCCGCATGGAGTTGCCCGTCTGGACCGGGCCGGGGTTTGGCGGTATCACCCCCGCCGCCTAAAATTGGAAAGTTTCTTCGGAGGGGGAATGGCGGGTGCCAATTGTTGGGGCGTCGCCTTTGACGACTACGGCCAGGTCTTTCACAAGACCGGAGACCGCCCGGAAGGCTATTGGACCGTGCCCGGATTGGTTCCTTTTCCGGAACAAGACGACTCCCGCTACCATGAAGATGCGAACAAGGCCTACCAAAAGAACAATCCGGAGCAATATCACGACGTAGGCCCCCTATTTAAGACTTCACCCAAAACGACGTCCCTGGAAATCATTGGAACATCAGCCATGCCCGAAGAGCTGCAAGGCGCGGCACTGATCGGCGGATACTTCGGATCTGTGGTGGAATTGCACCAATTCGAGGATGCAGGTGCAGGGTTTGCTACCAGACAGCTTCCCAGGTTGATCACCTCCTCCGATAATTCATTTCGCCCGGTGGATGTCTCTGTGGGGCCAGATGGGGCTTTGTATGTGGCAGATTGGTTCAACCCGATCATAGGTCACTACCAGGCGAGCTATGCCGATCCACGTCGCGACAAGTCACATGGCCGTATCTGGAGGATAACAGCAGATTCCAGGTCGTCCTTTACCTATCCCGATCTATCCGCAATGGATGAGGGCCAACTGCTAGAACTTTTGGATTCTCAGGAGCGATGGTTGCGCTACCAGGCGAAGCGCTTACTTTACTACCAGCCAACGGAAACGGTTGTGGCTGCGGCAGATGCCTTGGAACTTCAAGATCGAAATGACCAGTTTCTCCTCGAATTGATCGGGGTCTACCAGGCGCATGAAACTGTTCGACCGGAGTTGCTCGATCGCCTGTTGCGGTCAAAGGATTTCCGGATTCGGTCCTATGGTGCCCGTGTGCTGGGAGATTGGGCGTCCCGGCTGGACGGTGGAGCCCTTGGTTGGCTAAGGGAACTCGTAAATGATGTCCACCCCAGGGTCCGGTTGGAGGCAGTGATTGCCGCCAGCTACCTGCGGGAGATCCCTGCGATCGAAGTGGTTACCGCAGCGCTCGAACACGAGTTGGACCCCTTTTTACGGTACGCGTTGAGGCAGAGTGCAAGGTCTCTTCAAATTCTCTGGGAGACTCCTTTTCAGGAGGGGGAACTTAACCCAGCATCCAAGGTTCAGGAAAACTTTCTGCAGGAGCTGCTGGATCAGGGATCTGCGGTCGTTTCAATTGGCGAAACCCTGTATGAAAAGGCCTGCCTGGCATGCCATCAGCCAGGTGGTAAGGGTCTGCCAGGGGTGTATCCACCACTACTGGGTTCAAAGCGGGTCACCGGGGACGAAACGAAGCTTATCAAAATCGTGCTCAATGGGCTTACCGGTCCCCTCGACGTAGCGGGAGAGGAATACGGTGCTGGAACCCAGTCCATTCCCATGCCTCCCATGGGCGGAATGAGCGATCAGGAGATTGCTGATGTCCTCACATACATCCGTAAGGAATTTGGTAACGGATCACCCGTGGTGGCTCCGGAAATGGTTGCGAAAACCCGGGCGGAGGTCTCCGGACGAACCAAACCCTGGACTGCTCGGGATCTGGACGACTGAACCGGCTTTCCAATCCTCAATGGTAATAGTCAACGTTTGAATTGACAGTCCGCTGTAAAATGGTGCAGTTGTATTATCGATTACAAAGGATTCTGTTTAGTAATAAGGTAACTTTTTCTGTATTAGAGGACATACGTTCAGAGTTTCGTCTTAAATGATGATACCACTTCTTTATTTCCTGTCAAGCTTAACCCAAGTAGGGTTCGTCATCAATAACCTTATTGGTTGTGGTTTGAACCGTTTTCGCAGCGGGCGCAATGATGGACGCAACTATTTTTAAAAATAAGTTCGTATAGCCATTGCAAACGGCTTTTAGTCATGCACTTTCGTTAAAGCGTATAGATGATATTAGAGTGAAGTGGCATACTTCACCCAGCGAAGGAAGTGGAGCGGAAGTAGGTAGGTTTGCTACGAGAATGCTAACTACCAAATAAAACAATTATTAAAAAGGTTTTACATTTCGAGACCTTTTAATAGCTCATCAAGTTCGTCATTTGATATATTCTCCTTATCTGACTTATTATAGATGGTAAGAAGATATGCAACATCATCCGCAATTTTAACACAGGTAATTACTCTTGCCCCACCGGATTTCCCTTTACCTTTCGAGGAAATTGCAAGACGTATTTTGTAGCATTCATTGCCAAGTGGCGTTCCTTGATTAGGGTTTATTTCAAGTGAAGAAATCAGATTCAGCAATTCCGCCTTTAGGGATTTATACTTTTGGAGTCTCTTTTAAAACTCGTAGTGATTAGAACCTTATAACTCATTGAGAAAATCACGTGCAGTTTGAAGCTCTATTTTTCCTTGCTTGTGAAGCTCAACTTCCTTCATTCCCGACGTAATGCTATCTAAGATTTCCTGCTTCGTAGGTTCTTCATAATCTTCTTGGCTGTGTATTTGGATAAAATCAAGGCTCTTCACGAAATTAAGAAAAGCTGCAGCCTTGCTGTCTTTGATTTCTAAGGTTACTTTCATAAGGGAGCTAAATTTTCTTAATGATACGTTTAACTATACTAGACCTTAGGGCCATCGTCTTTTATAAAGATAAGCCTTATGAATATTTTTATCAATAGTCAAAACTACTACCCCCAAAAATTAGAATCTCAATTCTTTTGAAATCCAGAAATACCGCTATCGTTTTACCATATTCCCCTTTTGCTGATCACGATAGGGAAGGTTGTGTTAAGACCGATGAATACTTTGTTTAAATACGACCTCTACTCGGTGTAGATTGCATCTACACCCCAATTATCCTTTTGTTCATAGACTTTAGGCATTTGCAATGCCGGATCATTTCTATTATCTTAAACTAACGGACATTCCCTATAGTTTCGCTGCTATCTCTGCGTTAAATCGTTGCGACCGTTGCGATAAACCTTTACAATCGCCACTTAAAAACCCCGTCCCAATATAAGTAGGCGGCCATTGAAAACAATCCATTCATTGGTAATCACTTTAAACTAAATTCAAAGACCGCCACTCCCGGATCTCGGTCGGCGGTGATTCCATAAATACGGTTTCTGGTCTCGTCCACGGTGAAGTCACTGATGGGAAGATCCAGGCGAAAAAGTGCCTTGATCTCGCCGGAGAGATCAAAAACCAACAAGTCCGTTTCCCCCCGTCCCAGTTCCATGATATCCCGGTCGGTTTTGCCGGAATAGAGTCCAAAGATATGTTCCTTTCCCAAAAATGCATCCATATACGCCAGGGGATGATTTGTGGAGGTGACCACTCCCGTGTCTGAAAGTAGGAAATTCGGAATAGGCTAGCTAAAATTCAATCAAAATTAAGTCCAACTCTTCGACTTTTAATAATCCCTTGTCGGCACTCACCAAAGGAAGATTATTTATAATAGCTGTGGAAGCTATAATAGCATCCGGCAGTTTTAGCTTATATTTCCTTTTGAGCTTTATTGCAGTTTCTTTTAGTTTTGAAGTCCATGAAAATTCAAAACAATCCCGGATTAAAGCTGTCAATTTTACTTCTTGATCTGGAGTTATGTTCTGAAAACCCAGCAATTCGATTTCAGTGATAAAGGAAATTCCGAAATTGTACTCCAAGAAGGGTTCTATTATTTTGTTGCCTTCATGTACATATATTAAAATGTTCGTATCTGCAATAAAATCAATCCTCATCTTCTCTGATAGCAGTTTGATAACTTATGCCGTCGATATTTCTTTTCAGTTTTCCAAAATGTTTTTTCAGATTACCATTGTTTTGTTTCTTTTTCAGCTTTGCTGAGAGAATTTTGGAGGTATTCGCAGAATTTTTTTTGTGGATGATTACAGCCATTTTTTTGCAAAATTAATTCCTCTCAAATTTAATTAATTATTTCAATAGGCGAATGTGTATCTATCAGAAGAATCAACAAAATCATAAACCTCTTTTCTCGAACTAACGGACAATGTCGTCAGTTTGGTGTACCCATCGATGTCTGCCATAATCGGAAGTTGGTAATTTTCTTTCAATCTTTACAAAATTTCACCCATTCGTTCTTCAAGTTAAATTTTCATTTATCTTTAATCCTTAATAAAAGCTTTTCCCTAATTTCGATTTCCTTTTCTCCGATATGCCTCCTAAAAACTTACAAACCCTACTTTTTCAAATGATACTGTTTGTCTGCCTCACAAGATCATTTGCCGTAAATGAACAGACTGATTATCCCTCTCTAGACCAACTGGCAGCGCAGCTAAGGCAACTGGCAAACACCCATCCGGAAGCAACACTTAGGAGCCTAGGAAAGACCGCAGGCGGTAAAGATATTTGGGTACTCGAAGTCGGCACCGGGGCTTTGGACCAAAAACCTGCCATGGCCGTTGTCGGCGGTGTGGAAGGCTACCATGTCTTGGGCGTGACACTTACCCTTAAGTTTGCCGAAAACCTGCTTACCTCAAATAAGGAAACGCTTGCCTCCCAAACCTTCTACATCTTTCCAAACATGTCTCCCGACGCCTACCAACAATACTTTGCCCCTTTAAAATATGAGCGCATGGGCAATGCCACGGAGGTAGACCACGATAGGGACGGTACAATCAGTGAGGACGGGTACGAGGATCTAAATGCGGATGGATTTATCACGATGATGCGGGTGGAGTCTTCATTGGGTGGATATGTTGTTTCGGAAGAAAACCCGCTTTTGCTGCGCAAAGCGGATCCTAAAGCCGCTGAAAAAGGTACCTACTTATACCTCCCTGAGGGCATAGACAGTGACAAAGACGGAAAACACAATGAAGATCTGGAAGAAGGAATTGCCTTTAACAAAAGCTTTTCGTATCAGTTTCCGGCATTCGAAGCCTTGGCCGGTGATTTTCCCGTATCCCAAATAGAAAGCAGGTTACTACTAGACTACCTATACGAACGACCGAATATCTACACGGTCTTTACCTTGGGACCTGCCAACAACTTATCCGAAGCGTTACCCTATCAGGCTTCCAACGCGCAAAAAAGGGTGGTAACTTCCATCTTGGAGAAAGACGCCGAACTGAATAAGCGGCTCGCTAAACTTTATGGAGAAACGGTTTCCCTGAAACCCTACCAACAAACCAATCAGGGTACACCCGGTGACTTTTTCCAATGGGCCTATTTTCATTTTGCCCGACTTAGTCTGTCCACACCGGGATGGTGGGTTCCTGAAATAAAGACGGCTGAGGACAAAAACTTCACGTCTACTGAAGCTAATTTCCTAGCTTGGGCGGATTCCATGGGATTGGAAGACGTTTTTGTTCCCTGGACTGAAATAGATCATCCTGATTATCCCCACAAAAAGGTGGAAGTGGGGGGCATAAAGCCATTTGTGATGCACAATCCTCCTTATGGGATGACCGATAGCCTAGCGGATATGCACACAGCCTATATCCTTCAGGTAGCCGCCCAACATCCTAAGCTGGAGTTGCTTGACCTGAAAACAGAAAAATTGGACAAAGACTTGACCCGGATTACGGTTGAGCTCTTTAATGATGCACCCTTTCCCACCCATACCGAAATGGGGAAGCGATCCAGATGGTTTAAGAAAATCCGGGTGGATATGGACAGGCAGGTAGCGGATATCCTGATAGGGGATAAGATCAAACTGATTGATAGCCTTGATGCCTACGGGAAGACTACCTTAAATTGGGTGGTTAAAGGAAAAGGTGCTGTCCGCATACAGGCAGGGGCACCCCATACTGGCTATACCGAAATCACTGTTAACCTATGATCAGTTTCACCATGAATACCTTCAACAAAACGATTTTATTTTTCGGAACGCTATTTCTGTTTGCTTCCATAGAGGCGCAGGCACAGGAAAAATTCTTCCGCGCCATAGGAACCCCACATCAACCCAAGGTAGAGGTCTCCTGGAACAGGTACCATACCAATGCCGGACTGCTGGACATTATGCAACGCATGGTAAAGGCCTACCCCGACCTGGTAAAATTGCAGTCTATCGGCAAGTCTTTTGAAGGCCGCGATATCTGGCTTTTGACGGTGTCGGATTTCAAAACGGGAGATCCGGATAGGAAGCCCGCCATGTACATTGACGGCAATATCCATTCCAACGAGCTTCAGGGAACTGAGTTTGCGCTTTATGCTGCTTGGTACCTGATGGAAATGCACGGCGAACTTGATTTTATCCGGGAGTTGCTGGCGGATAAAACCTTTTACATCGCCCCCACCATCAATCCGGATGCACGGGATAACTTTATCCTGGAGGCCAACACCCCGCATTCTCCACGATCGGGTATGATTAAGCTTGACGATGATATGGACGGTGAAATCGGAGAAGATGGCTTTGATGATCTCAATAAGGACGGTCATATCACACAAATGATCCGTAAATCTCCTACAGGCAGATATATCAAAGATGCCCGCGATCCAAGAAGATTGATTCCCGTAGCAGCCGAAGAATTTGGCGAATATGAAATGCTCGGCTACGAAGGTACGGACCGCGACGGAGACGGCCGGGTCAATGAAGACGGCATAGGCTATTACGATCCCAATCGGGATTGGGGATGGAAGTGGCAGCCGGATTATGTGCAGCGGGGTGCCTATAAGTATCCCTTTAGCCTTCCGGAAAACAGGGCGGTAATGGAATTTGTGATGAAACATCCGAATATTGCGGGGGCACAAAGTTACCACAACTATGGAGGTATGATTCTGCGGGGACCGGGAGCGGAAGAGGACCTCGATACCTACAATCAACAGGATGTGCGCATCTACGATGCCATTGCCAAAAAGGGGGAGGAAATCATTCCGGGGTATAAATACCTGGTGGTGTATAAGGATTTGTATTCCGTCTTTGGCGGGGAGTTGGACTGGTTCTACGGCGGAAGGGGAATCTATACCTACTCCAACGAGTTGATGACATCTTACCTGTATTTTAATAATCAGGGGGAAAAGGGCTATCAGGAAGAGGACATGAACGTGGATAAATACCTGACCTTTGGAGACGCCTTTGTGCCGTGGAAGGAATATGAGCACCCACAATTCGGAACAATCGAGGTTGGGGGATTTAAGAAGAACTTTGGCCGCTTGCATCCGGGATTTTTATTGGAGCAGGACGCACATCGGAACATGGCTTTTACGGTGTATCACGGCTATCATACGCCGAAGCTGACCGTGTCCGAGGTGAAAGAGGAAGACTTGGGTGGTGGGTTGAGGTCCATTACGGCAACGATTCAGAATGAGCGTTTGATTCCTACCCATTCCAGTCAGGATTTGAAATTTTCCATTGAGCGGCCCGATATTGTTTCGTTACGCGGCATTGACGCTTTGACGGGCATGGTCGTGGAGAATGCCGACTTCAACAAGGTAAGCGAACAGCCCTTTGACCCGGCGAATATCCGGGTAAAAAACATCCCGGGAATGGGTACGGTCACGGTGCGATGGATCGTGCGTGGCAACAGCCGGTACAGTATCCGGGTAGATTCCGCTAAGGGAGGCGTGGTTGATTGGACCCCCTGAGCGAATCTGAGGTAAAATTCAATTACGTTACCCGCATCATTCAAACAGCATGTCGAAAACGTCAACCATAGTGTGATTATCGATCAAGCTGGCATCGGAAAACACTACCTGATAACAGATGCAAAACGTAGTATCAAAAAACCGACTAGTTCCACATGAACAAACAACTTTTAGGATTTTTTATTTTGTGCATTGACAAAATATCCTCAAGAAGCGAAGATTAATGACCTAATGGGTGAGGTTATTGTCACGTTTATCGTAAACGAAGACGGAACGACAAGCGATTTTGCCGTGATGCAAGACATAGGCGGAAAATGCGGGCAAGCAGTCATTGAGGCGTTCAAGGAAAATTCCACTAAATGGATCCCGGGAATTTACAACGGAAAAAAGGTGAAGACGCGAATTTATCAAACGGTAAACTTCAATTTAGAAATTGATGCTTTTGTAGGGATTATAAGGGGCTCGATCGTTTACGAATAAGCCAATTATTTCTCCCACATAGAATCCCTTTTTTACAACGGTACAGTAAAGCGTCTTGTAACTAGTCACTATACCATGGCCTTGGCAGGAGTCCCCCAAAGCCAACGGCAACGCATAAAAGCAACCTATACGGGTGGGATAGCTTACGTAGAGGATTCTTTCACAAGATGGTTACGAATTCAATCAGTGCCAGTTTTTGTCTGATGTAAATCCGAGCTTTCAACTTTTTTCACGCATTTAGTTCGGATTATGTGATTTTTTTCACGTTTTGATAACCAATTGTGTGATTGCTAATTGAAAATCTAAATTTTAGTATTTGATGAAGTTAACTAGATTCGCTTCATGTTTTGGGAGGGCCGGGATGTGTTGCTCCAAGCGATCAGGTAAACCTTGGCTTAATTGGTTTGGGCAGAAAGGGAAAGCAAAATGTACAGGATTTTTTAACTCATCTTGCGGCTATCCGCTTAGAAGTAATTGTTTTTCAGGTGTTTTCGTTTCTTTCGTTTCACCTTTGTGTACTACGGATTTTCGTTTTTTGAAATTCTGTTGCTGGGTTTTGAGGATATCGTAAATCCGCTTCAGGTTGTCGTTGGGCCCGGTACACGTTTGGGTGGTGACTTTTTTGTCGTAACTACAAAAAATCCAGCATACTGCCTTATCCATCATTCCGGTTATCTTTATTCTGATTTTCGATGATCCTGCGAAGCGCGACGAGCTCCGTTTTTAGTGCTTCCATTTCCTTCGCTCCTGCAATCGGGGCATCTTTCTCCTCGGCATCCCGACCGACAAAGTACGAGGCAAATGTCGCGGTGAAATAGCCAAAGATGCTAAATCCGAACACGGCAATTAGAAACCCCAAACCACGTCCTTCTGTCGTCATTGGGCTAAATTCGTTACCGGCCGTGATCACCTGCATCGCTGTCCACCATAACGCAAGCCAATAACTGGTAAATCCGGGATTTGGATTTTCCAATGCAAACATGCCGGCGGCACCCGCAAAGGTTACGATCAGCGTGGCACTCATTACATACCCGAAGGCCCGCCGTTCCATGGTTTGCCCCAGGCTTCGCAGGCTTCTGTTTAGCGAGGATACGATGCGCACTACCCTTATCCCCCGCAGGCCGCGCAGCAGTCTCACAAAGCGGAAAATCCTAAATATCCGTAATGCGGGTATAAACAATGAGATGGTGGTAAGCCAATTTTTTTTGAGAAAACGGCCCTTTTCTGGGGCTAGAATAAACATAATGAGGAAGTCGAGGATAAATACTCCCCAAATGGCATAACTGAGGTATTCAAGTAGCTCGTTTATTCCCCAGATGAGCTCTACCACAAGCAGGACAAGCCAAACAAATCCCAAAAAAATCATGGGTCCTTCCAGAAAGCGTTCTACCGACCTGAGTAACCTATACCGTTCATTTTTAATCGCTGATTTCATACCTTTGAGTTTTATACTAATGGAAAGAAGAGGATGGGAGCTTTTTAGACAGCCAAGCCCGTGCCAGCACTGATTCTTTTGCCTTGGATTTCAATGCCCCAGATGGGGTGTCAAATCAGGTTAACCCCAAAAAAAGAAGTATACGCACAAAACGTCGGAGGTCGGAATTTTGTGTAAAGAATAAGTTGGTTAAGGCATATGTTCAACAAAAGACCAGGAAGGACATAAAGCGGGCACAAGAAGCACAGCCGTTGCTTTAAAAAATTCGTCCTGTCCTCTGCGGTTCTATTTTGAAAACTGAATCCGAAGGAAATGGTATTTGGAGATGAGTTAATCTAAACCGGATAATTCCTGAGACGTTTGGCGGAATGCCTCATGCTACCATCGAACGATGTAGATGACCATTTTATCTTGGTAGTAACATCCAGCAAACCAAGCGGGACAGGAAGCTATTCCAACTCAATCTTTTTAATTTCCAGGCAAAAATCCTCTGCCTTTTTATTACCGATCAAAAAACGTAGTTCCTGAATGGTTTCAGCAGGGAAATTAGGCAGTCTTAATCGCTCCCCGCGGTACATCGGCACCATTTCCTTTAGCGGAACCTCCACGGTTTCCCACTCGCCGGTAGTCTCGAAGGTGTAGATGTAGGAAGCTCTTTCGCTTAGTTTAGACTTTACCCGGAACTGATAGGCCTTTCCATCACCTTTCAGCAAAATCAGTGCTTTCTCATATCCCTGAATAGTTCTAGAAGGAAAATGGTACTGCATGGAGGCAAAGCCACCGTTATTTTCTAATGAGACCTTTCCTCGGAAAATTGCGTTACCCGCTGCACTTTTTTCAAGATTACTACTGGAAATACCCCCCATCACTCCGTCGTTCTCTATTTCCCACCCTGACCAATCGTCGGACGCACTAAAATCAAAAAGAACTAATTTATTAATCATCAGGGCTGTTACGATTAAGCAAAAAAGTGGCTGCACCATTTTTGATTTAAAGGTAGGGTATTTTTTATTGCTATTTGCAAGAGAGGAAATTTATGTAAATTTACACTATGGAAAATATTGCACATATTGAAATTGTAATGTCCGGAAGAAAAGGTAATATTCCTTTATCACCTGATACTTATGATATCAGGGATATAATGACGATACTCGAAAATGCTGAAAACCTACTATTTCCTGGAGACAAAAAAATCGACCTGTAATTAGTTACAAAATTGAAGACGGCTCCGTCAGGCATATTTTGAAATCCTCTATCCAGTCCATCATAGGATTTAATGCTTTACTGGCACAGATAAGCCAATCAGAAAAATTAGATTTTTTGGAATTGAATACAGCAAAAGCCATTGAAAATATCCAACAGTTATCAATTAAATCCGGCTATGAGTTTAAAATTTCAACCTCACTTGCAACCTCGAACGAGCTTATTTTAAATAAAACCACAAATTTCACCCGTTCAGAGTCAATTTGGGCTGATGCCGAATTTTATTTCTATGGAAAAATAATCAATGCCGGAGGGAAGGCAAAAGCTAACATACATCTAAGCACTGTCGAGTACGGGACTTTGACAATCAACACACCGAAGGAGTTTTTGGAACAGTACGAGAGTAATCCATTGTACAAGACGTTTGGTGTCCGCGCTAAGGGCAAACAACATTCCGGTACAGGAGAAATCGACACTTCCACGCTTTCCTTTCTCGAACTGATAGATTATGAGGCAAAATATGATAAAGATTATTTGAGTTCCCTTAGAAAAAAAGCAAAAGAATCTTGGTTAGGCAAAGTGGATTCAAAAAAATGGCTAAGTGAAATACGAGGAGGGTACGATGTATGACAGTGTTTTGTTGGATACAAGTTTCTTTATATGTAGCTCTAAGTATTTACTGTAAATATGTTATTTTACCAATACTTGAAACGTATCGTATGGGAACCAAACTAATATTGAGACTAAACGGAAGCGTCACTGAGAGAGCGAAAACTCCTGCGAAAAGTCATACAACCAGCCTTTCAAAAATGATCGAATGAGACGGCGTCACAAAGGAAAAAGAAGCGGGGAATAAACCCAAAATTACGCCACTTGTCGAGCGCTTAAGCGGGCTGATTGATCTGCCTGCCGATCTTGATTACAAAAAAGCGTACCGTTATTTTTTGGAAAATAAGTATAAGTGACGATTTGGACTTTTTGGGTTTCATCATTAAATGCCAATAAATTTTTTCGCCCAATTTTTGGAAAAAGTGGAAAATTTCAAGTAAATAAGCGTTATTTTGGGACAATAAGTAAGTTGCATCACTTTTAAACCTCAAAAATGTCTCTAGACGTACGCCATTTAGAAAACGAAATAATTGATCAGTACCTTTATGATGAAAATGATCGGCCATGGATCATTGGTTTTAGTGGGGGAAAAGACAGCACAATGCTCTTACAGGTGGTTTGGAGAGCACTTAGAAAGATTGAGCCCATTCTGTTGAAACGTAGGATTTATGTGGTCTGCAATGACACCATGGTTGAGAATCCCAGAATGGTAAAGTTTATCAAAGGGTCGTTAAAGAGAATACAAATTGCTGCCAATGAACAGCAAATCCCATTAACAGTCCACGAAACCATGCCGAAAATGGATGATAGTTTTTGGGTTAGGCTAATCGGCCTGGGATATCCCGCGCCAAATCGCTTTGTGAGATGGTGTACAGAGCGGCTCAAAATTAATCCTACTACCCAGTTCATAAAGGATAAAATAAGTGAAGAAGGGGAGGCGATCATCTTATTAGGTACCCGCAGTGCCGAATCTGGTAACAGAGCCAAATCTATTAAAAAGCATGAAATAAAAGGACAACGTCTGCGTAAACACCAACTTCCTAGCGCCTACGTTTATGCACCAATTAAAGATGTTACCACAAACGAAGTTTGGCAATACCTGAATCAAGTTCCACCACCCTGGGGAGGAACGCATAAAGAATTGGTAACCCTCTACCGCAATGCAAACGCCGGCGATTGTCCATTGGTAATCGACGAAACTACTCCAAGCTGCGGCAATAGCCGCTTTGGCTGCTGGACATGTACAGTAGTCAACAAAGATAAATCAATGGAAGGCCTAATAGATAATGGAGAGGAATGGATGCAACCTTTATCCGAAATTCGAGACTTTCTGGTTGAAACCCGGGATAATCAAGAGAAATATAGAAGCCGGGAAAGAAGAAACGGAGAAATAAAAGAAGGAGTTTGGGGTCCATTGTTGTTCGAAACAAGGGCTGAAATTCTACGGAGAATTTTGAAAGCTCAAAAATTGATAAAAGAAAGCGAGGGTGTCGAATTAATCACGCATCAGGAAATGGTTTTAATTCAATACCATTGGTTTAGAGATTGCTTTTTTTCAACCAAGGTTTCCGATATATACAATGAAGTATTCAAAACCCAAATGGATATGAGTAGACAAGAAGAAAAGTTAAAAGAAGAACAGGACCTCCTGGCAGCATCCTGCAAAGAAAATCCAGAAGATCTACAATTTATTATGGATTCCTTAGCACTCCAAAAAACAAAAACCCTATTAATCAGAAAACGGGGTTTACAGGCTGATATCGAAAACAGACTGGATCAGCACTTGAAAAGTCTAAAAAATCCTAAAAGTTAAAAATTAAACCAATTTAGTTCCTGCGGATGGTAATTAAAGAAATTGAACTAAAGAATTTTAGGATTTATAAGGACTCTTGTAAGATATCACTTGATAAAGTAGATAGGAAAAACATCTACATTATTAGTGGACGAAATGGCTTTGGAAAAACGACCTTTTTGATGTCCATGGTATGGTGTCTTTATGGAAGACAAATGCAGGATGTTGATGACCTTTACAAAAAGGAAATAGTGGACCAAGGTACATATGCTAAATATATCGTAAACTCACTCAATCGCCTAAGCAAAAGTGAAGGCGATTTTAACTTTCATGTATCAATTACATTCACCAACGTAAATATTCCAGAGGTTCCCTGCAAGGAGATTACGGTTAAAAGAAGCTATAATGCAAAAACAAGCACAGCCGAAGAGGTTGAAATCTTAATTGATGGATATCCTAGCGAACTTGCGAAAGAAGTCGGTCCGGAAATTTTTATAAGGGAGTTCATTATGCCCCTAGAAATAGCCAAATTTTTCTTCTTTGATGCTGAAAAAATCGTAAGCTTAGCCGAAGTTAGTACCACGGAACAAAAACGTAACTTGAGTAAGGCTTACTCAGAGGTTTTAGGAATAAAAAAATACGAAGATTTAAAAGCAGAATATGAAGGCTTACAATTAAAGCTTCGGCAAGAATCTGCTAGTGCCACTGAAAAAGGAGAACTTCGAAGAATTGAGGCTGAAAAAGTTAATTGTGACGAAGAATTAGAGGAAATAGCAAAAAAAATTACCGAAGAAAAGGAACGAATTGCTGAAAAGAGCAAAGATTCAAGAGATATTCAAGAAAAGCTAATTAAATCAGGAAGTTTAATCTCGGTTGAAGAGCTGTATACGCTACGAGAGAGAGGTGATAAGTTAACAGCTGATCAAGATAGAATTCAGGGGGAATTGAAAAATCTATATGACCTCATCCCATTTGCAATAGTGGGAGCCGCTTTGTTGGATGTACACAATCAGATAGAAAATGAATTAAATTACAAAACCGCACAATTCAAAGATGAAAATGTAAAGGGAGTAACAAATAAAATTCTGACTGAACTATTAAATACACCGAAACCAGCAAACCTAGCAATCGACCATCAAGTTCATACCTTTTATGCAGACAGTTTCGAGAAATTAATTCGAAAACATTTTTTTTCCGACACTCCAAATCTCCCGGAGGATTTCAAAATGATACATGAGTTTTCTGAATCAGAACGTAATGAACTAGCTACTCTACTTAGTAATATTAAGCTGTCATTTAGAGAAACTTTCAAACGAATTAATGCAGAATATAACCAAAATAGAAACGAATTAAATTCTATTAGAAAACAAATTAGAGATGCTGAAAGCAATCAGGAAGACCCGATTATCGCCGCACTCCGAAAGCAGAAGGAAGATCTGGATAAGGAAATCATTCGCATTCAAGATACAATAGATTCATTGAATAGATTTCAAGGTGAAATAATCTTCAAAAAGGCACAATTAACAAAAAAGGTCGAAGATTTATCTAAAAAACTTGCTGTATCTGAGAAAAACAAAGAAAAAGATGAAGCACTATCTCGGCATATATCTACGCTTAAAAGGTTTATCGTTGAATTTAAGGCAAAGAAGAAAGAGTCGTTGGAAAAACAAATTCTACATGGTTTAAATACACTTTTGCATAAGAAAGGGTTTATCGATAAAGTTGAGGTTGAATTAATTGGCGAAGATATTGAAATAATACTAAGAAATGCTAGAGGAGAAGAGATTAGGAAGGAGACATTAAGCAAAGGAGAGCAACAAATGTATGCCACCGCTTTGTTAAGGGGATTAGTTGAAGAAAGCGACATAGAATTTCCCGTCTTTATTGATTCACCCATGCAAAAATTCGATGAGCAGCACGCCGAAAATATTGTAAAGTATTTTTATCCAAATATCTCCGAACAAGTGATTTTGTTTCCACTGATCAATAAGGAACTTACAGAACGAGAATTTATTATTTTATCGCCAAACATTGCAAGAACATACCTGATAAATAATATCCATGAGGATAAAAGCGAGTTTTTACCGCTGGAAGTAGATGAATTCATAAAAACTTACAACGATCTTTATAATGCTAGTTAACATAAGGACCTCAGAGGCAAACAAGGTAATCGTTCAAGAATTAACACGCAGGGTCTTTCCAGGAGCTGCGGAAAACTACATCTCCAGAGTAGCTTTTGCTTTTTCCATATCCAAAGGTGTCAAGCTAGATCTAGAAAATGATCTTAAAGATAGTAAAGGTAAAGAGTACAAAGACGACATTTTATTCGGAAATTATCGTCAGTACTATATCGCAATCGTTTGTCAACATTACGGATTATATAAGACGGACAAAGACATCGGCAGGTACATTAAAATGCACATAGATCATGGTCTGGAATTAATGTATAAGATTTTTGAGGAAAATGCAAATTACACGGGATTAGACTTCCTGCTCGAGAATATCGAGATCGGAATAGATCGTTTGATGGAAAGCGAGGTTAGTAATGATCCTATTATTTTTGACGAACAGACTAGACATAGCAGGGTCAAGACGAAGGGCTATTTTGCCCAACCTATCAAATTAAAAGTTGGAAAGACATTTGAAAATGAAGATATCTTTTTCAATTTAAATGACACCTCCATTCATAACAATGCTCATATTGCTGTCGCAGGAAATTCGGGAACCGGAAAAACCTATTTTGCAAATAACCTTCTAAAACAAATTACCAAAGAAACGAACAACCAAGTTCACTTCATTTTTCTGGATTTTAAAGGTCTTAGCGAGGAAGATGAGAAAAGCAATGCTGACTTCTTTGAAACTACTAAATGTGAATTGATAAAAGCTCCCTACAAAAAGTTCCCCGTGAACCCCATTTCATTTATTGATAATATAAATGAGAAAAATAAAATCATGGGCATTAGTAAGTTTGTGGATATCATTTCGAGCTATAGTGGTATAGGTAAAAATCAACAACAGACTTTAAAGGATGCTACTAAGGAAGTTTTTGGGGATATGAAGGGGGCCAATTACCCAACATTTCAAGAAATTTATCAAAAGGTCTTGGAAAAAGATGGAGACAAGGCCAGCACATTAAGGGAGATTCTGGAAAATCTAAGTGAGCTCGATTTATTCTCTAGCGACATCGACTCTTCTAATCAATTTCTAAATAGAAATTATTACCTAAGTCTTTCTGGTGATCTCCCAAAAAATATTCGGTTTACTTCTGTTTTTCTGATAATTAACTATATTTACAATACTTTCATGAATATGGATAAAGCGCTGATTGAGGAGAATTATCAGGGAATGCGGTATATTTTGTTAATCGATGAGGCTCATACCATATTTAAAGAAAAAAAGTCGCAGGACTTGTTGGAAAAGATCTTGAGGGAAATCCGGTCACAAGGAGTGTCGGTAATTTTGCTCTCCCAAGGTATTGAAGAGTTTAATCAACCCTCATTTGATTTCAGCAGCATGTGTGAAACAGCGTTTCTTTTTGACATCAAGGATAAAACAAACCTTAAAATGATGCAAAAGTTTATGGGAGTCGGAGACAAAGATGCTCAAAAACTTAAGTCCAGTATGGAGAAAATACAAAAATATCAATTGGTTTCAAACCTGAAGGAGTATAAAGTTGGGGAATTATTTAAAGCTTAAGAAATGACCAAAAGATATCCTTATATAGACCATGTTTCAATAGAAAATTTGTCTTTAGATATTAATAACCCTAGGTTGCCAAAATCTAAACAAAAAGGAGATGAATTATCTGTAATTGAGTTTCTATTATTAGAAGCTGCAACAGAGGAGTTAATGATCGCCATAGGAGAAAATGGTTTTTTTGAAGGGGAATTACTTTTGGTGGTAGAAAGAAGTGACGAAAAAGGAAACTATGTGGTAATAGAGGGAAATAGAAGATTGACTGCGGTTAAATTATTAAATCGGCCTTCTTTGGCTACGGTAAAAAAAGCATCAATCAATCAGATTGCAGCGCAAGCTAAGAATATCCCAAGTAAGTTGCCTTGTTTAATTTTTAAAGAAAAAGAAGAGATTTTAAAATACCTTGGTTTTAGGCATATAACCGGTATAAAGTCCTGGCGATTACTAGAAAAGGCTAGGTACTTGTTTGAAATGTATTCCAAAGATTTTTCAAATATTGAATTTCAAAAAGCCTGTGTTGAAATAGCAAAAATAATAGGAAGTCGTGCAGATTATGTTAAGAGATTATTGCTAAGTTATCAATTATATGCAATGGTGGAGGATGAAAAATTCTATCAAATTGAAGGTCTAAATGATACAAAATTCTTTTTAAATTACTTCACAGATAGTCTGAATAAGGAAAATATCAGAAATTTTTTAGATATAGATCTAAATAGTAATGAACCTGTCAAAAATCTTAAGAGAGAAAACCTAAATAAGCTTGTTCATTGGTGGTTTGAGAAATCTCAAGGAAAGTCACGTGTTTTAGGAGATAGTGAAGGGTTAAAATTATTAGATGCTGTATTGGGGGATAAAGAAGCAACCGATGCGTTTGATAAAAAGGGACTAACAATAGAACAGGCATTTGAGTTAACGGGGGAACTTGAATTTCAATTCGAAGACAAAATTAAAGAATCTTTGGTAGCTATTGAAAAAGCAGATTTGTTATCAAATAGGATAAAATCGTTTTACAAAGAATTATATGATGATTTAAAGGCCATAAGAAGAATTGCATTAAAAATTAATGAATTACGCGACAACATTTTGAAATCAAAAGATGAATTTTAAAACTAAATTCGAGAAATCATTTCGTAATTTTTCAAATATTTCTTTTCCAGATTACAATTTGGATCAAGTAAATAGTTTTGCAGATTTTATAGAATTGATACTAATTTTTTCGAAAAATGAGTTGATAACAGAAGGAGATATCCAAGATAGATTTTTTGGGACTAAAAATTATGAGTCATCTGATGAAAGAGATTTAGATGAATCATTTATAAAGGAAATTTTTTATTTACTTTTTGAGAGAAGTATTCTGTATGGAGTTGAATATCCGTTTCATTTTGATGAGAAAGGATGGTTGTTAAAGAAAAAAGATGTTCTAACAGTTAAGAATAAGGCATATATCTATTTATTATTTGCCTCAAAGCTAAATATATTCAGACCATTCCTATCTGAAATCACAAAGGAGTTTGAAACTATATCAAAAGGAGTTTTGGAAAATTATCTCCCTAGGCAGGCCATTATCAAAGAATTTGGAGATAATTCTGAATATAAAGGTAATGCAAGAGAAAAAATTAAAAACCTTGCTTATGAAATAGGTTTAGAAATAGATGAACATGAAGTTAGCCAAATTAACGAAAGGAATACTAAGGAAAGGGGCCTAGATATTGTGGCATGGATACCATTCCATGATAATTGTATAAATATGGAAATATTACTGTGTCAATGTGCATGCGGAAAGGATTATGAAAAAAAACAACATGACACAAGGAGATTTAAAAACTATATTCGCTTCTATAAAAAACCTTTTTCACATCTATTATTTATACCCTACGGTATTATTAATCCCAAAAGCAGAAAATTTTTTAAATCTGATTTAGTTGAGGACGATTTTCTAATTTTTGAACGGAAGAGAATTCTTTCACTTCATAATTTTAAGGGTTTTTCTAAATTCAGGTCTTTCAGAATTGTAAATAAAGCAATAGAATTTGAGGAGTACTTAGTGTAAGTAAGGAACAATTATTAAGGGCATAGAAATGATTTTAGTCTTTCGGTTTGATTGGATAGAATTTCTTTAGTTATTTTTATTTCTTTTTGGATTAAATTTTTTGATAATGAGAATCTAATACAATTGAAAGCAATACTTTCATTTAATCCCATTGCTAAAAGCACATGAGAAGGATCAATTGAAGCTGCAGTGCAAGCAGATCCATTACTTACAATAATCATTGGTTCCTCTGACTCAGGATTACTTAACCCCATAATCAAAGCTTCACTATCAACTCCTTTAAAACAAATATTCGAAACATTGAAAAGCCTCATTGTCACATGTCCATTCAAAGAAGTATCCGGAATTTTCAATAACTCCCGCTCCAAATAATCCCTCATTTCCCTAATCTTCGTTTTATTCTCTCCCATCTCCTTTTCCGCCAATTCACAGGCCTTGCCAAATCCCACAATTCCAGGAACGTTAAGCGTACCACTTCTTAGTCCACGCTCATGGCCTCCACCGTGAAGCAGTGCCGGAATTTTGATTCGGTTTTTTCTTTGCCGGATAAATAAGGCACCGGCCCCTTTGGGCCCATAGATTTTGTGGGCCGAGCAACAAAGTAGATCAATACCAAGCTCATCCACATCCACCAGGATTTTCCCGACCGACTGCGTGCAGTCGCTCATAAATAGTGCACCTTTTTTATGTGCTAATTCCGAGATTTCTTGGATTGGCTGAATAACTCCGGTTTCATTGTTTACATGCATCACCGAAACCAAAATGGTATCGCGTCTTATAGCATCTTCAACGACCTGAAGATCCAAAAGTCCATCCCGCTCTACAGGCAAATAGGTTATGTCAAACCCCTTTGTTTCAAGGTAACGGCAGGTATCCAATACGGCACTGTGTTCCGTACTTACCGTTACAATATGCTTTCCCTTCTCCGAATACGCTTCCGCTACGCCTTTGATCGCCAAATTGATTGCTTCAGTAGCTCCGCTGGTAAATATGATTTCATGGGTATCTGCTCCAATTAGATCTGCGACTTGTTTACGGGCTAGCTTTACCGCCTCACGCGCAGCTACACCAAAAACGTGCGTAGAAGCTGCATTCGCAAAGTTATGCGTCAAAAAAGGCATCATTTCCTCCAAGACCCTGGGGTCAAGGGGAGTGGTAGCGTTATTGTCGAGGTATATGATGTTTTCAGAAATATTCGTCGGGTTCTCCATAAATTACTCTGTGGTAGCTCTCCGGACTAAGTTTAAACTCATGATTTTTAATATTTTTAATGGGGTTCTTTTCTATCAAATGAATTGACCAATAGAATTCGTTAAAACTCAGGTCAAGAAATTCCGTTTCCTCATCCCCTTCATCAATGTCCCAATTTTCATCAACCTCCTTGCCAATGAAACAAAAATGGATAAGAGAGTTAGCAACATAGAGTTTAATTTTATCAAGTGGATATCTATCATAGGTTAGTTCAAAAATTAGCCGTCCTTTTGTTGGATATTTATAATATCCATACCGTTGTTTAATTTTGTAATTATCTGAAACTTGGTATAAGGTAATATGCCATTCTCCTGCACAGGTAAAATTCTCCAATATCGCCGGGAGCTTTTCAATAACTTCTTGAAAAGTTTCAAATTTTACAATACCGATATCAACCCATCCGTCAATATTATTGCCAATGAGAACAAATTTCGAAAATCTGTCGAATGATCTAAATTTCGTCAGTTTTAGTTCAATATCATAGTTAACCATAATAATTAAAGTAAAGTTGAAAGGATTAGTAAGATTTTTAGGTGGATTTTCGCCATTTACTTACGCCAATACATTCAACCAAACCCCGACTTTATTATGTATTAACCCGATTACTGAAAGACTTGCAAAATAGGTCACCTATGAAAAACGAAAATTAATTTTATAAAGCTCGTTTTATTTCGATTTCCAAGTGCTGAATCACAAATAGGAATTCGTGATAATTCAGCGTACGCTAACTGGTTAAAATATTGACGATCTGTACGTGTCAATTTAGCTCGAAAAATTAACTTTTTAAAATCGTACGATATATTTTTATAAAAATCAATCTTTGCCTAAGTAACCAACCCCAATGACCTACTACCAACACCAATTATCCAAAATCCGGGACAGTGTGCTGCCGCCGGAGTATATTTTTGTCCAAATCCGGCAATCAAAGCTATTTATGGACCAGTATTTTTCCGAGTCATTGAGGCTCAATGATATGGCCGAACAAGCACTTATTTCCAAATTCCACTACGTGCGACTGTTTAAGCGGGTCTACGGCAAATCTCCCTTTGCATACCTAAAGGAGGTAAGGATGGAAATGGCAAAGCGGCTGCTGCGTGGCAGCATGTCCGTGACCGACGCCTGTTTTTCGGTAGGCTACCAAAGCCTGTCCACCTTTTCCGGGGCCTTTAAAAAATCAACCGGTTTGACGCCTTCCCAGTTTAGACAACTGGAAAATCGCAATCTGTAAGAAATGCCTCCTGCACCCAATGGCTATATTTGAAAGGAAATCAACACATCATTCAAAACGCCAAGACATGAAAATTAACCTAAGCAGTGTAATGGTCGATGACCAGGATAAAGCCCTTCAGTTTTATACAGAGAAACTGGGCTTTATGAAAAAAACGGAAATATCCATGGGAGAGCACCGTTGGCTAACCCTCGTCTCCCCGGAAGAGCAAAACGGCGTTGAACTGGTCTTGGAACCAGTCAGTTTTCCTCCCGCAAAAGTGTATCAAAAAGCACTGCAGGAAGCCGGTATTCCCTGGACTTCCTTTGCCGTATCGGATGTACCGAAGGAATATGAACGGCTTAAAAAGTTGGGCGTACAATTCAGCATGGAACCCACTCCCATGGGAGGGGCGATGATCGCGGTTTTTGATGACACCTGCGGAAATAATATTCAAATTGCCCAGCTGATGTAAAAGGCCGGGCTTACTAAGCACCTGTGACCGAACATAGCTCCAAAGGCCCAAAGGCTTTTGAAGCTATGTCTTAGACTACCTTACCTCCTCCGGTTCCCAATCTGCTCCTGAAACATCTTTACGACTTCCCTTGCCGTTTCCGGGTCTACTCCGGCTTTTTTGGCGGCCGCCTCGATGTCGGGCTTTTGTCCGGCATTAAGTGCAGGAAGCAGCATGCCTATAAGGTCGTTGAGTTGGTTGATTCCCTCAGTTTGGCCCACTGAAGGCTGGGCAGCTTCCCGGAAGTATTCCTCATATTCGTTCAGAATAATCTCCACACCCAAAATCTTCTTTACTGTCGTCAACATGGACATATGGACCCGTATGTTCGGATCGTCATCGGCTTCTACCCCATACTTCGCCATTGCCCTTGTCAGGTTTCTAAACCCAATATCCGTCGTTGATTGCAGGACTAGCTCCTTGTCCAGCTCGTTATAATAGGCCTTGTTAAAATAGGGAAATTCCCCCCAGCCAATTTGCGTAAGTTGGTATACCCCCTGAGTATATTCCACTTCAAAGCTTTTTTCAATTCCCTCCATAGTTAGCGCAACTGCGTCATACACAGTGAGGGCTTGGACCAACTCCTCCTCTTTGTGGAAGGTCACAGGGTATGCTGCACCCGACAATAGCATCATATAGGGGATTGGATTGCTTTCCAAATTCGCTATGAGCGTTTCTTCATCAATAACCCCGTCACTCAATTCTGTGGCAAAAAAGAAAATATCATCCGCATCAAAACTGTTATACCCGACTACCGGGCCAAAGGTCTGCCAGCATTGTCCGTTAAAGCCGATCAGATTAAACCATAGCAGAATTTTGCCTCGTTCTTTGATGGTCCAAGTCGTACTCGGAGAGTATAGCAGGTAAGTTTCTCCTGTAAATACATCTTCCATCATAAAGAAATTTTCCGCCGGATTGTCTAGAATGACGGTGAAGGCAAATTTCCATGGATGTTCAGCCTGGTACTGCAAAAAGCCATACTCTTCTGCCGGACGTTGTTTTACCTGACTATGGTTCAAGTATTTGCCAATCAGGCCTCCCTTTTTGAATACACTATGGCCAATAAACTGGGAGATGAGCATGTTTATATCTTTGTCTGGCAGCTCGCTGGAAGCGCCGGAATAGCGTTTCAGTTGTTTTTTAAAAAGCTTGTCCACCTTATCTTGCGCAGCAGCATAATATATCAGCCATTGGTCAACTATGGTTTCAGAAACTTTACTGTTTGCCTGGCAGTGGGCAACAATTGCCTTGTAGTTTGGAGTCATGTTTAAACTTTATAGAAGTAGACACTTCGTCACTATTCGAAATCTACCTTGTATTTCGTTTGTAAATTGAAAACCTGATGTTATAGATCATTACTAGAATTTAGGTTTTTCCAAGAGGACCACAAAGGGGCACAAAGAAGGCGCAGAGAACACAGAGATTGTTTTTGAAAATTCTTTGAGTCCTCTGTGTTAACTCGGTGCTCTCTGTGGTTCTCTTCAAGAAATTAACTTCGAATGAAACGATATTTGGAGTAGTTTAGATATTCATAATTTGTTTCAAGTCAGTCGGTGGATTGTAGTATTGAACAAATGCCTAATTCGGTAAACTTAGTAGCTAGACTTCCAAAGCGGGAAATCGCTAAAACACAATGCAACGGAATTGGACATGGCTTTGCTTTCATATGCCACCTCATAAAGTGACCGGGTACTTTCCTTGACGGCCTCCGGATCCATGCCGTCGAGCATATCACAGGAGGCAAGGTAATCCACAAAGTAATAGACGGCATTTAGAAAACTTACTGTGAGCACTGGATCAGGTATAAAATGATACTCCCCTGCGATCATCGGGGCAACTCGGTCTAGCATCTTTTCGGAGAAGTCAAAAAGTTCGTCCCACTCATTCCCATCCAATAGGTAGACGTATATCAGGCCATACTCAAAGATAAGGGCAGCATGGAACTGCGCGCATGCCCATGAAAGACCGAATCGCTCCCGAAGATACCGCATGTAATTGTCACTGATGGAAAAATAGAAATTTTCCTGTTGGTTCAAGTCCCAATCGGGACTGACCTCCCAACGGACAAAGGGCCTTACGATGTCTGTAAACCTGTCGGACAAGTCACTCACCAGATCTTCTGTAAAATCAATTTCATATAACGCCGCATATTCCTTGGCATATGCGGTGACGTCATCTCTAGTATAACCTGCCTTGAGGTAGGGAGTAAGTGCATTATATACGAGTGGTAAAATCAGCGCATCTTCGGCAAAAAACTCTTCACGGTCTTCCTCGTCCATTTTGGTCCTTTCGAGCAGCTCTAAAAGCGGCGGGATGACGTCAGTTGCCGTCAGTAAACTCACTAGCTCCAGGTACACATCCGCATACAAAATAGGATCTTGAACGTATGGCCACAAGTAGGATGGTATGGCTTCTGTATTACCAGTTTGCATCAACCACGCTATGATGTCAACGTTATAATACCCTTCCGCTTCCTCATATAAATCAGGCGCGAGGGAGCGGTATTCCTGCAAGAAAGCTACATACTCCCCGAAGCGACCCATTGATCGATACTTTTCGCCTAGATCAAAGATAACATCCTCATTGAGCTTGAGATAGGTGGAAAGATTGGGATGCTTCGAAAGAAAGGAAGTTATGTGATGGCCGACAGCTTCCGGTGTCTCAAGTTTCTCGTAGGCTATCCACCAGCTATCAATACGTTCGATTTCTTCTTCCGTTAAGTCCGAATAATCCAGACCTTCATCCACGAAGGGGAACTGATCGAAAAGAAAGTCAACGTCTTCCTTCACTTCTTTGCTTTTCACTTTTGGGGTCGCAATGGTAGCTAGCTGAATTTTCTCGTCCAGTTCCTGACAGCATTTCTTATATTTTTTGCCACTTCCGCAGTGGCAAGGATCGTTTCTTCCCAGTTTCATAGTTGTCGAAAGTGTGTCCGAGTTATCGGATAAAGTAACGGAAGATTTTTGAGAATCCCCAATTTGGAGCCAATGTTAGTTCAGCGATGCTAGTAATTTTCACCCCCTTCCACGTAAAAATGAAAATGGGATAACATACCATATTTTTTGGATAAAATGATGGATACTTAAGTGGTCTCATAGGGGTAACTTTATCAAATCCTTTTACTTAACCAAAACACTATGAGACTACTATGTACGCTTTTGCTCCACAACAGGATATATTCCGTTGTGTTGTTTCTCTTGATGATGGGAATCCCCATTGCGGATGGATTTGCCCAAATGCGCCTTTCTGGCACCGTTGAAGATCCGTCCAGTGTGCGGCTTCCCGGAGTAAGCGTTCTGGTCGTAGGTACGACCACTGGTACCGTCACAGATATTGAAGGCCGCTTCGAATTAGTCGTTCCTGCTGGTTCGGATAGGATCTCAGTTTCGTTTATCGGTTTTGAAACGCAGATCATCCCGATTGGCTCTCAGAGCTCCCTGCGGGTAATCATGCAGGAGGACTCCAAAAGCCTGGATGAAGTGGTTGTCACGGCCTTGGGGGTACAGCGTGAACGAAAAGAGCTGGGATATACCGTGCAGACTTTATCTTCTGATGACATGGTTGCGACCATGGACAACA
>WGNT01000184.1 GCA_016124425.1 Cytophagales bacterium
AGGATATCAATAGACTCAACATGCTTGCCATAAATACAATATTGGCGGCTGTCGTAAAGCCCTGATAAAGCAAAAACATACAGATGACACATAGGAGAAAACTTAATACCCCATAAATCTGCATGTTTTTTATCATAGTGACCCGCTTCCTAAGGTTTTTTAATTGTGCGATGATAACTTCTTCATCTGGGGCTTCGAGGTATTTCTTGTGCAATCCACGGATAAGGTTTGCCATTGCCAGAAACCGGTTGGTATACGCCAACATCAGCAGCGTAATGGCTGAAAAAAGCAATGCGGGTGTTGATAGCTGTAATTCCATAACAAAGTAAATAAAAAGCTAAGTTGGCTATTTTCGTGTAAAATAAAAACCCCTTCTGCAGGTGAAGGGGTTCAATCATACCTTTACATGAATTGTAATAAACTTCACTAAAGATCACCAAGCTATCCAGATTTGGCTGAATGTTTCCCTCCGTCGGGTTGCCGAATGACCTTCACTTCCATGTACGTAATCATCAATCATATTAGTTTTGCGCTTCTCCGAGAATTCTTTGGAAAGGGTTTTACACATAGCGGCATTCCTGCAAGTAGTTGATATCCACATGTAAATCCTCCCTTTGCTCGTCGCGGGGGTACATTTCTTGATGATTTTCACGAAAGCTATATGGAAACCTTCCTCCACGATATCGATCTCTACGATAATTCTAAATATCGCATCAAAAAACGCTGGTGAATACTTAGCATATACATATTCTACTTGCCTTGCGTGCATTGGCTTTCAATCCTCCTTTGATATCCTGTTCTTCCAAAGAGTTGGTCTATAAAAAAGGCGCAAGAAAATATCTTGCGCCCGTAAATCTATTCAAGATTTCTTGCTATTACAGATGTATTACCTCGTCATATGCTGCCGCTGCCGCTTCCATTACAGCCTCGGACATGGTGGGGTGAGGATGTACCGTTTTAATGATCTCATGCCCTGTAGTTTCCAGTTTGCGTATAGCCACAATCTCCGCAATCATTTCAGTTACGTTGTAGCCTATCATATGGGCACCAAGAAGTTCACCGTACTTTGCGTCGAATATCAGTTTCACAAACCCATCTTTTGCGCCGGCGGCAGAAGCTTTTCCAGACGCTGAAAACGGAAACTTACCCACCTTGATTTCATAGCCTGCTTCCTTCGCTTTCTCTTCTGTATATCCAACAGAGGAAATTTCGGGAACACAATAGGTGCAGCCGGGAATATTGTTGTAATCCAGCGGTTCCGGATGATGACCGGCTATTTTCTCTACGCAGATTATTCCCTCCGCAGAAGCCACGTGGGCCAAAGCAGGTCCAGCAACCACATCACCAATGGCATAATAGCCAGGCATATTGGTCTTATAAAACTCGTCTACTTTGACCTTACCCCTATCTACCAAAATTCCAACATCCTCCAATCCACAATTCTCCACATTGGAAACAATCCCTACGGCAGACAGAACGACGTCGCACTCAATGTGGTCCTCTTTTCCGTCTTTTGATTTGACGGTAACCTTACAACCATCGCCTTTAGTATCGACATTGGTTACTTCAGTGCTCGTCATGATCTTAATTCCTTTCTTCTTATATAATTTCTCTAACGTTTTGGAGACTTCCGCATCTTCGTTAGGAACGATTCGGTCGAGGAACTCAACGACTGTAACCTCCACCCCGATTGAACTATAAACATAGGCAAACTCAATCCCGATGGCACCGGAACCTACGACAACCATTTTTTCGGGCTTTTTGTCAAGCGTCATCGCTTTACGGTAGCCGATAATCTTTTTATTGTCAATTTTCAGGTTTGGAAGTTCCCTTGCTCTCCCACCAGTTGCTATGATAATATGGTCAGCACTGTATGTGTTTTTGTTTCCTTCCTTGTCTTCTACTTCGACTTTTTTACCAGAAAGTAATTTTCCCCAACCCAGCAATTTTTCGATTTTGTTCTTTTTAAATAAGAACTGGATCCCTTTACTCATACCATCTGCTACGCCTCGGCTGCGTCCGATCATGTCAGAAAAGTTCACCTCTGCCTTATCTACTTTGATTCCATAATCTTCGGCATGATTGATATATTCAAAAACCTGAGCACTCTTTATCAGCGCTTTAGTGGGGATACAACCCCAGTTCAAGCAGATACCGCCAAGTTCCTCTGCCTCTACTACGGCCACTTTTAAACCCAATTGAGAAGCACGTATAGCAGCTACATATCCACCCGGACCACTACCTACTACGATAACATCAAATTTAGTTGAAGACATATTGTTAGTTATTTTTTCTTTTTTGCTATGCAAATTTATGATAATAATTTTCAGAAAAAAATTTGGTTTTGATAAAGAAACTAAGACTAAACGATATTTTTCCCACCTTCCGGGTGGGCTGATTTCAAATAATCATGCCTTGCTTAACGCTGAAAAGGAGGGATTTTTTAACAAAAAATCACTATTTTTGGCAGAAAATCAACCAAAAATTTTGATATGGGACTACTTACAGGAAAGACAGCGCTTGTCACCGGAGCATCCAAGGGAATCGGCAGATCCATTGCCCTTCGCTTTGCCGAGGAGGGTGCCGATGTGGCATTTACTTTTTTGTCCAGTGTAGAAAAGGGCGCAGAGCTTGAGGAAGAGCTCAAAAAATTTGGCATAAAAGCGAAAGGCTTTCGCTCCGATGCATCGGACTTTAAGGCGGCTGAAGAGCTTGTCAATCAAGTTGTATCCGAGTTTGGAAAACTGGATGTTCTAGTGAATAATGCAGGCATCACACGCGACAATCTACTTATGCGCATGAGTGAGGAACATTGGGATGAGGTTATTAACATCAACTTGAAATCCTGTTTCAATACCGTAAAGGCTGCCACCCGCACCATGATGAAAGCCAAGGCTGGCTCCATAATAAACATCACATCCGTAGTGGGAGTCAAAGGAAATGCTGGACAGGCTAATTATGCCGCCTCCAAAGCGGGTATCATTGGATTTACAAAATCCGTCGCCCTGGAGCTAGGATCAAGAAACATCCGCTGTAATGCCATCGCTCCTGGATTTATAGAAACAGAAATGACTGCTGTTTTAGACGAAAAGACCGTCCAAGGATGGAGAGATGGAATCCCAATGAAGCGCGGAGGCAAACCGGAAGAAGTTGCGGATGCGTGCGTTTTTCTTGGATCTGATATGAGCACCTATATCTCTGGGCAGGTTCTGCAGGTAAATGGTGCCATGGCCACCTAACTTGTAGCTGCATATTATTGATCAACTAATGGAACAGCGGCCAAAAGGATTTACAACCGTTTGGCCGCCTCTTCCCATGCTTCTTATCCGACACAAAGCAATGGGCACGTCGTAGTAGGAAAAATGAAACGCGGTTAAAAGTTATTCTACTTCTGTATTTTGGTGTGTTTGTTTTTCGTATAAATCCGCGTACACCCCTTTTCTTTCTATTAACTCTTCATGGGTTCCCTGTTCGATAAGCTTGCCATCATCCAATACCACGATAAGGTCAGCCAACTTAGCTGAGGAAACACGATGGGAGATAATGATAGAGGTACGCCCTTGCATTATTTTGTGCATGGCGTTCAATATAGCGTTTTCGGTTTTGGTATCTACTGCGGATAAACAATCGTCTAACACCAAAATTTTAGGCTCTTTGGCAATGGCTCTTGCAATGCTTACACGCTGTTTTTGCCCTCCTGATAGGGTAATTCCCCTTTCTCCAAGCCTGGTATCAAAGCCATTGGGAAAGGAAAGGATATTTTCGTAGACATCTGCGTCTTTGGCAGCCATTTCAATATGCTCTTTGTCCAACTCACTGTCCAATCCAAACCCGATGTTGTTTGTAATGGAATCACTAAACAAAAACACATCCTGGGGCACGTAGCCCATTTGCCTTCTTAGACCTGATATGTTATAGGACCGTATGTCTTTCCCGTCGATAAGAATAGTCCCAGAAGTAGCGTCATACATACGCAATAGGAGGTTTGCCACAGTGGATTTACCAGATCCAGTGGTGCCGATTATTGCTAAGGACTGCCCCTTTCTGACATCAAACGAAACGTTATCCAAGGCCTTTATTCCGGAATCAGGATAGACGAAGGAAAGGTTTTTCACTTCGATTTCTCCAATAATTTCTTTTTCCAGGTTTTCTGTGCTGATAATGTGATTTTTTTCATCCAGAAACTCGTTGATCCGGACTTGAGATGCGGCTGCACGCTGTACGATACTTGTCACCCACCCTAACGAGGTGACCGGCCAGGTCAGCATACTTACATAGAGGATAAACTCCGCAATTACCCCATACCCTATCGCGCCATCGATCACCTGATTGCCACCTACATAGACGGTGATGATGGTGCTCAATCCTATAAGCGCCAGTATCAGCGGATAAAACAATGACTCAACTAAGGTAAGCCGGATGGATTTTTCCTTGTAATCTTCGCTTGCTTTTTGGAACTCGTTTGCGCTGTCCTTTTCCCTGACGAACGCCTTAATGACCCGTATCCCGGAAAATGCTTCTTGCACAAACGTGCTTAAGTTAGAAAGGCTCCGTTGGATCTTTTCTGACCGCTCATTGATCATGTTATTAACCACGTAAATGCTAAGCGACAATACCGGGAGCGGAAGCAGCGAGTAGACGGTAAGGGGCACATTGACCGATAGCATGTAGGCGATCACCATGGGAAACAACACGACTAAATTGATCCCATACATAATGGCCGGCCCCAAATACATGCGTACCCGACCTACATCTTCGGTAATGCGGGCCATAAGATCACCGGTGCTATTCTGTCGATAAAACGAAAGGGGCAAGTTTTGGTATTTCTCGTAAATCTCGTTTTTAAGATCATACTCTATCAGCCGCGACATCGCTATGATTGTCTGTCGGATTAAGAACAAAAACACGCCGCGGAGGAGCGCCATCGCCAAAATCAGGCTCCCGAAAACAAAGATAAAACTGAGAAAAACGGATCTAGCTTCACCGCTTAACGGACTTCCGTCAAAAAGCTGGTAAAAACTAAAACTCTCTACCACATAATTTATCGCTATTCGTACCAGCTGAGCAGGTATGATTACGAAAATATTGGAAATGACGGTAAAAAGGGTACCGAAGATAAGGTACCACTTATATTTTACCAGGTATTTGTTTAATCTCCAAAGTGGCTTCACAAAATAAAAAACTATAAATACAACAAATTCTTTTATATTATCTCAATTACGAGATTAGTAAAGCTGTTGAAAAATATTTAATTTTGCAACATCTCTATTTTACTCGTTTTTGATAGACCTCAAATATAACACAATCTAAACCTCAAAGTTCATATGTCGGGGATTAAAACAATGGAATCGGTAAAAGACCCTTCGATCTTTTCGCAAGTAGGTAGTATGGGGCATGAACAAGTTGTCTTCTGTCACGACGAACCTACGGGACTTAAAGCAATCATTGCTATTCATAATACGGTCCTGGGTCCTAGTCTGGGAGGGACTAGACTGTGGCATTACACGTCCGAAGAGGCTGCGGTCACCGACGTGCTGAGACTTTCCCGGGGTATGACCTTCAAAGCAGCAATATCCGGCTTAAATATTGGAGGCGGCAAAGCCGTACTTATCGGCGATGTTTCGTTAAAAACGGAAGCATTCCTTCGCCGCTTTGGCAGGTTTGTCGAAAGTTTGGGAGGGAGGTACGTGACCGCAGAAGACGTCAATATGAAAACCCCTGATATGGAGTACATCGCCATGGAAACATCTCATGTGACCGGCCTTCCTGAGATGAAAGGCGGTGGTGGAGATCCTTCACCGATTACTGCCTATGGAACATACCTCGGCATCAAATCCTCAGCTAAAAAAGCCTATGGGAAGGATAGTCTTACGGGAAAAAAAATTGTGGTGCAAGGTGTAGGCCAGGTAGGAACGTACCTAGTAGACTTGTTAATTAAGGAAGGGGCGAATGTATTCATTACCGATATCTATGAAGACAAGCTGATTGATGTAGCCAAGCAAACCGGTGCCCAGGTGATTTCGGCGTCAAGTGTATATGATTTCCCCATGGATATCTATGCGCCTTGCGCCCTAGGTGGAACGCTTAATGACGACAGCATTCCGGCACTTACTTGCGATATTGTAGCGGGGGCCGCAAACAATCAACTCGAAGATGACAATGTGCATGGGCGCATGTTGATGGACAAAGGAATTCTGTACGCGCCCGACTTTTTGATAAATGCAGGGGGTCTCATGAATGTATATGCCGAGTTTATGGGCAACTACAAAAAAGAAGTTGCCTTGAAGCAGGCAGAAGAAATCTACGCTACTAATCTGCGGGTCCTGAACCAATCAGAAGAAAGCGGCAATACCCCGCAGCAGACTGCCATGGATATCGCCAATAAGCGTATCTCCAGCATGGCAAAGGTCAAGTTGGCATTTTAATAAAGCCAAGGGTATTCAAGATTCATCCATGAATGATATTTTGCTGCCCAACGTCACCCGCACATGTTGAAAAGGGGGTTGGGAACGGATAAATGCGGAAAAAAGCAGCAAACTTGACAGGGAGACTCCTCCCCATCCGAAAAATAGTGTAAATTTGCGTTCTTTAAATTCAGGTAATGCTTAACAGAAGAATTCTTAGAGTAAAAGCTTTTCAGTCCTTGTATGCGTATCATCAATGCAAGACCTCTAATTTTAACCTAGCGAGGGATTTTATAAAGGATTCATTCCAGCCCGACCTGAACAGCATGGAGGTGCAGGACAAGGCCCAACTAAAAAGAGACGCCGACGCTTGCTTGGATCTTTTTGTGAAAAACATAGACTCCCATACCCTTATTAGCCAGTCGGATGTGCCCGCCAAAATCAAAAACGTAGCCCAGTTGGCCGTGAGGCAGTATACTAGAGCCTGCGAAGCAGATCTTTCTTTTCTACGAAACAACATGATAAGCGCTGCGGAACGTATCCCTGAGCTATACCTTTATGCCATAGGCATTTTGATGGCTTTTGGAGACCATGTGGGAAAGGAATCTGAAAAGCGCAAAAAGTTCTCGCAAGGACAAATAGCGGCAGAAAGTCCCGGTGAGGACAATCTAGCAAAAAATAAAGTATTGGACCTGCTAAATAACGAATCTCCCATTCAAAGTGAATTCATCCGGCACCATGTAAACCTTGATGATTTGCGGGAGGAAATAAAGCAGTGGTTTCGGGATTACGTCAAGCCGCTGGAGGAATACAGGCAGTACATACAGCTTTCTTCCCCTACCTTTGAAGAAGATCAGGAAATTGTTCAGGAGATATTGAAAAAGGTTATTTTCAAAAATGACACACTCTTGAGCTTCTTTCATGAGCTTGATATCAACTGGACCGAAAATAAGCCGGTCGTGAGAAGTTTGGCATTAAAAGTGTTGAAAAATATTGACCCTAATTTGCCACTTACGGCGGAATTTCTTCCTGAACTAGCCATAAACTGGGAAGATGACAAGGAATTCTTCAAGAATATATTTAATTTGACTGTCGATTCGGATGCCAAATACAGTGATCTAATTGCTATTAAGGCAAAAAACTGGGATATAGACAGAATTGCATTGACGGATAAGGTCATTCTTTCCATGGCACTCGCAGAAATGGTAAATTTCCCGAGCATTCCGGTAAAAGTCTCCATTAATGAGTACATTGACATTTCAAAAACCTATAGCACGCCTAAGAGTAAGCAATTTGTAAATGGTATCTTGGATGTTTTGGCAAAGGAGCTAACCGATTCGGGAATAATCCGTAAAAGTGGAAGGGGCTTAATCGACAACAAATAAACTAAAACAACATGAACAATAAAGGGAATTCAATACTAGCATTTATTCTTGGAGCAGGAATAGGCGGAGCATTGGGTATATTGTTTGCGCCAGACGCAGGAAACAATACCCGAGACCGCTTGACATATCAACTTGCGAAGTATAAGGACGAGCTAGAGGAACTTATAAAGGACCTTATAGATGGAAAATCGCTTCACCTAAATGAAGCTAAGTCCGAGGGGAACAAGGTGATTTCGGAGGCAAAAACAAAAGCAGAAAATCTATTGAACGATGTTAATAAGTTAATCGATCAAATCAATCAAGAAAATAATAATTAACCACATTATGAACACAATACTCCGTTTCTCAGCACTTGCAATTGCCTCCGCCGTGACCCTTGTAAGTTGTAACAGTAAAAATACTGATGAAGCTGAACGAATTCAGGCGTTGGAACAGAAAATCTCCCAACTTGAACAAAATCAGGTAGTCACTCCGGCAAATGTACAAAGCGTACAGCCTGCCGACCCTTCTACGGTGGGGGCTTTTGAATTCTCTTCCATGGAGCATGATTTCGGGACGATTGCAGAAGGAGAAGTTATAGAACATGTCTTTAACTTTAAAAATACCGGACAGGCTCCTTTGGTAATATCGAACATTCAAGCATCTTGTGGCTGTACAAGCCCTGACTGGACAAAATCGCCTATCAAACCCGGGGATGAAGGATTTGTAAAAGTAGTATTTAACTCTGCTGGAAAGAGTGGCGTTCAAAGTCCTACAGTTACCATCCAAGCGAATACATCTCCAAATGTAACCCGTCTGCGATTGAAAGGAACCGTAAACCAAAAATCAGCGTCAGCTGCTAAACCTACTTTAGGCCCCGTTAAAAAATAATCATGACTTCATTTATTCTGTTACAGGCAGGCGGTGGTGCCAGCGGCATCATGGGCCAAGTATTTCTATTTGGCAGTATTATCCTCATCATGTATTTCTTTATGATCCGGCCACAGCAAAAAAAGCAAAAAGAAACAGCGCTTTTCATTTCTGAAATAAAAAAGGGAGATCAAGTGGTAACTGTTGGTGGGGTACACGGAAAAGTTTACGCGGTAGAAGGAGATACAGTCCTGCTTGAACTTGACAAGGGCCTGAAGATTAAAGTGGAAAAATCGGCGCTTTCACTGGAATACAGTAGAAAAACAAAAGACGTGAAAGAAACTAAAGAAGTAAAATAACCCAATCTCTTGAGTAAAATTCGCAAGTACTTCGATAAGCTCAAACCGGATAGGTATTCAAATCTAAAAGTAGTGGCATTGTGTGTTCTCACAGCCACCACTTTTTGGATTTTGAACGCCCTCAACAAGGATAACTACACTACAGTGGTCAATCAGTCCATTGTTTTTTTATATGATCAGGAGGAGTATATGGCGGTAGGTGAACTCCCCGGATTTATAAATATTCAGATAAATGGAAACGGATGGGACTTGTTACGAAAGTACTTTCGTATTCAAGCCACGCCCTTTGTGATTAAATTGGACGATCCCGCTTCAAAAGGATACGTACTTACGCGAGATATTGAACGGGAACTAGCGGACAATCTTTCTCCGACACAGCTAGTCAGCATCATTCAGGATACGGTTAAATTTACTATTGATCCAATAGTGTCTCGAAAAATCAAGATAGAACTTGATACTACAGAAAATATCTTGTCAAATAACTTTCGCTTCGCAAGCCCGATTACTATAGATCCGGAAACAGTTACCGTCACGGGGGCAATTTCTGTGCTGCAAAAACTTGACGGAAAACTTCTTGTTGACATGGGGGAGGATAATGTAAACAAGAATTTCTCCAAACTTTTGCCACTTGTGCTTCCCAAGGAATACCGAGACTATTTGGAATTGGAGGAACAGGCTGTCTTAGTTAGTTTCGATGTTGTGGAATTCTTAGAGGGTAAGATAGATTTGCCGCTTACCAAACGTTATTTCCCTTCTGAGGTATCCATAGACGAGTCAATAAACAGCGTGTCCCTAGAGTACCTACTGGACGAACGATCGTTGGAGGAATTCCAAAAACTGGAATTATCTGCCATTGTCAACTACAACAACAGAAATGAGGAAGATAGCACGGTGAATATCGCCTTGAGTAAGAAACCTTCCTATCTTGAAATCGTTGCTTTCGACCCACCCACTTTCAAACTTATTTATGAATAGCGCCTTGCCGCTTCTTGTCGGAATTACAGGAGGTATAGGGGCCGGCAAAACTACTATTGCAAAATTTTTTTCGATTTTGGGAGTACCGCTTTACTACGCTGACGATAGAGCAAAATGGCTTATGGCCAATGATACCGCACTAAAAACTTCCATTATTAATCACTTTGGAGACCAAGCATACTCTGATGCGGGAGAATTAAACAGGACTTTCGTAGCAGCTTGTGTATTTGCGGATCCGGATAAAACAGCAGCACTGAACTCCCTGGTCCATCCTGCGGTAAAAGCTGACTTTACAACTTGGGTAAGTAAGCAACAAGCTGCCTATGTCTTAAAAGAAGCCGCATTGCTTTATGAAACTGGGTCGTACCGGAATTTGGATAAAGTTATTCTAGTAGCTGCGCCCCTTGAAATTCGGATTTCGCGTGTCATGGCGCGGGACCCCCATCGCACAAAAACACAAATTCATGAAATCATCGCAAGACAACTCCCTGAGGAGGCTAAAAAAAAACTGGCGGATTTTGTGGTAGAAAATAAAGGAAATAAACTGGTCATTCCTCAACTCCTGAAAATTCACGATCAGTTGCTAAAGCTAGCGAACAACCCTACAACTCCGCCAATATAATTTGATCCAAATAGAATTTCATCCTTGAATGGCTATGGTTTAAGAATTCAATCTTATCTATCCGATCGTGCTTGTGGTTGTAGAAAACTTCTACATATTCCTTTCCCAGCAGATAAAGGTTGATTTTATAGGCATAGTAGCGGATACCCACAATGAAAGTCCCCTCTGTGTAGAGCTTCTGAATTTTTTTGCCCAGCGACAGTTTTCTAAAATCTTCTTTACTCATAGTTTCCCTAGATAATGGTTCTGAACCATTTGAATGCTTTTTATGCGCAACAAATTTCGAATTTGACGCGATTAGGAGATGAGGCCATTTTTTCGACAATCGAATTTAAACATTTTTTTGGTTATCAAAAAACCAGTCCCCATCCTACCCCTGCGAGCTTTTGGGACAAATATGGACATGTCCCGCAACTCCTCCTCCGCCACCCAGCAGAACACGTAGTGGAAATATCAATTTAGATTTTGTTTCCAAAGGCATCCTCTTTAATATTGAACAAAATTGAATCAACAGTACATGTACAAACGTAATTCTTTCCGAATAGCTTGTCGTATCGTGCTATTTTTTTTTGGAATGGGGCTCCTTTATTCTTGTTCATCCACCAAAAAAATTAGAAACCAGAACATAGAACAAGTTATCACCACCGCGAAATCCTACCGCGGCACTCCATACCGGTATGGTGGAACGACACGTGCAGGAATGGACTGTTCCGCACTAGTATTTCAATCTTTCCGCAGTGTGGGCGTCACCCTCCCCCGGTCTACTGCGGAGCAAATCAAGGTAGGAAAGAAGGTGTCAAGAAATAAGCTCGCCAAAGGTGATGTGGTGTTTTTTGCGACAGGCAACCGCCGGAGAAAGGTAACCCACGCGGGCATTGTCACCCAGACCGGAAGGGGAAACATACAGTTCATCCATGCCTCCACTTCCTTGGGGGTGACGGAAGACAATTTGTTCTCAACCTATTGGTCTGGAAAATTTTTGCAAGGACGTCGGGTTTTCTGACTGCCAAAAAATTAAAAAGACGACCATTTTTTACGTAAACGGCACTTCGGAAATCTTCTATTCAAAAAAATGAGCGAAACAAGATTAATTTTTAAAACATCCTTTGGTATTAATCTTTATTAACTAATTTTGCATCCGAATTAAAACGTACAGTTCCTTTTCATCTTAAAATATAAAAATGGCGAATACTGGTAAGATAACTCAAGTCATTGGTCCTGTGGTAGACATCTCCTTTGAAGGTGTTACACTCCCGAACATTTTGGACGCACTTGAGATTACTAAAGAAAATGGTCTGAAGGTAGTTTTGGAGGTTCAGCAGCATTTGGGCGAAGACCGCGTAAGGACGATCTCGATGGATTCCACCGAAGGGATGGTAAGGGGGATGGAAGTAACCAAACTGGGAGCTCCTATTTCAGTTCCAACAGGGGACGGTATCAAAGGAAGGTTGTTTAATGTTATTGGCGAAGCTATCGATGGTTTGCCACAGCCACCTAGCGGAACCCGACTACCCATTCACCGTTCAGCCCCCAGATTCGAAGATCTTTCTACGTCGACTGAAGTACTTTACACCGGAATTAAAGTGATTGACCTTATCGAACCTTATGCCAAAGGTGGTAAGATTGGTCTTTTCGGAGGAGCCGGTGTCGGTAAGACTGTATTGATTCAAGAACTTATTAACAACATTGCCAAGGCTTATTCAGGTCTTTCCGTGTTTGCCGGTGTTGGAGAGCGGACGCGAGAAGGCAACGACCTACTTCGTGAAATGATCGAATCAGGGATCGTTACCTACGGAGACGCCTTTGTGAAATCCTTGGAAGAGGAAGGGGGATGGGATCTTTCTAAAGTGGATTTGAAAGGACTTGAAGATTCCAAAGCAACCTTTGTCTTTGGCCAAATGAATGAGCCTCCTGGAGCCCGTGCGCGTGTAGCGCTTACAGGCTTGACGCTTGCGGAGTACTACCGTGACGGTGAAGGAGAAGGAGCCGGAAAAGACATCCTTTTTTTTATCGACAATATTTTCCGATTTACACAGGCAGGGTCTGAAGTATCGGCTCTTTTAGGAAGGATGCCATCTGCAGTAGGGTACCAACCAACGCTTGCAACGGAAATGGGTGCGATGCAGGAGCGTATCACATCGACCAAGAACGGTTCTATCACATCGGTCCAGGCTGTTTACGTGCCAGCTGATGATTTAACGGATCCAGCTCCGGCTACAACCTTTGCCCATTTGGATGCCACTACGGTACTTTCCCGAAAGATTGCCGAACTCGGTATTTATCCTGCCGTGGATCCACTGGAATCTAGCTCAAGGATTCTAGACCCGATCATTATTGGAGACGAACATTACGACTGCGCAACCAGGGTAAAGGAAACCCTTCAGCGGTATAAGGAATTACAGGACATCATCGCCATTCTTGGAATGGAGGAATTGTCTGAGGAAGATAAACTTGTCGTATCCCGAGCAAGAAGGGTACAGCGGTTCCTTTCACAGCCCTTTCACGTAGCCGAGCAATTTACGGGGCTTAAAGGTGTCTTGGTTGACATCAAAGATACGATTAGAGGCTTTACCATGATTATGGACGGGGAGTTAGATCACCTACCAGAAGCAGCATTTAACTTGGTAGGTAGTATAGAGGATGCCATTGCCAAGGGTGAAAAGATGCTAGCCGAAGTAAAGTAACGTATACATTCTTATTATAATAGGTGCCTCTCATTTGTACAGCACCGTTGACATTATATTATGCACTTAGAAATCATCACTCCGGATAAAAAGGTTTTTGTAGGAGAAGTCTCAGAAGCTTCTTTTCCAGGGGCTGACGGATCCTTTCAAGTACTTAAAAATCACGCACCACTTGTGTCTGCTCTTGCAAAAGGGTCGATTTCATTCACCACTACGGACGGAAAACAGTCACTTGTGGTAGATGGTGGCGTAGTGGAAGTAAATGACAACAAGATCATGGTGTTGGCCGAGAAAGTAGTGGCCTGAATCTGAAAGATAAAAACATACAAAAAAAGGCAGTCTCTCATAGGACTGCCTTTTTTTTAGGTAGGTTTATGTTGCTTGATTGTTTTGATAACTGACGAAATCTAGGTGACACTGATCCCTACCGTAATGATGCGGGCGGCGCGTTAAAGGTTTTTGCACAATAAACGCGTATTCTACCTGTTTCCTTCTATATCGCCCTGTTTGGAAACGCTAGCTGTCCCCATGCCTGTATCAAATCCGTCGATACTCTTCAAATTCTTTTCCTGCCAATAGGCTCTAATGCCATCCGCGCCTTTCTTTTCCGCCCAATTGCTGAGGATATCCCGTTCTTCCCTGAAGTCCATAAGGGGAACGGCAAAGCCGCAGGACGTTTGGACGAGGTCTATTGACATGTCGATGATTTGTCTGGAACCAGGAATCCTTGGAAAGAGCGTGGCATATTTTTCAAAGGATTCCTCCCCAGGGTGGTATATTCCGGCAGTCCCGTAAAGACGCAATATCAGCGGTTTCCCGTCAAACGCACAAAACATGATGGTCATTCGGTCGCTTAACGATAAGTGGGCTGCGGTTTCGTTTCCACTTCCCGTTAGGTTCATCCAGACCACCCTGCCTGCATCAATCACCCGAAAGGTATCCATTCCTTTAGGAGAAACATTAACTCTTCCCTCTGTTGCCGCTGTCCCGACGAAAAAAATACGTTGGTCACGGATGAAATCAATCAATTCAGGAGACAGACAAGGTATTTTCTTTCCCATAAAAACAATTTTTAGGCGTATACATCAAATATCCAATCTGAAAGTGAAATCTACTAGTGAATTTTTAAAAAATACTCTAACCTGCTTAGCGAAGAACACCGGTCGATTTTGATAACTGATCAGGTTCCGGCAATTGTATCCCTTTCTTCTCAATTTGTAACCTTACTTGGTCAATTCTACGGTAGGCTTTGAGAGGTATTCCATTCTCGTTCGCATCCTGCGACTTTTTCCAGTTGGAATATCGCTTGTATAGGTACATCCAAAGATGTTACACTATTTAAACCAACGCTTATGTTTTATCACGACGGGGGTAAACTCCAATTTGAAGTAAAAGTCGAAAAACCCAACCCGGCTTTTGCAAACGCCCTGCAACAGGCTATTGGGGGCATTCAGGGAGAAATTCGGGTATGTCTACAATATCTCTTTCAGGCTTGGGGCGCGAGAGGTCCGAAAAAATACAGGGATATGCTACTCGAAACAGGGACAGAAGAGATGGGCCACATAGAAATGCTGGCCACTGCAGTCGCCTTAAACTTAGAAGGTGCTCCAGCATCAATGCAGGAGGCAGCCTCTAAAGACCCGATTTTACACGCTGCCATGGGAGGCATGAACATTCAGCACACCATCACGACCTGCATGGCAGCCATGCCGGTGGATGCAAGCGGAGTACCCTTCAATTGTAGTCATGTGTATGCCAGTGGAAATATTGCCGCAGACATGCTAGCCAACGTAACTGCGGAAAGTACCGGCAGGATGTTAGCCGTACAGTTATACAATATGACTGACGATCCCGGAATGAAAAAAATGCTATCCTTTTTAGTTGCTAGGGATACAATGCACCAAAATCAGTGGTTGGCGGCATGGGAAGAACTAGGCGGGGCAAAAAACCACCCCATACCTAACACGTTCGACCAGTCAAAGGAACCGTCAGCATACAACTATACCTTTTTTACGTTCAATAAGGATGCTTCTGCACAGGGCCCCCGAGGTAGGTGGTCCGGCGGAACGAGTATTGACGGTGAAGGGGAGTTTAAACAGGAGCCAATGACCCCCGCAGGTAAGGTCCCCGATCTTGGCAAACCAAGCCCTGACGCTGCTGTACAAAAATCGCAACTCTCAGGCAGCGACCCTAACATTATCGACAAAGTTTTGGGTTCGGTATAATTGAAAACTAAAATCGCGCCGAGTTTCCTAGGAAATGGCCTGTAGTAAAGGCTAGCCTAAGGCAACTCGGCATTTTTTTTGCATCAGGTCAGGCAAAAGGTTTGGTAAAGTGCGCAAGCCTGAGGGCCACAGCCAAGCAGCGCAC
>WGNT01000135.1 GCA_016124425.1 Cytophagales bacterium
ATCTTGCAGCATGGGGGCTTAGTTGGTTGTGGGGACATTTTTCATTTGATTGAGTTTTTTCGCAAGTTCGCTTGCTCCGTTCGCAACGAATGTAGCGTCAGAACCGCAGGCAATCAGTTGTATGCCCATAGACTGGTAATGGGCAAACTCAGCAGGATCGAATATAAGAATACCGGTTGCCTTTCCTGCCTTTGTTGCTGCGGCAATAATCTTTGCAAGTGCTTCGGTAAACAAGGGATGATCGAGTTGCCCAAATACCCCGAGCGACATGGTAAGATCCGCAGGGCCTATAAACAACACGTCGACACCGTCTATAGCAGCAATTGCTTCGACGTTCTCTACAGCTTCCACAGTTTCGATCTGGATAATCCCGACGATATCGTTTTGGGTATTGGCAACATAGGCATTGAAATTTTTCCCAAACCCCGTGGCCCTAACCATTTTGGCGACGCCTCTATGACCTATAGGGGGATAATGCATCCCTTTTACGGCTGAAAGAGCGTCTTCTATGGTTTTTATCTGTGGGCACATGACACCTTCTGCACCGACATCAAGCACGCGGTGGATTCGCTGCTTGGCAACACTTTCAACGCGCACAACAGGTGCTGCTGCGGTATTTCCGAGTGCCTGAAGTTGGTGGAGCAGGTCCTTGGGTTCCCCTGCTCCATGCTCCAAATCCAGTAGTACCCAATCAAACCCTGATAGCCCCACAATTTCTGCGGTCAAGGGGCTCCCTAGATTTAACCAGCATCCGCTAAGTGTTTCGCCAGCGGCCAATCTTTTTTTCAATCCTTTCATAATCATAACGCATTGATTTAAAATGGCACTGACGAATTCCTATACGTCAGGATGGAAATGCCAAAAAACACGATTCTTCTTACAATCCAAGTGGTCCTTTTCCCTTTCAACCTTTACCGGTTTTCAAGCGATGGACCGGGTCATAAAGTAGCGAATAATTTTCTTATTCGCTATTTCACATCCCACCACACTCGCGTATCCATTAGATCCGGTCCTTGACGGCTATTGGCGGCTTGTACGTTCGCCGCGTTTACGTTGGATTCAGAATCGGTATAACTAAGTCGCCGAATAAAATCCTCCGTCTGTAAATCGCTTCCCGGAAAGGTGTTTGGAGTAAGAGTGGGATATCCAGACCTTCTAAAATTGGCCCAAGATTCTGGCCCCAGCAGATAGGTAGCCACCCAATACTGTGTGTTTATTTGTTCCAGCTCTTTTCCGGTTTCTAACGGATGGGCGTTTAGATAGGCTTGAATGGCAGGAGCAGCGATTGCCGTATTTGCCCCATAGGTAGCTAACTGTTGCATGTGGGCTTCTATACCTTGCCGATACGCCTCTGCGGCACTTCCAGGTGCCCAGTTTCGAAACCTTGCCTCTGCCAGTAGCAGTTGTGTCTGACCATAGGTCACCAAGAAGCTTGGAGCCTGTATGGCGGCCATTCGGGTTCTATCCAGTTGGCTATAGTCCCAAAGACTTGCCAAGCCACTCGCCTGCACGGCAGTCGAAATGGTGGTGTTATCATATCCTAACGGCATACCAATTTGGACACTTGGGTCTCTATTTGCGTTCCCGGCTGTCTGACCAGCACCGCTGTTAGCGCCAACATAACGCACAGCTATTGAAGCCAATCTAGGATCATTGTTATCCTTCAGGTAGGAAACAAAATCCTCCGCAAGGTAGAAAAACGCAGATTGCCCACCATTTAGCTGTGCACCGATGTTGTTGGTGAAATTTGCCGTGTGTCGGATAATGGCATTGTCCGCGTTAGACTGCATCAGGCCTCCATTTACTGCTTTGGCCACATACTCCGCCGCTTTCGTGGGGTTTACCTTGGAATGCCTCATTGCCGCCCGCAACAACAGCGAATAGCCCAAACGCTTCCATCTATTTAGGTCACCGGAGTAAAGAACTTCAGCCGGCACTGGCGGCCCAGCAGGGTTAATGGCAGCAGATGCGCTTTCTAGTTCTTTCAGGATGTCGTCATAAACCTGCTCCTGCGGGTCATACACGGGATTGGTGATTCCTTCCAGAAAGACCCTTCCTGCCTCAAAGTAAGGAATATCCCCATAGGTGTCTGTCAACACCATAAAGGTATAGGCCTTCCAGATACGTATCATTTGCCGCAGGTTTTCATATCTCGGAATACCTTCCGTCCGGTTCAATGCGTCGGCCAGGTTCTTTATCCCCTCTCTATATCCGCGCTGCCAGTTACCGGCCGCCACGTTTCGGTTGTCTTGGTTAAAATTGGCCGCTGCGCCCACTCCGCTAAACGGCGTGATCATTTGTTTGACGATGGTCGTTTCATAGCTTAAGTTGCCGTATTGCGGAGCAGAAGCAACGATAGCTGTATTCAACTGGAAGACTGGCTCTACCGTTGTCAGTGCGTTGGGGTTGATATTCATCTCATCAAACCCACTGTCACAAGCAACCCCGAAAATTACGAGGACTGCGATAAGTAATTTATAGTTATAAGGTCTCATTTTTTTGGATTTTGGGTTTGACTAAAACTTTAAGTTAAGGTTAAAACCTACACTCCTGGCTACAGGCAATCCAGTTGCCTCCAATCCCATCAGATTGTCGGAGGGGAACCCAAACTGATCTGGGTGGATATGGGGCACCCATTTTTTGATTACGGCCACGTTATTGGCAACCACATTCAACCTAATTCCTTTAACCGGGAAGCTGGAAGGCAGCAATTTAGAGAAATCATAGCCCAAACTGACCTGCCTTAATTGCCAAGAGCCAGCATTAAAAACGGACAACTCTGACAATCGCAAACTTCGCATGACTTCATAATACTGTTGAACCGGCGCCTGAGTTGTATTTATTTCTCCACTTTGATTGACGCCTTCCCCAATTACGTAACCCACATCCCTTCCCGGTAGAGTCGCTTTGTCTAATCCGTGCCTGTAGGCATTGATATGGGTGCCGGAAATCATTTTATGACCAAGTTTGAAATCAATCAAAAAGGATAAATTTACCCCTTTGTAATCAAAGCCGTTTGTGATTCCCCCTACCCAAGTCGGTATTGCGCTTCCGAATTCAAGCTGATCGGGAGTTCTTAGCGGCCTTCCATTTCCAGAATTATGAACCACTCGCCCCTGCTCATCCCGTAAAACACCAAATCCATACAGCTGGGCCATGGGCCTACCCACTACATGTCTAAGTTCCCCATGAAAATCAGCGGTACCAACAGTAATGCTATTGTCGCTTACATCAGGTCCCAAATCCAGTACCTCAGTGATGTTGTATGCGGCATTGAAGCTCGCATTCCAACGGAAGTTTTGGGAAGCAATAGGATTGACGTTTAACATCATTTCCACGCCCTCATTCTGGCTTTTTCCCACATTGATTAATTGGTTGAGAAACCCGGTGGCATCAGACATTTGGGCTCGTAAGATTTGATCGCGTGAAAGCTTATGGTAATACGTCACCTCAAAGCCTACCCTACTGTCAAATAACTGCATTTCCAGACCAAATTCCCTCTCCTGAACCATCATCGGCCTTAGGTTGGCATTCGGAACGGTAGATCCAGCTATACTTGCCAAAGGTTGCGGAACGCCATTGGAATTAGGAAACTGCTGGGCATTTATATTGTAAAACAAGTTGTTCGAATAAGGCTGAACATCTGTATCGCTACCCACCTCAGAGTAACCTGCCCGCACTTTGCCAAAGGTAATCCACTCCGGTAAGGAAGCACCAAAAGCCTGTGAAAACACAAAACTACCCGTAATAGAAGGATACAGGATGCTGCGGTTTGCTGGAGATAAGGTAGAGAACCAGTCGTTTCTCACGGTTCCATTTATGTAAAGGAACTCCTTGTATGAGATTTCAGCAGAGCCATAAAGTGAGTTTACCTGACGTTCAGAAAACTGGTATATTGGATCCCTTAACCGGCTGTTGCCAATCGTGTACAGGTCTCTGGAGAAGAAATCCTCTACGAATACGTTATGTCGACTAAACCTTCTATACATTTGATTTCCGCCCGCATTGACCAGTAACCCAAAGTTTCCAAAGGTTTTGTTGGCACTTATTAGGAAGTCGGCATTTACCTCCCGGACGTTGGTAGCATCCTGCACGTACTGTCCGTTGACGAAGCCTGCTGGGGCAGGCACCTGTCGCTGCGTACCGTGAGGCAGGTTGTATTCCTGTTCTCTAGCAAAAAAGTCTTGCCCTACCCTGCCCTGTACAAAGAGCCAGTCGGTGAGGTCGTATTTCGCTGTAATGTTGCCAAATACCCTATCCCGGTCGATGTTATCAAATCGTTTGAGTGCAAAGTAAGGGTTTGTCCGGTTTGTAAACCTTGACCAAATGTTTTCGTTTCCATTGGCATCCTCAGCATTGTCCCGCAATACATCCATAGGCATTGAATTTGCCAACGTATAGATAATTACTGGGCTGTAATCCTGCTCCGCAAGGTTCGGCGGATTTCGACGCTGCTCCTTCGAATAGTTGATGTTGCCAGAGATGGTCAGCTTTTTAGCTACAGTCTGGGTAAATCCAAAGTTGACCGTTTTCCGGTTAAAATCAGAGTTTGGCATAATCAGTTCGTTATCCATATTGGACACCATCAAGTTAAACCCACCGTTATCACCTGAAGAAGCCAGAGAAACCGAATTTGTCCAAGTAAATCCGTTTCGGTAAAATTCCTTAAACTGATTTCGCTGCGGCTCATAGGGAACCTGTAGCCCGTCAAAAAGGGTATGTGTCATTCCTGGTTGAAATCTTTCCCCAAAGCTCCATACGCCAGAAGTAGGAAAGGGAGACGTGGGCCTAACGCCATTTTCACCCTGCCCGTATTCGAACTGGTAGTCTCTAAAGTCCATGGGGATGTCGTGGGTAAAGTTGGAATTGATTTCAAGGCTCACTCCTCTACCGGCACCACGGTTTTTGGTCGTAATCATGATGACGCCATCCTTCGCGCGTGAACCGTAAAGGGCAGAAGCCGCCCCTCCCTTTAACACTGTCATAGATTCGATGTTGTCGGGATTGATACTGTTCAGACCGTCCCCGCTATCCGAGGTTCTGTTACTACCCCTTTCTGAGAAATCTCCTCTGGCACCGAAATTTGTGTTGTCAATCGGTACACCGTCCACAACAATGAGGGGTGAGTTGTTTCCACCAAAGGAGGACTGTCCCCTTATCCGTATCTTACTTGTGCCTGATGGTCCGGACCCTAAAGAGGTAATGTTCACGCCGGCCATTTTCCCCTGCAATGCATTCATGAAATTACCGGTTCGGTTGATCGTCATTTCATCCTGGCTTACGCTGGATGTCGCATACCCCAAACTTTTTGCTTCGCGCTTTATACCCAATGCCGTTACAACCACTTCATCCAATCCGGAAATATCCTCCGCCAAGGTAATATTGATGACAGATTGCGTTCCTACAACGACACGCTGGTTCCTGAACCCGATAAAGGAAAAAACAAGTGCCGCTCCATCCGGTACGGTGATAGCATAATTACCTTCCAAGTCACTGACAGTTCCAGTAGCAGTTCCCTCTACAAGCACCGATACCCCTGGAAGCGGGACATTATTGGTGTCCGTTATTTTACCGGTGACGTTAATGTCTACCGCCTTTTCTACCAAAGTTCCGTTGGGTTCAGAGACGAGCCGTACATTGATGTTTTGGTTTACCTGCTTAAACCGGAAATCCGATTGATACGAAATGGCATGAAGGAGGTCATAAAGGGAAATCGACTGCTCGTTTAAAGAAAACCGTGCATCCGACTGTAAAACTTCCCGGTCAAAAACGAATTTCGCTCCGGTTTTGGATTCCAATATCCTAAACAGATCTCTCGCACTTAAATCTTCTACTGCAATGGAAATTCGTTTTTCCATCAGCTTTATTTTCGAAGATTCCTGGGCTTTGGTGCTAGCTATTGCCAGCGCAGTGACTCCCTGCGCCGATACAAGCTGGGGCAGCATGGCTTGAAGGATCAAACCTAAAACTACTGCCCACGTTAACTTTCGATGGAATGGTATATTTTTTTCCATAATATTGGGTTGTTAATTGATGATTAAGTTATTAGTAAGTGGTGACGGATATTATTTTTGAACCGGTACCGTCTAAGGTGCATCCAGCCCGGCTATTTACGGTTTTTTCATCTGCTAATCGTTTATTTTTATCCAAACATTTTTTCCATTTAACTGATATTCAATATTATATACAAACTTTAGCCCGAGAAGGATATCCTCGAGCATTTCGTTTTCATAGCGCCCGTTAATCTTCCAGGGCTTAGCCGGTCGTCCAAAGATTTGAATGTTTACGCCATACCACTTTTCAAGCCTCTCAAAAAAATCAGCCATGCCTGCATCCTCAAACATCATGATGCCATCTTTCCAACCCGTGATTTGATCAGTCTGAAACGGCGTCACCGTATATTTGCCTAACCGTCGATCCAGGTGGATTTGGTTGCCGGGGGTTAGCATTTGGTCATCCAATCCGGTATGCTGATCCAAAAAATTCACTAAAACCTTCCCCTTGACAAGTGAAACCTGTGTTTGGTAGTTAGAAGAAGAAACATTAAAACTTGTCCCTAACACTTGCACCGCTACCCCCTCTGCGAGGACCACAAAAGGAACGCTGTCTGAATGAACCACATCGAAAAATGCCTCTCCCACCAAAGACACTTTCCTTTCACCATGTTCAAATTGTGGCGGAAAAGTAAGGGAAGATTCATAGTTTAGGTGAACCTTCGTCCCGTCAGGAAGTAGAAAGGAAGACTTGATGCCTCGTGGGTTATCCACCTTTTTCAACGGTGCTTGCAGTACGACTTGATCTGTGTCGAAGGTGGGATTGATACGCTCCAAAGAAGCGCCAATGAGAAGGCTTAACAGCAAAATAGCTGCTACCCGTAGCCACTGCTTTTGAGCCCAACTACCTATCCTTACAGGACGCTCCGCCGCAACAGGTAAGTAGCAAGCCTCTCTTTCCAATATCTTTCCCAACATGCCATCAAGCTCTTCCGTTGACAACAGATCTTCTCGAAACTGAAGTCGCTGGATAAATTCCCGCGCTTTCAGAACCTGATCTTGTGCAAAAGCATTACTGTAACTCCAGTTTTGCCAAAAGATATCCCTGTCCTCATTAGGCTGGTTGACCCAAAGAACAAAGTCCTTATTGGAAATTAGTTGATGGAAAATATGGTTATCTGGGTTTATCACAGTTTCTTATCTGTTACATAATGATAAGGACAAAATGTAGAAAATGATACCAGAAAAATAAAACTTTTTTTTAATGCCAGAAAAATACGCGCGATTCGATATTGTCATACCTCCACGTTTTTCAGTTAAATTAACCTTTCAGAAATGAAGGGGGCCAAAAATGAGATAAAGTTTCGAGCGGAAGCATAAGTGAATATTATATTAAAAATCTGCTACTCCATGGACATCCCATCTATTATCCCTAATTTTAGTTTCTAAACCAAATAGGTAAGGAATGGAAATTAAGTTGTTTGGTATTACCAAAGACATCGTGGGCAGCGACATCATCTCCGTCCCTGAAGATGTTCACGTTGGCAACGTCAGGGAACTAAAGAGTTGGTTGTATATACAATACCCTCCGTTAAAGGAACTCTCCGCTCTGGCTATCGCTGTAGAACATACGTATGCCGTGGATACCACGCTGTTGGAAAAAAGCAACGAAATTGCCTTAATACCGCCGGTAAGCGGCGGATGATTCCATGATCAAACTCGTAACCACAATCGATATCAACGAGGCGTATGCTGAATTACAGCATGCAGAGGCCGGCGGGCTGTCCCTATTCATTGGCACTGTGCGTAACCACGCGGGAGGCAAGTCGGGGGTTGTCCAACTGGATTTTGAAGGATACGAACCCATGGCTGTCAAAGAGATGGAAGTGTTGGCCGCAAAGGCGAAGGCGAGGTGGCCCATAAAAAAGCTCGTTATGATTCATGCCTTGGGTGCAAAAAAAGTGGGCGACCCCGTTGTGATAATCGGAACATCGACCGCACACCGGAAGGATGCCTTCGAATCCTGTGAATTTCTAATCGATGAATTGAAGAAGTCCGTTCCCATTTGGAAAAAAGAACATTTTGATGATCAAACGGTTTGGGTGAATGCCCATCCTTAATCTTTAACCCGACTTAATCGCTTTAATAACCTCTATGGAAAAAACGCTGATAGACCAGTATGGCAGAACGTTGAACTACCTGCGGCTTTCCGTGACAGATCGCTGCAATTTCAGGTGCTACTATTGCATGCCGGAGGAAGGCGTTAATTTCGTCGAACGTAAGGATCTGCTTACTTATGAGGAACTGGAATACCTGCTTGCCATTTTTAGTGAATATGGGGTAAATAAGGTACGGATCACAGGCGGTGAGCCCTTTGTCCGCAAAGGCATCATGGATTTTCTCGAAAAGATGAGCCGAATGCAAGGGATCAATCAGATCACCGTCACAAGCAACGGCACACTTGACAGGGACCAAATGATTATCCTCAAGCGTCTGGGCATCAAAAAAATTAACATTAGCCTGGATTCGTTGAACAGACAACGCTTTTTTGAAATTACCAGACGAGACAAGTTTGACGAAGTATTCCAGTGCATTTTAGACCTTCTGGGAATGGGATTTGACGTCAAGTTAAATGCCGTGGTAGCCGACAAAAAAAATATTTCGGATATCCTTCCTTTTATCGAACTCACCAAAGCGTACGACTTATCCGTACGTTTCTTAGAAGAAATGCCCTTTAACGGCTCCGGAAGCTTTGAGGTACCAAAATGGAATCATGTTGTTTTGTACGAATACATCGCGGCTGCCTATCCAAACTTAATTAAGCTTTCTGACGAAAAAAATAGTACTTCTGCAAACTACCGTATACCCGGGTATAAAGGCAGCTTTGGCATCATTGCATCCTTCAGCAGAACCTTTTGCGGCACCTGTAACCGCATACGGCTATCCGCGACGGGAGAGTTTCGCACCTGTCTATATGGACCCGCCAATACGAATTTGCGAGATGTACTCAGGTCCGGGGCGAGCCGGGAAGAGCTCATCCGTGAGATTGTCCTGGCAGTGGCCAAAAAGGAAAAGGACGGCTTCGAAGCAGAGGCGCGACAGGCAGAAGCACCAAAAAAATCCATGTCATTTCTTGGCGGTTGATGCTTGCACACGGAAAGTATAATGGTTAAAGGTTAATGGTTAATGGTTAATGGTTAATGATTAATGGTTAATGATTAATGGTTAATGGTAATTGATGCCTTTTCTAGGAGGTTGATGCATGCATAGGGAAAGTATAATGGTTAATTATTAGTGGTTAATGGTAAATGATGTCATTTCTAGGAGGTTGATGCATGAAAACGGAAAGTAGATATATCCGCCAAATCCAACTACCGTCTTTTGGAATTGAAGGGCAGGAAAAACTACGCTTAGCGAAGATCCTAGTCGTAGGGGCAGGCGGACTTGGGGTCCCCGTTCTCCAGTACCTTACAGCCATGGGAATTGGCACCCTTGGAATAATAGACGGAGATACCGTGTCTGAGAGTAACCTGCATAGACAGGTAATCTACGACATGGACGATGTAGGGAAGTTGAAAGTGGACGTGTGCCGGCAAAAACTATCCCGACAGAACCCTGAGATCAAGTTTAACACCTTTCCGTTCTTTCTGGAAATAGCAAACGCCATTGAAGTGCTTTCTGACTATGATGTCATAATAGACGCAACGGACAACTTCGCTGCCCGGTACCTTATCAATGATGCCTGTGTCCTTTTGGGAAAGCCGTTCATTTACGGTGCTCTCCAAATGTTTGAAGGCCAAATAAGCGTGTTTAACTACAAAGGCGGGCCTACGTATCGCTGCCTATTTCCAACGCCTCCGGATGCAGGACAAATTCCAGACTGTAATCAGGCGGGAGTACTGGGGATAGTTCCGGGAATCATAGGTTCCTATCAGGCATTGGAGACTGTAAAGATGCTGACTGGCCTTGGCGATGTGCTTTCCGGAGAGCTGCTTATTCTTGACTTACTTGGCCATCATAACTACCGGCTCAAATTAAAAGTAAATCCAGAAAACCACCGCATCACCAAACTGGCAGATAGCTACGATTCTCCCCAATGTCAACTCACGGCTTCTATAAGCCCTGAGGAATTACATACTTGGTATGAGAATGGTCAGCCATTTCAGCTAATCGATGTTCGTGAACCGCATGAGTTTGCTCAGGGTCACCTGAAACATGCGCGCTTGATTCCCCTCTCGAAGGTCAGTGAGCTAGGGTTAGATTTCCCAAAAGAGAAACCAGTGGTTTTCATGTGCCAGATGGGATCAAGAAGTGAAAAAGCCGTTCAAGTTATCCAATCCAAATTTCCAGAATCAACCTTACTGACGCTTTCCGGCGGTATCAATCAGTGGTATCAGGAAGTCGGAGACGCATATATTCAATAGCTATGATTCAAGTAACAGCAGCGCAGCAGCTTATTACAGACCAAAAACTTCAGATCCCCCCTATTCAAATTCCCATCCAAGAGGCGATTGGTAACATACTGGCCCAAGATATTGTGGCTGACAGAGACTCACCGCCATTTGACCGGGTGACAATGGACGGCATAGCCCTTCAATCCAGCAGTGTTTCGTCTGGAAAGCATTATTTAATCGAAAACACACAGGCTGCCGGACAGCCGGCAATGACGCTTTCCAGTCCAGACAATTGCCTGGAAGTAATGACTGGCGCTGTGTTGCCGATAGGTACTGATTGCGTGATACCTTATGAGCAAATCACCATCGAAGCAGGCAAGGCGATCGTTCACGAATCTGCTATACGCGTATTTCAGAATGTCCATCGGAAAGGAACTGATGCCAGCAAGGGGGACGTGCTGATTGCAAGTGGAAGAATCATCACCGCAGGTATGGTTGGCGTGATGGCTGCAGTAGGATACTCCCGTGTTTCTGTAGTCTCGCCTCCGAAGGTGGTAGTCTGTGCGACCGGTGACGAATTGGTCCCTGTAGACCATACACCGTTACCCCATCAGATCCGGAATTCAAATTCGTATATGCTTCAGGCAGCATTGATCGCTCTAGGTATAGAAGCCGATGCGGTTCAGATTGCAGACGACCGCGAAAAACTGCGGGATGAATTAAAAAGACTGCTCGGGACATACCATGTGCTTATGTTTTCCGGAGCGGTTTCCAAGGGGAAATTTGATTACCTGCCCGAGGTATTGATGGAACTTGGATTGGATAAAAAAATACATGGCGTAGCCCAGCGCCCGGGGAAGCCCTTTCTCTTTGGCACGGTGGAAGAGACAATGGTATTTGGGTTTCCTGGAAATCCGGGATCGACCTTGGCCTGTTTTCATTTATTCTTCAAACCTTGGTTTCGAACCTATCAAAACCTTCCCAAAGAGGAATACGATGCGGTTCTTACACGTGACGTTGAATTCAAAAAACCGTTATCTCACCATCTGTTAGTCACCTTGGAAAACAAAAAAGGTACTTGGTTTGCAACGCCAGTAGACCATTCCGGATCCGGAGACCTAATTCATTTGGGCATAGCGGAAGGATTTGTGACGCTACCTTCTGAAGAGGATTTTTGGAAAGCAGGGACCCTTGTCCCACTAACTCGATTTAATTAACTTGCCAAACGCATTAGGTATAGGTTCTTAAGGGAACTGTATTGGTCTAAACCACCCTATCGATGAAAGAAATAAAAGAAATCATCAAAGCCTTTGAAAAAGCACAAGCGATGGGCGAAAAGATGGCCCTCGCGACTGTAGTCAAGGTAGATGGCTCTTCCTACCGGCGTCCCGGCGCGCGGATGCTTGTGACAGAGAATGGCGCCCTTACAGGTGCCATTAGCGGCGGGTGTCTGGAGGGAGACGCACTAAAAAAGGCGCAGCTTGTGATCTTCCAAAAGAAATCAATGGTGGTCACCTACGATACGACCGATGATGATGATGCAAAGTTTGGCGTTGGTCTTGGATGCAATGGTATCATTCATATCCTGATAGAGCCAATCGATCCCGAAACGGAAAACCACCCTATAGCCTTACTTAAGCAGGCTATGGAAACTCGAGAACCAAAGGTATTGGTGACGCTTTTTGATCTTAAAAACAAGCGAGAAAAACAGTTGGGCACCTGTTTACTTTTTACAAATGGCCACTTCTCTTCAGTCCCTACTACGGTTGGGCCTTGGCTCCAGGAAATTGAACGTGACGTAGCTAATGTGCAAAACCTGAACCAATCCAGTATCAGCGAATACCTCGGTTCACAACCCGTCACTGCCTTTGTAGAGCTAATCCACGCCCCCATATCGTTGGTAGTAGTAGGTGCGGGAAATGATGCCATGCCTCTTTGCAAATTGGCCGATGTGCTCGGCTGGGAAGTAACCTTGATCGATGGACGTTCAAATCATGCCACCGCGGAACGTTTTCCGTCCGTTCACCAAATCCTTGTTGCCACTGCCTCCGAAGCCCTACCCCACTTTACCAAGGATGGCCGAACGGCCGTGGTGCTGATGACCCATAATTTTAACTATGATCTAGCCATTATGGAAGGTCTTTTACCTTTGCAAATTCCCTACTTGGGAGTCTTGGGTCCAAAGAAAAAACTGGAAAAGATGTTGGAAAATTTGGAGAAAAAAGATGTGCAGGTGGGACCGAATGATTTGAATAAAATCTACGGACCGATTGGGCTACATATAGGTGCCGAGGCCCCAGAGGAAATTGCGCTTTCCATTGTCAGTGAGGTGAAAACGGTGCTGGGAGGAGGAGATGCTGGGTTTCTGAGGGATAGGGAGGGGCCGATTCATTAATATTTTTGATATTTATGGATGTGAGGAGGATTGAAATATAGTGGAAATATGGTTGAAATATGGCCTACGGCTGAAATATGAAAAATGATATTGATGGATATTAGATATTGGTGGATATTATTAAAGGGAAATATGGTGGAAATCGGAGCGAAGCGTAGACCCTGAGGAGCGTAGCGGTTCAGGGTATGGTTGAAATATGGCCTAAGGCCGAAATATTTGTGGATTGATATTCATTGATACTAGATATTGGTGGATATTATCTGAGGGAAATATGGTAGAGATATGGCCTACGTCCGAAATATTGGGGAAAATTGAAATATGGCCTTACGGCTGAAATATGAAAAATGAAATTGGTGTATATTAGAAAGGATTAAAAAAGATTGTTCGCAAACAAAATTGAAATGAATGAACAGGTTTATATTGAACTGACAGTGAAGCTGTCCAACTCCTCAATAGCCCCAAGTGCAACTTGGGGTCTTTGTGGATGTAGTTTATTCCAACCCAGAATGGGTTGAACATTACTTTTTTCTATAGAAGTCCTTCCTGCTTCGGGGTCTTGGAGGGGTTTTTTTCGGTACATGGGTGTGGCGACAGATGAACCCATTGCTCCCAAAAAACATCTCTGTTATTAATCGTCCCCCCTTAAAGGAAAGGTTTCGCATAGGGCATTAGGCTGCCTGCACGGTTGTGAAGCCGTCCCTTTCTCGCAAAATCAGAATTCGCCAATCGTCACCCTGCCCTCATTCGGCCAAATTTCTTATCAATCTAAATTTGGCCAGATTTTTTCTGAGGATAAAAGTGATCTTTAATTTGTATTTTTCGCATAGACAATTCTATTCTAATTTGGCCAAATTTTTTAATTGTAATCAGGCTGGATAATTTCTATTCCTGATGCTTCTTCTGGCGAGAATCGTAGATATAGAATTCTTGACGGGTTATTACCATTTTTTCCGCTAACACTGGAATGATAATGGCAATGTCCTGTTTAAGGTAAAATCAACTGTATTCCGTACATAAAAAAAACGTTTGGACAAACTTCTGGTTGGGTAATTTTGATTCTCTGTTGAAATCTAACGATATTTAGACAAATTTCAAAAAAAAGTCTGGAGCCCGTACTCGGCAAACAATACGACTGAAAATTAAAAAATCGATCCTGTAAAAAACTGATGATAAACAGATCCGAAATATTGTCGTTTTTAGAAGAGAACAAAGCATTACTATTCGATGAATGCCAATTGGTTAGTATTGGATTGTTTGGTTCATTTTCAAGAAATGAGGAAACAGAAAACAGCGACATTGATTTGATCGTTGAATTTCAGCCCAACACACAGAACTTATCTGAAAAAAAAACCAAAATCAAAGATTTGGTAGCCAAACGGTTTGACAGAGAAGTTGATTTGTGCAGAGAAAAATACATCAAACCTTACTTCAGAAACCAAATACTTCAATCCGCAATTTATGTCTGAGAAGGATAGAGGAAATTTGCTTGCAATTATTGATAGTTGTTTGAAAATCGAAAAATTCGTTGAAGACATATGCGATGTGGATACATTTTTTGAAGATGAAAAGACATTTGATGCAGTACTTATGAATTTTGTTATAATTGGAGAGGCTGTCGGAAGATTATCAGAGCAGTTGAAAGAAAAAGAGCAGCAAATCCCGTGGACAAAAATTAAGGCATTCAGAAACATTGTGGCCCATGATTATTTCGGGGTTGATGCGGAAGAAGTATGGCAAATAATAAAAAATAATCTTCCTGAATTATCAACCCAAATTAAGAAAATAATAAAAGAAAATTAGTCCTGTGAGCAATCGAAGTAATGTATTTCATGGAGGTTGATCTGTGAATTTTTCCTGAAGATCGCCTAAGAAAAGTCGGTTTTATCTATTTATAATTTGATTTCAACAGGACAGAACTTGTCCCGGTTTTCCAGGGTGGAATCCCTGCCTGTCCGACAGGCAGGTCGCAACGATAATCATCCCACTTTGTAACGTTTTTGTTTTGCCTGCCGATAGGCAGGCTCGACTTCATGTAATTCCTTATATTCGAACTTTGCAGCTATAGATCTTTGCTCCCCAGTAAATAGGATTATTTATTGCGATCACAATACAACAGCTCGGGCATAAAAAATTTTGGTAGGCCTGCCAATCGACCGATTACGATTTTGTAGCTCAGTGATTTTGACTTTCAGTCTTCGTCTCATTCCAATCTACTCCCCGATAGCGAAACGAGAAGAATATCCCCTAATTTCAGCACTTCATCGGAAAAAGCTACATTACCGTATGATAACACCGTTTATTTGAACCGAACTTTAAAATCAACCCATTATGAAACAGGTGTTATTCAGCTTAATTCTCTTACCATTGGCATCATTCAACTTCTTGCAGGCAAATCAACCTACAAAACCCTATGAAGAGACCACTTGGAATGTGATCAGGGAAAGACTTTTTAATGGAGAAAATGTAAACGCCTACAGATTTGAAAATGATATCCGCTTACAAGTAACTGGCTTAAAAACTCAACAGGATTCGTTAATTATCACACAAATGATATCCGAATTAAATCCTTTACTTGAAACCATAAAAATTAAACTGGTAAATACCGACCCAAACTTCAAACTGGCATTAATGTCAAATCCCAATGGCTCCTCATCAAATTATAGGCACCTATTTTCCGGTTCCGAGATAGTATCCGTTTCATTAGAACTCGGAGTTCAGGGAGCATTTACTGATACAATATCGATAAACCAAATCTACTATCATACCATTCGGGCATTAACAAAACTGTATACACCACAACACAGAAACACGGGTTATGGCGGTATCTTTGATTCTTCCGATGCCTCCAAAGCCGAATTCAAAGAAATAGATAAAGACTTACTAAGCAAGTTATACTCCAGTGATTTTTACGAAAAGCTAAAAGCAAGCACCGTACAAAAATTCGGCTATCAATTCTATTTAGATTTGAGGTACCAGAAGCTTTTAAGAAACCTTTCCTATTCATTTAAGGCAATACTAATACTTTTCGGATTTCTGGTCTTTCTCTCAAAAGAATCAAAAAGGAAACAAAACCCAGGCCTACTACAGTATGTAAATCAAAGAAAAATTATCCTACTAATAATTCCCTTTTTTTATTCTTTCATCAAAACGTCCGGCGATCCTTTACCTTTTATGTTCAGCCCAGTTGATTTTATTACCAACTTCTTAATCACGATTGTATATGCACTGTTGGTTCTTGTTTTTCTGTATTTTACCGAACCCGTTTTTCTTAAAAAGATAAATAATTTTGTCGGAAAACAGGCTTTTATCTTTCTCAGTACTATTTTTGCTGCCCTTATTGTCCCTACAGTTTTGATTATCCCGGTAATGCTATTTTTAGTTCCGAACCTGATTTCAGGTTATACCCCTTTCTCTTTCTTAACCCAAAATTCATCCTATCTTTTTCTGATTGCATTGGTTGCGGCACTCCGGGTATTCTATAACTTTGTTAACTATCGCATCCAAAGCATGGTCAACCAAAAAGACGTGGAAATTGCCAAAATGAAGGAACTAAAAAACCAGGCAGAACTGAATGCGATTCACGCGCGGATTAACCCGCATTTTCTATATAATTCGCTAAACTCTATCGCCAGCTTGGCCCATATAGATGCCGACAAAACCGAGAACATGGCTACAGGCCTTTCGGAGCTTTTCAGGTATTCAATTAATAAAGAAAATAAAACCTACGTTTCGGTAGCCGAGGAACTTGAAATGGTGAAAAATTATTTAGAAATCGAAAAGACCCGTTTTGGCGATAAGCTCGAATACGAAATAAATGCTGATGAAAATACACTTGAAAAACAAATACCAAAATTTCTGATTCAGCCGCTTGTAGAAAATGCAGTAAAGCATGGGCTTTCACAAATAAAAGAGAGGGGAAAAATTGCAGTAGTGGTTAGAAAACATGAGAGAGAGCTGATTATTTCGATTTATGATAATGGCCCTAATTTTCCGGACGAACCCGTAAGTGGCTATGGTCTGCAGAACTTGCACGATAAACTGGAAAATATTTATGGAAATGACGCTATAATTAATTGGGAAAACGGCGCTGAAAAACATTTTAAAGTTACCTTAAAAAATCAGTTTGAATCATGAAGTTAAACCGTTCCTACAAAACCATTATTGTTGACGACGAACCACTGGCACGTATACGTCTACAAACATTAATGGGGGATTATCCGGAAAATTTTCAAATTATTGCTGAAGCAGAGAACGGGGAAGAGGCCATTGAGAAGATCAACCAAATGAGGCCGGAGCTTATTTTCTTAGATATTCAGATGCCAGAGATAAGTGGCTTTGATGTACTCAACGGATTGAATTATAACCCGAAGGTAATTTTTTGTACAGCTTTTGACGAATTCGCATTGAAAGCTTTTGAAACCAATTGCGTTGACTACCTAGTTAAGCCACTCACGAAAGAGCGGTTTGCGAAAACCATTAAAAAGCTCGGCCAACAAATTGGTGAAGGCAATTCAGAATTCAATTTGAACAATCTCATGGAGCAGTTTAGCAGGGAATATAAAAAAAACGAAACCTCCTCCATTCCGATAAAGATAGGCGACCGGGTAATTTTTCTGCGCCTCGATGAAGTTTCTTATATACAGGCCGACGAGAAATACGTGTCTATTGTTACCAAACACGCTAAATCGTATATTTTAGATTCGAGCTTAAAGAAATTGGAAGAGAAATTGCCCGTCTATTTTATCCGGGTACACAAGTCTTACTTGGTCAATAAAAACCTGTTAAAGGAAATCAGGAAACACTTTGACAGCCGATTTGTGTTGATTATGGATGATTATTCGCAGAGCAAAATTACCACTGGAAGAACCTACTTTCAAGCGATAAAGTCTTTGGTCGAATATTAGTTATATCCACAAGACCATAGTTTAGCTAATCCGCTATTTGTCCAAAAACAACTATTTTTCAGAGTTTAACCTTGTTGACGAAGGTGAGTATTGGGAAACCTGCGATGAAAAATTATTGGAACAAAAATTCAAAGAATATGGGAATTTGATAGAAAGCTTTTCCTTAGCCATAGAAACTACTCCAGTCAATGAATGCGAGTCGTATGAAAAGTATCTTAAGCGGATTCTTAAAATGATTGATAAAAATAGAAAAAAGAATTAAACCCCAAACGCCTAGTTGAGTATAGCCATAAAAGGCTGTGATGCTCTAGTAGAAGTGTGAAATCTCCCCGTTGGAAGGCGAGCAAATAGTTTTTTTGTCGCCTTGACAATCCCGTGGGGTTTTCCTTACTGCAACCCGATGAGCTATCGGGACAGGCTTTCGCTAAAACAAACTTGTTTCAAAGGGCAAAAATCAGCAGCTTGGTGAGTTTGCAACTCATATCTTTGCATTGAACCAAAAACAGAATAAAGGTGTAGCCAGATTTGCAACTAAGTACAGTCCAACTGATACTGCGGTGTAGGAAGCACACCTTTATTTTTTCCTCTTCAAATCTGAATAGTACCCAAGCATGAAG